>DCIN01000064.1:0-2521 GCA_002315815.1 Bacteroidales bacterium UBA1725 | reverse complement strand
CTCCCTCTTCAGAGCAAAATCTGTCTTCAATAATACTCGTCAATCTTTACCAGCTTATTTTTATCTCTTTACTAAGGATATTTCTGATAAAGGAAATTACTGCTCTTCCATAAGACGGAGGTGCTGAACATAGATTGCCTTCTGTTTTGCAATGCGCTTGAGTGCTGAAGGCTTCTCGAAATTCTTCCTGGCGCGGAGCTCACGCACTGCACCCGTCTTTTCGAACTTGCGCTTGAATTTTTTAAGTGCGCGCTCGATGTTGTCACCTTCTTTTACCGGTACGATAATCATTCTTAAATCACCCCCTTTTTCTTTTTGGCGCGCAAATATAGGAATAAATTGTGAAATACAAGGGATTATCGTCTGCTATTTGCAATGGAAATATAATAAAGGAGAGTTGCCAGCGAACCGATTGCCGCTATCACATATGTGTATGCCGCCCATTTAAGCGCATCTTCGGCCATAGGTCTCGTGCGCTCATCCACTATCCCGGCTCCGTCCAACCATTCCACAGCTCTTCTGCTGGCGTTTATTTCTACTGGGAGAGTGACGAAACTGAACAGAGTCGATAAGGCGAAGAGGGCTATTCCCAGCCAAAGCAGGAAAGGGAAGACTTTGATAAGCAATACCCCCAACAGGAGAACCCACTGCACAATATTGTTTGTAAATGACACAACAGGAACAATTGCGGAACGGAACTTGAGCGGGGCGTATCCTTTGGCGTGCTGTATTGCGTGTCCTGTTTCGTGTGCAGCCACGGCACAGGCGGCAATGCTTGCGCTTCCGTAAACGGACTCGCTGAGGTTCACCGTCTTGTCTCTGGGGTCATAGTGGTCGGTAAGCATTCCGGAAACACTTCTGACACTTACATCGTTGATGCCGTTTTGCTGTAGCATCTTGCGGGCTATGTCAGCCCCGGTCAGACCGTGTGGGGATGAAACCTTTGAGTATTGGTCGAATTTGCTTTGAAGTGTGCGCTGGATGATGAATGAAAGTCCCATCACGGCCAGCAGAATAATCCAAATGTTCATATGTCTTTTAATATTCGGTGTTACAGGTAAATACTTTGTCAAGCCTGACATCCCAAGGGTCACAGGGTATGTGGTTTACTATGCGGAAACTGTAGCAAATGCCGCAGCACGGGCAGCTCAATTCGGGCAACAGCCTGTCGTAGAAGCCCTTGCCTCGGCCGAGTCTCAGCCCGTCTGTCGTGAAAGCTGTTCCTGGTACAAGGGCGAGGTCAATCATATCCGGTTCCAGCCGTATCGCTTCGTCCGAAGGCTCTTCAATTCCCTTGTAGCCGGGTTTCATAAGGGTGGAATCATAGAGGAACAGCGCGAGATTGTCCCCGCACACGCGCGGAACGGCAATTCTCTTCTTGCCTTTCCACTTACCGATGAATCCCGAAGTAGGAACTTCTCCCGGAACAGCCATATACACAAGCACGGTTCGGGCATCGCAGAACTCCTTGCTCCTTTCCACGGCAGACCATATCTCACGTGTCTGGACTTCGGAGATTGTGTCGCCGATGCCGGCACTTCCGGAGACGTGCAGGTGATCTGAGAAGAATTCGTTCTCCTTTTGTTTCATCACCGCCCTGAGTTCGTTTTTGTCCGTAGATGAAATGCAATCCTTCATTTTTGATTCACGATACCGATTGCAAATGTAATGAATTGTTGTAAATTTGCGACAGAAAACGCGGGCGTGTTGTAATTGGTAGCCAAGCCAGACTTAGGATCTGGTGCCTAGTGCGTATGGGTTCGAGTCCCTTCGCCCGCACATAAAACCCCTCTTAATCATTTGATTTTGAGGGGTTTATCTTTTGGCTTGGTGTACTAAAAGTGTACTATTGGCCAAAAATGTTGTTTTTTGTCGGTTTTTGTTGGCCTACAGAATGGCCGCCTGTTGTTTTTCCTGTTGTTTCTTCAACTTGAAATTTTCCTCGGTCAACTGTTCCAGAAGCCCCAACAATTTATCAAAACTTTCATCTTTGGCCGATAATAGTCTGTAGCAACCATCGCTTGTTGTCCTGTAGGTTTCTGCCGATATGTCGGCAAGTTCCAATTTCTTCTTGTAGGTGTTTGCCTCCTTTATCCAGAAATCAATGGCCTTATCTTTGGCCTCAATTTCCTTTCTGGCGTTCCTCAACTGTTTCTTTAGTTTCCACACCCGTTGAGGGCAAATTGTTGGTTGGTGTTCCATTGTCTTTGAGTTTTAGGATAAAAAAGCCCTTTATGTAGGTGTCCTCGGCCTCAAAGTGCCGTGTGGGTGTTTCCACTACCACCACCATATAAAGGGCAAATTTCTATTTGTACCGTGCATATTACACGGCCTTTGAGTTTAAGGATATGCAAATATAACAAACTAAATGAAACGGCAAGAAGAAAACCGACAATAACAGGGCAATATGCTTATAATGTAAGCACTTTGGCCGCTGAATGTTGGCAAGCCTCAACCTCAACAACAGCAAAACGGGCAAACCGTTGAGGCCGCCCGTGAGGCCGTAATTTGAACTGTGTCA
>DCIN01000086.1 GCA_002315815.1 Bacteroidales bacterium UBA1725 | reverse complement strand
CTCCCGTCCAGAGCTGCTTCGCATATTCGTTTTCCATTTCCAGCTTGAGTCTCTCTGGGATATTCAAATCATCTGTAAATTTGGATTGAAATTTATAGTTTATCATAATATAAATAATTGATTATCAGCGTGGTTGCTGGTACGGCAAAAGTATGGACAATTTCCGGAATCCTTGCAGAGACTTTTGTTAATTTTTGTTAAGATTTCCGAAATAGTTATTCATATAGATTGTCGCAATTCTGCGAATTGGAATAATCGAAATAATAAATTCTCCAATCATTTCCGGGCCAGCCGTTGATGCAGCGCGAAGGAAAGTCCCGCGTTCCATTATCCAATGCACCATGGGCTGATGGCCCATCTATCTTCCAGAAAATAGAACATCCGCGGATGTCGATTTTCTCTCGATTGCCTTGTCTTATGGCCGTCGGGCTCCTTCTGGTTGCGCAACATCAAGGCAGTCCGGAAACGGACAGGATGCCTGATGAACTGAAGTTCAACATTAATCCTATTACATATGGAGAATTCAAACAGCAGTAGCCAGAACAAGGGCAATCTGGAGATCTACAACCAGGTACGAACGGTACCTGAGAACGCCCTCAAGAAAATCGAAGCCGGAAGACTGAAGGGGAAGTCCGACATTAACCCCATGTGGCGTATTAAGGTCCTCACGGAGCAATTTGGACAAGTTGGTTTTGGATGGTACACGGAGGTGGTACGCGAGTGGACCGAGGTCAGCGAGAGTGGTGAAACGGCCGTGTTCATCGACATCAACCTCTTCGTGAAGAAAGACGGGGAGTGGAGCAAGCCAATCCATGGAACCGGAGGAAACAAGGTCGTGTCCCTTGAGAAGAAATGGGAAAACGGCGAGTGCATCATCAACCAGTATCTGGACGACGAGGCGTACAAGAAAGCCTACACGGACGCGATAAGTGTAGCCGCAAAAGCTCTCGGAATAGGCGCCGATGTGTACTGGGAGGCCGACAAAACCAAGTATGACGCAAGACCTGTCGAACAGCCTTCAGTGGCCGTTCCGGAAGTGCATCAGCCCGAGAAACCGGTCCTCTCGCCGGCAACTTCAAACTGGAGACAGGCGGTTGCATTCTGTGCAAAACAGAACGACTCTGTGGACAATCTCAAGGAGAGAATCAACAAGAAGTACAACATCAGCGAGGCCTTCCTCAATCAGCTTCTGAAACAGGCAGGCAAACTGGCATAACACCATCAGCATTATGGCATACAAAGTAATCAGACCCAAGACTCACGAAGAGTGGCTTGAACAAAGATCCTATGGAATCGGCTCTTCCGAAGCCGGGACAATCATGGGAGTGAACAAATTCGACACTCCATACAAACTGTGGAGAAGAAAGACCGGCATAGACGGACCCGTTCCGGGGAATGAAGCAATGGAACTTGGACACCACATGGAAGATGCGGTTGCAACAATGTTCGCATCCAAAGCCGGTGTGGAAATACTGGAAAGCTCCAAGGGAGACTGGCTGGCAGTTGATACAAAGCATCCTCACAGAAGAGTGTCCCCGGACAGGATATTCTACTATCCGGGCGAAGACCACACAAAGAAGAACCATCACATCCTGGAGTGCAAGACCACATCTGTGGCAGTGGATCCCGATGACATCCCGGCATACTGGTACTGTCAGATTCAGTATCAGATGGGAGTGATGGGCGTCAAAAGCGGTGCGCTTGGCTGGATAACATCCTCTCCTAGACTGCATTTCGACTGCGTGGAAGTTGAGTTCAACGAACCATTCTTCAAAGCCCTGATAGAGGCTATCGACAACTTCTGGAATGTCAATATCCAGCAGGGGATAGCTCCAGAGGACCAGAATTCCGACGACACTCTGCTCAGATGTCCGAAAGCGGAAGACGGAGAAATCGCAGAGGCAGACCAGGCGGTTCTTGAGGACTACAATGGACTGAAACAGATTGCAGCCAGCATAAAGGCTCTGGAGGAAACAAAAGAAGTGCTTGAAGACAACCTCAAGAAGGCTATGGGATCAGCCGAAACACTGGTGACGGCATCTGGGACCGTTCTGGCTCAGTGGAAAAATACCAAGGAATCCCAGAGGTTTAATCCCAAGGCATTCCAGGCCGCGAATCCTACAGAATATGCGAAATACATCGAGACGATTCCCGGAGGAAGAAGATTTACAGTAAAGTGACAATTTATATTTCCATTAAAAACAAAGTATCATGACAAACACAAATCTCTCAGGTCAGATCGACCTTCTCGCTCTTGCAGGAGCACAGCACAAATCCGTAGAAGGACAGGACTGCATCATCATCCCTGTTGGCAGCAATCCTTCAATCTTCGTGACATCAACAAAGAATGGTGCGACAAAGGCGTATCTGGATGTCGTAATCAGGGAATCTCCCAACAATCAGTTTGGCAACACCCACTTCGTGAAAGCGAACGTGGGCAAGTCCAATCGAGAAAAGTTCGGAATCTCACGCGAGGACCTTCAGAAATTCACACCGATAATCGGAAATCTGAAGACATTCGAATCTGCACCGAAAGCAACACAGCAGCCGGTTGATGATGACCTTCCGGAGGATACCTTCCAGGGATTCTAGAACTGACGAAATCATCATGGGGCGGTCGGAGGCCCGCCCCTTTTTTACTTAACAAGAAATACGCATTATGGAAAGACAGGCAACAGCTCAAAACTACAGACAGGTTCTCTGCTGGCTCAGAGGAGGGGACACCACCCCAAACCCAGAGATGGAAGACATGTTCCTTGACGTGATAACATCCATGGTTCAGGAACGGATGAAGTCAGAAGAGCAGCCGCGAATCGAAGACGAAGCGCGCCGCAGAGCGGAAGTCCGCAAGAATTTCAGAAGCCCGTTGAGCCTGAGAAGCATCATAGACTCAATGAGAGAGAACGGCGAGGCGGATTTTACATACGAAGAACTTTTCGGCAAACAAGGCGTCCATACGAACACCAGCCAACAGGTGTCCGATAAAGATATGAAGGAAGATTCACCCTCGGAATTGGACAGTGTGGTTATTGGGAAGGTTTTTCGTTATATGGGAATCCTGGAGAGGGTGTCGCTAAACATGTCTCAGATCCAACTGATGATGTATATCTCCTATGGAGTGTGGCTGGCCAGCACGGGAAACAGACTGATGTCAGAACATCCGCAGGTTTGGCAGTTCGGTCCTGTGTTCCCGAGAGCGTACAACAAGATTCGCAAAGATCTGTTATCGGCAAAAAGAAGTGCAGTGATTTCGGCACGATGAAGTGCAGTAAGATTGGCAACAATGGTACAGTGTTTTCGGCAACAATAGTACAGTATTATTGGCAACAATGCTGCAGTACGAGCAAAGGTAGTGTTTTTTTATATTATTTTCTCTTTGATAGCAAAGTTTGTCGTAAGTCTGGCCGCTAGCGGCCAGACTTACGACGCCATTCTCGGAACATCTTTTGGGCCATATAGCTGGTCAGAACCATATCTGCCATAATATACATTTCATCCAGTTGGTATTTGAGTTTGTCATATAAGCCCAACTGCTCTTCCGTTATTTCACCCTTCACATAACTGTGGCAGAAGGCGGCATCTGCTTCTTTCAGATTGTCAACAGCCTTGAGGAGTGCGTCATATTCATATTTTTTCATTTCTCTGTCTGATTGTTTGTTTGCATTGATTTGTTTCCAAAGATTGTTTTCCGGTGCTTCATTCTGTAACTGTCCCC
>DCIN01000044.1:45396-55422 GCA_002315815.1 Bacteroidales bacterium UBA1725 | reverse complement strand
CTTTATTGAAAATAGTGGCAGGTATTCTGCCTGCATAAGTTCCGTGCGTCTCAGCCAATAATCTGTGCCGAGGCGTTCTTGGTGTCCACCTTGTCAATCACCTTGATGCAGGTGCAGGTCTCGTCGAAAATAAAAGTCTTGCGAAGAGTTCCGGTGGAAAGCTTTCCATAGAGTTTCTTCTCACCCCAGGCGCCAAGAGCCTCAAGGAGAGTATGTTCCGGATCCGAAAGCAGAGGGAAAGGCAGTTCGTACCTGGAGGCAAACTTGATGTGGGATTCCCTGGAATCCTTGCTCAGTCCGAACACTCTGTAACCCTGCGACAGGAAGCGTTCATAATTGTCCCTGATGTCGCAGGCCTCTGCCGTGCATCCGGGTGTACTGTCCTTGGGATATGCGTACAACACTGTCTTGCAGCCTGCAAGTTCTTCATTGCTCCAGTCCTTGCCGAACTGGTCCGTCAAACAGAATGACGGCATTTTATCTCCTGTCTTTACACTCATAATCAAAGAGATGTTGCCTGAGTTAAGCCTCCCTCCAAAGCCTGACGGAGGTCTTCGATGATGTCGTCAGGGTCTTCGAGGCCTACGCTGAATCGAAGTTGTGCAGGGTCTATGCCCGCCTCGGCCAATTGTTCATCGTTGAGCTGACGATGGGTGTGCACTGCCGGGTGCAGTATGCAGGTATGGCAGTCGGCCACGTGAGTCTCGATAGTAGCCAGCTTGAGCAGATTGGTGAAACGGCTCACCTCCTCCCTGCTTGCGTTGAGACAGAAGGCCATCACACCGCAGGTCCCGTCGGGCAGGTATTTGAGCTGGCGCTCGTGCTCGGGATCACCCTCCAGTTCCGGGAAACTAACCCACTTGACTTCGGGTCTGGACTGCAACCATCTGGCAATCTTGAGCGCGCTGCTGTTGTGTCTGCGAACTCTGACGTCCAGAGTCTGGAGACCCAGACCGAGATAAAAAGCGTTCTGAGGACTCTGAATACAGCCGAAATCTCTCATCAGCTGGCTGGTGGCCTTTGTGATGTATGCCAGCTTTCCGAACTGTTCGGTATAAACGATTCCGTGATAGGTGGGATCCGGAAGACAAAGCCCGGGATATTTTTCGGCGTGAGACTTCCAGTCGAAATTGCCGCTGTCCACAATCGCTCCACCCACCTGAACACCTTGTCCGTCCATATACTTTGTGGTGGAATGGGTCACTATGTCGGCGCCCCATTCGAAAGGACGGCAGAATATAGGAGTGGGGAAAGTGTTGTCAACAATCAGCGGAACTCTGTGGGCGTGAGCGATTCGGGCAAATTTCTCGATATCAAGAACCCTGACACCCGGATTGGACAGGGTCTCTCCGAAAACCAGTTTGGTATTGGGTCGGAAAACTTTCTCCAGTTCCTCTTCGGAAGCATCCTGATCAACGAAGCTGACATCGATCCCCATCTTCTTGAAGGTCGCGGCGAAAAGGTTGAATGTACCTCCGTATATGCTCGCCGTGCTGATCATATGGTCTCCGGCTTCACAGATATTGAAGCACGCAAAGAAATTGGCCGCCTGACCGGAAGATGTGAGCATTCCGGCCACTCCCCCCTCAAGAGCTGCTATTCTTGCTGCAACCATATCGTTTGTCGGATTCTGCAGCCTGGTGTAAAAATAACCGTTGTCTTCGAGATCGAAGAGTCTGGTCATATCTTCAGAAGTACTGTATTTGAATGTCGTACTCTGTATTATCGGCATCTGGCGAGGCTCACCGTTGCGGGGCGAATAACCCGCGTGGACGCATATTGTTCCCTGTTTCATTTCCGTTCTGATTCTGTTGTGTCGTTATGAAAAAAAAGATAATGCCGCATTGAAGCGAATAGTGAATAGTGAATAGTATATGAAACTCGCTTCACTCAGCAATCATTATTTGTGATCGTTCTCGAATTCACGCATACGTTCATCAAGCACGGGATAGAGTTCGTCCCGCATACGGCTTACGCAACCTCTTACCCCTTGTCTGAGACTTCCCGTAGTGGAAAGGCTGATACAGCTGACTCCGTAATGCATCAGTTCCACGACCAGTTCCTCTCCGCTGAGATTGCCGTATCCCAAAGTGAAGAAGAACCCGTCCCCCACTTCCTGTGACACATCCCTGTCGTACACTACACTGAAGCCGTGGCGGCAGAATATCTCCTTCATCCTATGGGCTCTGTGCTCGTACTCCCTGGTATCCTCGACGAAATTGATGATTCCGTCGCAGGAGAGGTTGAGCATATGGGCATAACCGTATTGAGTGCTGGCGGTGCAACCGCTGGTTATCATATACAATATGGAGGCAGTAAGAGTGACACCGAAGACTCCTGCATCCATATATCGCTGTGCCAGAGCCGGATACTGCTTTACATACAGTTTGTCGGAGATACAGCACATAGCTATTCGCTGGCCTGCGTAGCTGAATATTTTGGAGGCCGAGAGCATAAGGATGTAGTTGTCGGTGTAACGGGCAACAGTAGGCAGATAGGGCGGCTGTCCGGGATGGCTGAGGTCTCGCCGGTAATCCATACAGAAATATGCCAGATCCTCCAATACTACAACATCGTATCTGGTTGCCATACGGCCAATAACCTCAAGTTCATCCTCCTCCAGACAAATCCACGCGGGGTTGTTGGGATTGGAATAGATTATGGCGGCGACATCTCCCGACGAGAGCATCTCTTCCAGTTTTGTTTCAAGAGCCGGCCCTCCCCTGTATTCATAGATATCGAATTCTTTCCACTGCACGCTGAGCACCCTCAACTGTGATTTCTGAATAGGAAAACCGGGATCTATGAACAGGACCTTGTCCTTGCCCGGAATACGCTGGGTGCAGGCAATGAAGGATCCGAAAGATGCGGCCACCGAACCGGTGGTGGGAACACAGGCCCGTGAACTCACATCCACGTTGATGAATGACTTGATGAAGCGTGAAGCCGCCTCCTTGAGTTCTGTGATTCCGTCGGCTGCCGGATACTGTGAACCTATGCCTCTGTCGAGCGCATTCTTCTCTGCCTCGATGCCGTATCTGTTCATAGGAAGACCCGGTGATCCCTGATCCATACGGATGAATGGGATTCCTGTCTTGTTCTCCAGATACTGGGCCACCAGCAGAACTTCCCCAATGGTGGCCTTGGAGAGATTTGTCACGCTGTGGAAGCGGCAGGCATCAGCCACAAGCTGTTCGTTGAATATTTTCATTTTCCTGAGCTCTTGATTCTTGCGGAAACCCAGTCACCGACTTCCGAGGTGCTGCGAGTGCCGCCAAGGTCTTCTGTGGTGAAACCTGCATCGATGGAAGCGCTGACCGCCTCTCTTATCGCCTTTCCTTCCTCCGCCAGACCGAAAGCGTATTCGAACATCATCGCGGCGGAGAGTATGGTGGCCAGAGGATTGGCTATATTTTTGCCGGCTGCCTGCGGATAGGATCCGTGAATGGGTTCATACACCCCCGTGTGCTCTCCGACGGAAGCTGATGCAAGAAGGCCCATAGATCCGGAAACGCAGCTTGCCTCGTCGGTGAGTATATCCCCGAAGGTATTTTCGGTCACGAGGACGTCGAAGAACTTGGGACCTGTGACGAGTTTCATAGCGGCATTGTCTACATACATATAGTCGGTGGTGACCTCCGGGTACAGAGGAGCCATTTCCTGGGCAATCTGCCTCCAGAGCCGTGAAGATTCCAGCACATTGGCTTTGTCCACCACGGTAAGATGCTTCCTGCGCTTCATCGCATAGCCATATGCCAGTTTGAGTATGCGTTCCACCTCATTTCTGTGGTAGATATTGGTGTCGAAGGCGGTGTCTCCATTGTCGAGACGACCCTTTTCGCCGAAATACATACCTCCGGTGAGTTCCCTGACGCAAAGAAAATCAGCACCATCCACAAGTTCCTCCTTGAGCGGGCTGTTGTGGACAAGAGCCTTGAAAGTCTCTACGGGACGCAGGTTGGCGAAAAGGCCAAGTTGCTTGCGCATTGCCAGCAATCCCTGCTCGGGACGGACTTTGGATGTCGGGTCATTGTCATATTTGGGATCGCCCACGGCTCCGAAAAGCACGGCATCACTCTCCATACAGATTTTATGCGTGGATTCGGGATATGCGGAACCGAATTCCTCTATCGCGCAGGCCCCCACCTTGGCGAAGGTATATTCAACACTGTGCCCGAAACGTTCACAGACAGCATCCACGGCCTTGACGGCCTGTTCCACCACCTCGGGACCTATTCCGTCACCCGGGAGTTTGGCAATTCTGATTTTCATATATTCTCTTCGTTCTTGTATTTTTCGTAACGTTTTGCTGCATCCTCACCCGCTCTTGAGAACAGTTCCCCTGCATTTTCGGGGAATGTCCTTCGGAGAGAGGCGTAACGGACCTCCCCATCAAGGAATTCGGAATAGGGCATCGAAGGAGCTTTTGAGTCCAGCTGGAAAGGATGTTCTTTCCGTGGGTCATAGCGGTAGAGTGTCCAGTAGCCGCTGGCCACGGCACGCTTCATCTCCTCCTGTACTCTGTGCATTCCTATACAGATTCCGTGGGCGACACAGGGAGTGTAGGCAATGATGACCGAAGGACCGTCGAAAGACTCAGCCTCCCTGACGGCCTTCACAAGTTGCGCAGGATCAGCACCCATAGCCACCTGTGCCACATACACATTGCCATAGCTCATCATAATGGAGCCGAGGTCCTTCTTGCGAGTCTTCTTGCCCGAAGATGCGAACTTGGCCACAGCCCCCATAGGAGTGGCCTTGCTGCTCTGTCCTCCCGTGTTGGAATATACCTCAGTATCCACGATGAAAACATTAACATTCTCTCCTGTGGAAATAACGTGGTCCAGACCTCCGAAACCTATGTCATAGGCCCATCCGTCTCCTCCGAACATCCAGAATGTCTTGCGGGAGAAAATGTCCTTGAATCCGAGCAATTCAGCAGTTTCGGGGCCGCCTGCCTTCACAAGCGCCGCCACAAGGTTGTCTGATGCGGCTCTGGATGCCTCCAGATCGTCGAACGATGCAAGATAGGTCTCGCAGGCTGCGGCAAGAGCTGTACCGGAATTGGCGGCGAGTGCCTGTACCTTTTCCTTTACAAGAGCACGTCTCTGCTTGATTGAGAGGAACATACCGAGACACAACTCAGCATTGTTCTCAAACAGGCTGTTTGTCCAGGCAGGTCCGAAGCCTCTGGAATTCGTAGTGTACGGTATTCCGGGCATAGCGGCTCCCCAAGCCTGGGAGCACCCAGTCGCATTGGCCCAAAAAACTCTGTCTCCGAAAAGCTGGGTGAGGAGTTTCGCATAAGGAGTTTCACCGCAGCCTGCACAGGCGGCAGAGAATTCGAGAAGAGGTTTTCTGAACTGGCTTCCCTTGACGGTATACGGATCGAAAAGGTCACCCTTGTCGGAAATGCCGAGAGCATAGTCGAAGAAAGGCTGGCGGCTGCCGTCGGGAGCGGCTTGAACCATCTCCAACGCCTGTACGGGACAGGAAGACGCGCAGCTGCCGCAGGATGTGCAGTCGAACTCGGAAACCGCTAGAGTAAAGTGGAGTCCGGAAGCCTTTCCGTTTGCAGGAATGGAAGTCAGACCGGCAGGAGCTGCTGATTTCTCAGCCTCATCCATCAGGAACGGCCGTATGGCGGCGTGAGGACATACCAGAGAGCAACGGTTGCACTGAATGCATTTCCCGCTGTTCCACACAGGAAGTTTCACAGCGATACCACGCTTCTCGAATGCGGTGAGACCCAGGTCTATACAGCCGTCCACTCTGTCCTTGAACGCGCTTACCGGCAGGTCATCACCTTTTTGGCTGTTTACGGGCCACAATATGTTTCTGACCACTTCGGGAACTGAAGCAGAAGAGCTTTCTGAATTCTGACCATCTGCTGGTGACAGACGGGATTCCACGGTCTCCGTTCCCAGAAGCGCCCATTCCCGGGGTACTGCAAATTCCTCAACCTCAGCAGCTCCGGCCTCGATGGCGCTTATGTTTCTGGCTATGACCTCATCACCCTTGGTAAAATAACTCTTTCGGGCGGCATCCTTCATTGCATCAAGAGCCTTGTCCACATCGGTCACAGCACTTACCGCAAAGAATGCGGCCTGAAGAACGGTGTTGGTATGGTTGCCCAATCCCAGACGAAGTGCAATGGAAGTTGCGTCAATCACAAAGATCCTGGCTTTCTTCCGGGCCAGAGCCTTTTTGACCTCAAGCGGAAGCCAGGCCTCAAGGGCCTCTCCCTTACGGCTGCAGTTCAGAAGGAAACGGCCGCCTTCCTTGAGTTCGGAGAGCATATCATACTGATGCACATAACTCTGATTGTGACAGGCTACGAAATCAGCGCTCTTGACATAATACGAACTGTCCACCGGCTCGTCGGAAAACCTCAGGTGAGATTTGGTTACACCGAACGACTTCTTGGCATCATACTCGAAATATGCCTGTCCGTACATTCCGGACAACTCGCTGAGTATATGCACAGTATTCTTATTAGCCCCTACAGTGCCGTCACCGCCCAGACCCCAGAATTTGCAGCACAGGGTTCCGGCGGCAGAAAGATCGCAACTCGAATAAGAAAGGGAAAGATGGGTCAGGTCATCGTTGATTCCGACGGTGAATCCGTTCACGGGTGTGTCGGATGCCATATTCCTGAAAACGGCGACAATCTGCCCGGGGTCAGTGTCCTTGGACGAAAGTCCGTATCGGCCTCCGGTGACGACAATGTCCCGCCCGGCGGCGTTCACTGCTGCACATATATCCTCGTACAGAGGTTCTCCGGCACTTCCGGGTTCCTTGCATCTGTCCAGCACGGAAATTCTTCTCACTGTCTTGGGAAGTGCTGCGAAAAGATGTTCCGCGCTGAAGGGTCTGAAAAGGTGTACCTGCACAAAGCCTACTCCGTCCCCTTGCGAATTGAGCAGACTGACGGCCTGCTTGGCGGCACCGGAGACGCTCCCCATAGCAATCACCACATCAGTTGCATCCTCAGCGCCATAGTAGTTGAACAGGTGATAATCCCTGCCACAGATTTCGTTGATCTGCCCCATACAGGACTCTACATAACCGGGAAGTCTGTCGTAATAAGGGTTGCAGGCCTCCCTGACCTGGAAATATATGTCCGGATTCTGGACTGTGGCTCTCATCAGCGGGTGTTCGGGATTGAGGGCGTGGTCTCTGAACGAACGCAGAGCATCCATATCCATAAGTGCGCTCAACGCCTTCGTGTCCGGCATATCTATAGTATTAATTTCGTGAGAGGTACGGAATCCATCAAAGAAATGCATAAACGGGGTGCTCCCTTTTACGGCGCACAAGTGCGCCACGGCCGCCAAATCAGCCACCTCCTGCACACTGCCCGAACATAGCTGGGCAAAACCTGTGTTGCGGCAGGACATAACGTCGGAATGGTCTCCGAAGATGCTCATTGCGTGAGTCCCCACAGTACGGGCCGCAACGTGCAGGACTACAGGGAGTCTCTCGCCTGCTATCCTGTGCAGGACAGGAATCATCAGCATCAGCCCCTGGCTGGAGGTGAAGCTCGTGGCGAGGGAACCGGTCTGGGCGGCACCGTGCACTGCTGCTATGGCACCTGCTTCTGACTGCATCTCGGTGATTAGCACCTGCTGTCCGAACATATTCCTTCTTCCGGATGCGGACCAGGAATCAGTATGCTCCGCCATTGGCGAAGATGGAGTTATTGGATAGATTGCCGCCACTTCCGTGAATTCATAGGCAACGTTCGCAGCGGCCTCATTGCCGTCGAAGGTTACGGTTCTTCCCGTAATTTCAGTCTTTTCTGTCATTTCAGTTCTTTTTCAGGCTGAGCATCTCCACGGCCTGCTCACGCATTTTGTATTTGAGTATCTTGCCGGCGGCGTTCATCGGGAATGAATCGACGAATGCAATGTATCTTGGCATCTTGTGTCTGGCAAGACGGGTGGAGATATAACTCCTGAGCTCTTCCTCGTCGAGTTGTTCTCCGTCCTTGACTATGACCCAGGCCATCGCCTCCTCTCCATATTTCTCGTCGGGGACTCCAACCACCTGCACGTCCTTAACCTTGGGATGGGTATAGATGAATTCCTCTATCTCCTTGGGGTAGAGATTCTCACCTCCCCGGATAATCATATCCTTGAGCCGTCCTGTGATGTAATAGTTACCGTCGGTGTCCATACAGGCAAGGTCTCCGGAATGCATCCAGCCTTCTGAATCCACGGCCTGTGCAGTCGCCTGAGGCATCTTGTAATAGCCTTTCATCGTATTGTAGCCCCGGGAACAGAATTCCCCGTTGCATCCGGCAGGAAGTATCTCACCGGTATTGGGATCCACAATCTTGCACTGCACATTGGGAAAAGGATAGCCCACTGTTCCGCATCTGACGTCTATGTCATCTGTCCAAGAAGACATTGTGCAACCGGGAGCAGTCTCTGTCTGCCCGTATACGCTGACAATCCCCCGCATATTCATCTCTCCCGGATCGGCGGCCCTGCGCATAAGTTCAGGCGGACATCCGGAACCGGCCATAATTCCCGTGCGCATATAGGAGAAGTCAGTCTTGCGGTAGTCGGGATGATTGAACATTGCTATGAACATCGTGGGGACTCCGTTGAAGCAGGTGATATGTTCCTGATTGATACAGGACAACGATGATTTGGCGGAAAAATATGGCATAGGGCATAAGGTGGCACCGTGAGTCATCGACGAAGTCATCGAAAGTACCATCCCGAAGCAGTGGAACATCGGAACCTGAATCATCATCCTGTCGGCGGTGGAGAGCCCCATTCTGTCGCCTATGCACTTGCCGTTGTTCACCACATTGTAGTGGGTGAGCATCACGCCTTTTGGAAAACCGGTGGTACCGGATGTGTACTGCATATTGCAGACATCGTCGGGACGCACGCAGGAGGCCATATTCAGGATTACTTCGCGGCTCACCATTTCCTTTCTCTCCATAGCCTCTTCAAAACTGAGACAACCCTTTTTTCTGAACCCAACCGAAATCACGTTGCGCAGGAAAGGAAGACGCTTGCAGTGCAGAGGCTCTCCGGGTACACTGTTTTCCAACTCGGGACAGAGTTCGGAGATGATTGCGCCGTAATCGGAATCCAGACTGCCCTTGATCGTTACGAGGGTGTGAGTGTCGGACTGACGCAGAAGATACTCAGCCTCGTGAGACTTGTATGCCGTATTCATAGTCACCAATACGGCTCCTATCTTGACTGTAGCCCAGAAGCTGATATACCAGGCCGGAACGTTGGTCGCCCATACCGCCACCTTGCTGCCCGGACGTACACCGAGCGACACCAGAGCCCGGGCGAAGTCATCCACATCGTCCCTGAACTGAGAGTAAGTCCTTGAATAGTCCAGAGTCGTGTATTTGAAAGCATATTGGTCCGGAAACTCCTTCACCATCCTGTCCAGCACCTCGGAAAAAGTGAGACTCACAAGCTCGTCCTTACGCCAGACATACCAGCCCGTTCCGTCGTGGTTGGGGAAGAGTTTGTCCTCGTGCCTGTCGTTCCTTCTGGAATAACGCTCCATAAAATTGACGAAATGCGGGAGTATCACTTCCATATCTGTGCAGGAGGGGTCCCATTCGGGAAGCCATTCCAAAGAAACGAAGCCGTCATAATCGATTGACGACAAGGCCTTCATCACTGAAGCGATGGGGAAATCTCCTTCTCCCACAAACCGGAAACCTCCGTCCACCACACTGTCATTCAAGTGAACGTGGCGCACGTACGCCCCGAGGTTGGTAATGGACACAGCCGGGTCTTCAGCGTTGTCGCGGTAAGGATGATGAACATCCCACAGGACGGCAAGCTGATCACAGGCATAACCGTCCAGCATCTTTCTGAGTCTGGAAGTATCGGAGAAAATGCCGCAGGTTCTGATAAGTATGGTCACTCCGGCGCAGGCGGCAGCTGTAATGAGCTCACCCAGATTGGCTTCGGTACGATTCCCGTCGTCCGTTCCGACTTTGGCGGACACATAAGGGCATTTGAGATCCGCAGCCAGACG
>DCIN01000044.1:22598-45318 GCA_002315815.1 Bacteroidales bacterium UBA1725 | reverse complement strand
GCACCGCTGTCAATGCAGGGAATGGAAAGCCTGTGGCCCTTGAGATTCCGGAATGTAGCAAGAATGCTTCTGTTATGGAAAGGGCCTCCCGGTGCCAGAAAAGCTTCTCTGCTCAAGGGGTCGAACACTTCGATGCCGGAAAAGTTCATCTCCTGCGCCCTGTCGAGAAGTACGGACCAGTTGCTGCCGTCGCTCCATCCTTTTGTGGAAAAAGAAAGCTTCAATTCAGTCCCTCCCCGTATGCTATTTTATTTGCGGCATCCAGATATGCAAGTATGCTGGATCCTACAATGTCGGTGGACAGTCCCCTGCCGGAGAAAAGGCGACCCTCGTGGCGCAGATTTATCAAAGTCTCGCCCATCGCCTCACGACCTTCTGTCACTGAACGTATCTTGAACTCCTCCAGTTCATATCTGGAACCGATGAGCTGCTCCAGTGCGTGAAAAGCAGCATCGACGGGGCCGTTGCCCACACAGACGCACTCCAGCGGATGCCCGTCCTTTTTAAGACACAGGTGGCAGGTGGAGCTTATGACATTCCCTGAATTGATGAGATAGGTATCGAGGCTGAATGTCTCCGGAATTGTCTCCAAAACTGTCTCCTCTTCTGAAAAATCTCCGGAAAGTGCCGGGGACTCCGAATCTGCGGCCGCCGTGGCTATGACTGTAGCTGTGGCTGTGGGATTCTCGGAATATAACTCGAACATTTCCTTTATGTCTGATGCAATGTGGTCAAGTTCAGTGATTTTTACCTCACAGGATATGCCGAGCATCTCCTCCCTTGTCTTTAGAATATGGGCAAAACGTGGAAGAGATGAACTGCCGTCACCGAACACCGAAGTCTTGATCTCGTCAGCTCCGGCCCTCACTGCTTCCACGGCACAGGCATCGGCAAGAAACAATCCGTCGGAACACTGGACTCCAAGCCTGACATTTGCAGGAAGAGTCTCCTTCACAGCAGCAATCAAGGCGCCGAATTCATCGGGAAGCAGATTCCCTGCTGCATCGGAAAGCGTTATGATTGAGGCACCTGCCTCCACGGCAGCTGATATAGCGCGTCCGAGGAAAGCTTTCTCCGCCCTCGTGAAATCCAGCGCGATAAATTCCACATCTGCACAAAGGTCGGCGCAGGCCTTCACCGTATCGCTCACAAGTGACGCCACAGCCTCAGGCTTCCGGTGGCAGAAGTACTCCATCTGCACCGTGCTGCAAGGCACAGGAACCTGAAGTCTGGGATTCACGGCTCCGCTCACGGCCTCCCAGGAGGTATTTATGCTTGCAGGGTTGAGTATATCCACGGGGACGGCGATGGCCGCTTTCTTTACGGTTGAAGCTATCGACTTGACTGCCAGATAATCCGCCTGATTATCTCCAATGGGAGAAGTCTCTATGCAGGACACGCCCAACCTGTCCAGAAGTCTCGATGTCTCGAGCTTGAGCCGGAAGGAGGTTCTGTATCTCCCGGCAGCCGATCTGACGGTATTGTCGCTTATGAATATTCTATGCATTTTTGATTTATTATGCATTTATGATTGAATTCAGTACGGGTCTGAGTATTTCGGTCAGACGGTCATTCTCTATCAGGAAACCGTCGTGACCGTATATTGAGTCTATTTCGTGATATACAGACTTGGGAAGCATTTCGGCCATAGCCCGCAGATTGGATGCCGGGAACACCTGGTCAGTGGTGATGCTGATGACTGTGCAATTGCTCCTGACGAGTTTGAGCGCCTCCCGGACTCCTCCTCTCCCTCTTCCCACGTTCATCGAATCGAGTGAATAGCTGAGATACCAGTAGCTATAGGCGTCAAAGTCGCGGTTGAGCAATTTCTGTCCCTGATAGCGCTGGTAAGAGGCCGCCCTGTCAGCAAAAAGTGCATCGTCATCCGTCTCCTTCTGACTGACATTGTAACCCATATAGGTTCTGTAAGAAATGAGAGCGATGGATCTGGCGCACCTGAGTCCGGCCTCGCCGCCTTTCAGACTCTCTGCCGCCTCGAAACTGGGATCGGCGAGCAGAGCCATTCGCTGCGACTCATTGAAGGCTGTAATATATGGAGTTACACGCTCGGAAGTAGCAAGAATGACGGCATTGGTCACAACATCGGGCTCAATCACCAGCCACTCCACAGTCTGAAAACCGCCTATGGAAGGCCCCAGCATAAGGTCGATTTTGTCGATACCAAGATGTTTTCTTACCAGAATGGCAGCGCGGACTATATCCCTCACAGTAGTTTTGGGGAAACTCAGAAAATATGGTCTTCCGGTATCTGGATTGACAGTAGCCGGCCCGCATTCACCGTAGGGAGAGCAGAGGGAACTGGCGCAAATGACATACACTTCGTCAGGATCCAGAAGACAACCCTTGCCCACCATCATAGGCCACCAGTCCTCAGGATTGGAATTGCCAGTGAGAGCGTGGCATATCCAGACGACCTTCTCTCCCGGTGTATAATCCCTGTCGGAAGTATGGTACACTATGTCCATCGAAGGGATGGACCCTCCCGCCTCAAAGTCAAATCTTTCACTTATATGCAGGACATTGCGTCTCATTTTTTGTTCTCTATTATGTTCAACATCTTCACGGTGGCCTTTATCGCAGCCTCGGTCTGGTCTGCATCCAATCCCCGGGTACGGAATGTAGAGCCGTCCGACTCCCAGGTTATTACAGTCTGGACCAGAGCATCGGTCTTGCCTCCCGGAGGGATGCCCACAGCATAGTCCACAAGCCGTGGATGCCGTTTGCCGAGTTTGTCATATACTTTCCAGAGTGCCTTCATAAAGGCATCGTACTGTCCCGCTCCGGAAGACATCTCCTCAAATTCCTCTCCGTCTATACTGATGCGTATCACTGCCAGAGGACGCATCTTTCTTGTGAGCTGCAGAGAATAATTGACAACCCTGATTCTGTCTTCTCCTTTGGCGAATTCGCCTTTGAGCACATCCGAGATGATGAAGGGAAGATCCTCTGTGGTCACCGTTTCCTTGCGGTCTCCAAGTTCTACCACTCTGTCTGAAACAATCTTTATCTGAGCCGGGCTGAGTTGTATGCCCAGTTCCTCAAGATTCTTTGCAACGCTGGCCTTGCCTGATGTCTTGCCCAGTGCATACTTCCTCACTCTTCCGAAACGCTCAGGAAGAAGCTGGTTCTCGTAGAGGCCTCCCTTGGAGTCACCGTCGGCGTGAATGCCCGCACTCTGTGTGAAGACGGCATCACCAACTATCGGTTTGTTCTCCGGAATTCTGATTCCGGAAAGACTGGCGACATAGCTGCACACGTGGGAAAGCTGCCTTTCGTCAACTCCGTTGGCCACGTGAAGATGGTCATTGAGCACACACACGGCCGATGCCAGAGGGGTGTTACCGCAACGTTCACCCAGACCATTCACTGTCAAATGAATACCAGCGACTCCAGCCTTGACTGCCGCCATAGTGTTGGCTACAGCCATATCGTAGTCGTTATGTCCGTGAAAGTCAAAATGCAGTGACGGATAACGTGACACCATCAGGGAGCAGTACTTCTGGCAGTCGTAGGGATTCAGTACCCCGAGAGTGTCGGGAAGCATATAGCGCCTGATGGGGCCGGAAGACAATGCATCCACGAGGGCGAAGACATAGTCTGGAGAATCCTTTATTCCGTTGGACCAGTCCTCAAGGTATATGTTTACGTCCATTCCCTTGCCGACGGCCTTGTCCACCACCCTGCGGATATCCGCGATGTGTTCTTCCGGAGTCTTGCCGAGCTGTCCTTGCAGATGACGAAGGGAACCCTTGGCCAGAAGATTCAGAACACGGCCGCCGGCATCGTGAATCCAGTCCACGCTTCTGTCGTTGTCAACAAAGCCCAATGCTTCTATGCGGTCTATACAAGCTTTGTCTGAAGCCCAGGAACAGATTCTGGAAAAAGCCTTGAGTTCTCCCTGTGAAACACGGGCGGAGCAGACCTCAATCCGGTCCACTCCGAGCTCCTCGATGAGCATCTTCGCTATCGCGAGTTTCTCGTCATCATTGAACGACACGCCGGCGGTCTGTTCACCGTCCCTGAGCGTAGTGTCCAGTATTTCAATCCTGTTTACGGCCACTTTCAAATTGTTCTATCGCATTTTTGTTCGAAAGCAGGAAGTCTATGTCATCCAATGCGTTCATCAGACAGTATTTCTTGTATTCCCCTATAGGGAAATGCTCGCTTCTGCCGGTCTTGAGATTTGTGACACACTCTCCGGGGAGATCGACACGCAGTTCTGTAGCCGGGTCAGCCTCGATGCAGGAATGAAGTTCCGCCAGAAAATCCTCAGACACAGACACCGGAAGCACGAAGTTGTTGAGTTCGTTGAGCCGATGAATATCTGCGAAAGATGCGGCGACAACTACTCTGAAGCCATAACCTGCTATGGCCCAAGCAGCGTGCTCACGGCTGGATCCGGATCCGAAGTTCCGCCCCGTGACAAGAATACAGCCGGAGTAAGCCGGATTGTTGAGGGGGAAGCCCGGTTTGGGCGATCCGTCGGCGTTGTAGCGCCAGTCACAGAAAAGATTATCTCCGTAGAAGCACTCGTCTCTGGTGGTTTCCTTTAGGAATCGTGCCGGAATAATCTGATCTGTGTCGATATTGTCTGCCTTGACAGGCACGCATCTGCTCTGTATTACGTCAAATTTCTGTTTCATATCAATTCTCTCGGGTCTGTGACTACACCGGTAACTGCGGCTGCGGCTGCGGTAAGGGGACTGGCGAGAAGAGTCCTGGACCCCGGGCCCTGACGCCCCTCGAAATTGCGGTTGCTCGTGGACACGGCATATTTCCCGGCAGGAATCTTGTCATCATTCATAGCAAGACAGGCAGAACAACCGGGTTGCCGTATTTCAAAACCGGCAGCGGCCAGTTCTTTGTCAAGCCCCTCCTCCTCTATGCTGCGCTTCACGGCCCAGGAACCGGGTACCAGCCAGGCTGTCACACCCTCTGCTTTTCTGCGGCCGCGAACAACGGAAGCGAACGCACGGAAATCCTCTATCCTGCCGTTGGTGCAGGCACCCAGGAACACATAATCAACCTTGTGGCCAAGAAGGGATTGTCCTGGTTCAAGGCCCATATATTCCATAGCTTTGGGAGAAGCATCAGCAGGTATTCGTCCGTCTATCGGCATTGACATACCCGGATTCGTACCGTAGCTGATCATTGGCTGTACGTCGGAGGCATCGAAGACGAGTTCCTTGTCGAACACTGCATCCTCGCCGCTGTACAGGGTCTTCCAATACTCGACAGCCCTGTCCCAAGCCTCTCCTTCAGGAGCATATTCCCTCCCCTTGAGGTAATCGAAGGTCTTGCTGTCCGGGGCGATGAAGCCTCCGCGGGCACCCATCTCTATGCAAAGGTTGCTCAAAGTGAGTCTCCCCTCCATAGAAAGGGATCTGATGGTGGACCCCCTGTATTCAATGAAATACCCGGTGGCACCGGAGGTGCTTATCTTCATCATCAGATACAAGGCCAGATCCTTGGCTGTGACTCCTTTCCCGAGTTCTCCCTCCACTCTGATGCTCATCGACTTGGGCTTGCTCTGGAGTACACACTGCGAAGCGAGAACCATTTCCACTTCAGAAGTACCTATACCGAAGGCCACGGCCCCCATAGCCCCGTGGGTGGATGTATGGGAATCGCCGCAGACTATGGTCATACCCGGAAGAGAGAGACCCTTTTCCGGTCCCACGACGTGAATGACTCCGTTGTCGGGGGTATTCATTCCGAAATACGTGAGTCCGAACTCGGAAGCGTTGCGCTCAAGCGTATCCACCTGGGCTCTGCCCACAGGGTCTGCTATCGGTTTGTCCTGATCGTGAGTCGGAGTGTTGTGGTCCGGCATACAGAAGATACGTTCCGGACGCAGACAACGTATTCCCCTCTCTCTCAAGCCTTCAAAAGCCTGAGGGGTGGTTGCCTCGTGGCAGTAGAGCCTGTCTATGTAGAGTTGGGACACACCTCCGCCGGCGGATGCCACCACGTGGGAATCCCAAATCTTGTCGAAAAGAGTGTTCATCAGCGAGAGTGACTATTTTGAATTCTCGGGACGAAGGTTGCGTACAGTGACTGCTGTTCTCCACATTTCGCTCTCACGCATAGCCTTGAGTTCCTCCTCGAGTCCCTTGCGATAGTCGGGCTTGCTGTTGGAATCGATGGAAATCTGCGCTTCCTTGCCGCTCTTCACACTGTCATAAAGGTCCTTGACAACGGGCTTGATGGCATCGTGGAAACGGGGTGCCCAGTCCAAAGCTCCTCTCTGAGCCGTGGTGGAACAGTTTGCGTACATCCAATCCATTCCCTTGGCAGCGAAAAGCGGCATAAGTGACTGGGTAAGTTCCTCGACTGTCTCGTTGAATGCTTCCGAGGGGCTGTGGCCGTTCTCGCGAAGCACCTCATACTGTGCGCTGAGCAGTCCCTGTATTGCTCCCATAAGCGATCCGCGCTCACCGGTAAGGTCTGAAGTGGCCTCTCTCTGGAACGTAGTCTCGAACAAATAACCGGAACCTATTCCTATACCAAGAGCAAGAGTGTTCTGAAGGGCCTTGCCGCTGACATCCTGATATACTGCATAGGAAGAGTTGATGCCGCGGCCTTCGAGATAGAGTGAGCGTACGGTAGCTCCGGAACCCTTGGGGGCCACCATAATCACGTCAATGTCAGAGGGAGGCACGCAACCTGTGCGGTCGCTCCAGGTGATTGCAAAGCCGTGGGAGAAATACAGTGTCTTTCCTGCCGTGAGATGAGGCTTGATGGTGGGCCACACTGACATAACGGCGGCATCGGAAAGCAGGCACATAACGATATCGCCTTTCTCTGCGGCCTCCTCTACGGAAAACAGAGTCTCACCGGGAACCCATCCGTCGGCTATGGCCTTGTCGTATGTCTTGCCTGCACGCTGACCGATGATTACATTGAAACCGTTGTCACGCAGGTTAAGTGACTGTCCGGGGCCTTGCACTCCATATCCCAGCACGGCAAGAGTCTTGCCTGCAAGAGTTTCACGAGCCATTTCAAGTGTAAATTCATCACGAGTCATCACATTCTCTTCGACTCCTCCGAAATTCATCTTTGCCATAACGAATAGAAATTTTATTGTTGTTATTGATCTTTTATTGTTGGTATTGATGTCATTGTTTTTGCCGTTCTCTCATTGAAAGGAAATTTCTGACTTCGGCAGCCTCTCTGGACGACCTTTCGTCATCTATCTCATAGAAAGCCTTGATGACGTCCACTTTCTTCTCCAACTGGAGCACGACGGCACGGGCCATAGATGCACTTGTCCTGGTTGCAATCTTGAACTTGTGCACACCCTCTATTCCGGACGGATAAACAACGAGCCTGTCGATATTCAAACTTCTTCTGGTAAACATACCGGCAATAGTGCTCAGCAGACCCACCTGATTTTCGGTATAAACCGTTATCTCATACAAACTGTCATTCTCCATATTCGAACCAGTCTTTATTGTTCAACATCACCTTATCGACACTCTTTCCCGGAGGTATCATAGGGAACACGTTGTCTTCCTCCTTCACGTGAACGTTAAGGATGAAGGGAGCATCGTCGGAAAACATACGGTCGATGGCCGGGGCAAGATCATCGCGCTTTTCAACATTCACGGTGGTAATGCCATACCCGGCTGCCACGGCAGCGAAATCCGGATTCATCATCCTGGTGAAGGAATAACGTTTCCCGAAGAACAGCTCCTGCCACTGGCGCACATTGCCGAGCCAGTTGTTGTTCAGAAGGATAATCTTCACCCCTACCGAATCCTGCATCACGGTGCCGAGCTCCTGTATGGTCATCTGGAGTCCTCCGTCACCGACAAAGAGACAGACCTTGCGGGAAGGATCGGCAATCTTGGCTCCAATGGCTGCAGGCAGACCGAAGCCCATAGTACCCAATCCACCGGAAGATATAAAGCTTCTGGACTTGCAGAAACGCGAATAGCGGGCAGCAAGCATCTGGTTCTGACCTACATCCGTAACAATTACAGCATCCCCGCCGCAAACCTCTGCCACTCTGGCTATCACCTCTCCGGGGCGGACGGGGCCCTCGGCAGGATTGATTTCCGGGTCGCTTACCTTGTCTTTTTCGATTGCCTTGCACTCGGAAACAACTTTCTTCATCCAGGAGTCCCTCACTGAGGGTTTCATCGCAGCCGTGATTCTCGAAAGAACCTCTCGGGCATCTCCGTGGATACCCAGCTCTACCGGAACTATCTTGCCCAATTCCGAGGCATCAATGTCTATATGTATGACTTTGGCCTGCTTGGCGTATGTGGCAACGGTACCTGTGACACGATCATCGAAGCGCATTCCTACAGCTATCAACAAATCGCAGTGTTGCGTGAGCGTGTTCGGAGCGAGGTTTCCGTGCATTCCCAGCATTCCGGCATAATGAGGGTTGTCTGAACTCAACGCACTCAAACCGAGAAGAGTGGAACCGGCAGGAATGTCCCCTTTGTCCAAAAAAGCGGCAAGTTCCTTTTCCGCACCGGAAAGAAGCACCCCCTGTCCGAAAACCACGAAGGGGCGGGAAGCTTTCCCAATCATTTCGGCAGCTTGGGCTATAAGCTTGTCATCCACCTCAGGGACAGGAACATAGCTGCGGATAAAATCGCACTTCACGTCCTCATACAGAGCTTGACCCACCTGAGCGTCCTTGGTAAAGTCCAGAACCACAGGGCCGGGGCGTCCGGTTCCGGCAATGTGGAAGGCTCTGGCCACAGCCCAGGCCACGTCCTCAGGGCGGCGAATCTGATAGCTCCACTTGGTTATAGGTGTGGTGAGTCCAATGAAATCGGTTTCCTGAAAGGCATCGGTACCAAGAGCCGTCGAAGCTACCTGCCCGGCTATCACGACCACGGGAGTGGAGTCTATAAGAGCATCCGCAATACCAGTTATGACATTGGTTGCTCCAGGTCCCGAGGTTACTATAGCGACACCCGGAGCGTGCTTGATTCTGGCATAACCCTGAGCGGCGTGAATGGCACCCTGCTCGTGTCTGACAAGAATGTGGCGAAGCTTGTCCGAATAGTCGTAAAGCTTGTCATAAACGGGCATTATCTGTCCGCCGGGATACCCGAACAAGGTATCCACACCCCTGGCTGAAAGAGACTCAAGCAAAATCTCCGCACCTGTCAGCATCTGTCCTTTTCTACTATTATCCATATAAAAAATCAATCTTCGTCACAATTCAGTCTTCGATTATCCTCCGGGCACCCTTGTCAGCACTGCTTACCATAGACGCATACGCCTTGAGGGCTTTGGATACCTCGCGTACACGCGTAGGAGGAGTGAATGCGGATTTGCCGCGATTGAGTTCCTTGTCTCTACGGGACTGCAATTGTTCAGAGCTGAGTTCGACGGCAATGCTGCGTGAAGGAATGTCGATTTCGATTATGTCTCCATCGCGAAGAAGCGCAATGTTGCCCCCGGCTGCAGCCTCAGGGGAAATGTGCCCTATACTGAGTCCTGACGTACCTCCGCTGAAGCGACCGTCCGTGATGAGTGCACACTCCTTGCCGAGGTGCATTGACTTAATGTACGAAGTAGGGTAAAGCATCTCCTGCATTCCGGGACCTCCCTTGGGCCCTTCATAGTTGATGACAACGCAGTCACCGCTCTTCACCATACCCGAAAGGATGCCATCGCAGGCTGCCTCCTGTGAATCGAAGACCTTTGCCGGACCTCTGAAATGCCAGAGAGACTCGTCCACACCGGCAGTCTTTATCACACAGCCGTCTTCGGCCAGGTTCCCGAAAAGCACACCCAGACCGCCGTCTCTGGTGTAGGCATTGGCGACGCTTCTGATGCAACCCTTCTCCCTGTCGGTGTCAAGATTGGCGTAACTGTTGTCCTGTGAACCCATAACTGTGCTGCGAACTCCTGCTGGGGCGACGCTGAAAATTCTGAGTGCCTCATCAGTGACTTTGTCTGAGCAGATGTCATATTTGGCGACGGCCTCCGAAAGGGTCATTCCGTCCACACGGAGGGTGCTTCCGTCCACGAGTCCCGCCTTGAGAAGTTCGGACATTATCCCGAGTACTCCACCGGCACGGCCCACATCCTGAATATGGTATTTCTGAGTGTTCGGCGCCACCTTGCAGATACAGGGAACCTTTCTGGAAAGAAGGTCTATGTCCTTCATACAGAAATCAGCTCCGGCCTCTCCGGCCACAGCAAGCAGATGCAGTACAGTATTTGTAGAACCTCCCATAGCAATATCCAGCGACATTGCATTGAGAAAAGCCTGCCTTGAGGCTATGCTTCTGGGGAGCACGGAGCAGTCATCGTTGTCATAATACCTGTGTGCGTTCTCCACGATAAGCCTTGCAGCTTTTCTCAGAAGTTCTTTCCTGAGAACGTGTGTCGCCAGAACGGTGCCGTTACCTGGCAGGGAGAGCCCTATGGCCTCAGTAAGACAGTTCATCGAATTGGCGGTAAACATACCAGAGCAGCTTCCGCAACCGGGGCATGCGCAATCTTCTATTGCACTCACCTCCGAATCGCTTACGGAAGGGTCGGCAGACTTCACCATCGCATCAATGAGGTCGAGTCTGGCACTTCCCAGCACTCCGGCCTCCATAGGACCTCCGGATACAAAGACAGTCGGAATATTCAGGCGCATCGCTGCAATGAGCATTCCCGGGGTTATCTTGTCGCAATTGCTGATACAGACAAGAGCATCGGCCTTGTGGGCGTTGACCATATACTCCACGCTGTCTGCAATGATGTCTCTGGACGGAAGAGAATATAGCATTCCGTCGTGACCCATCGCTATGCCGTCATCTATGGCTATTGTGTTGAACTCAGCGGCGAAGCATCCAAGTTTCTCAATCTCCTCCTTCACAATCTGACCGGCCTCGTGCAGATGCACGTGCCCCGGGACGAACTGGGTGAAGGAATTGGCTATAGCGATGACAGGCTTTCCGAACTGTTCCTTCTTCATTCCGTCGGCCAGCCAAAGGGCTCTTGCTCCAGCCATACGACGACCCTCGAAAGTGATGCTGCTGCGTAATTTCATAAACGTATTCTGTTTGAGATTCACTTACCTTATTGTTAGTATAGCTTGTCACACCGTTCTGCCGGGATATGCCTTCAGGGCCTCGGAGAGTATATGCATCGCTCTCCTGAGCAGCGGAACTTCAAGAACATAGGCAATACGGACCTGATTCTTCTTGTCTTCGGAATTCCTGTAAAATGAGGCGGCTGGCGTCACCATCACGGTTTCGGAATCCAAACGGAACTCGGTGAGCAACCATTTCGCAAAGTCGGCGGCATCGTCAACAGGAAGTTCTGCCACAGTATAGAAAGCTCCCATAGGCTTGGGAGAGAACACTCCGGGCATCTTGTTGAGTTCCTCCACAGCGCAGTCACGTCTGCGTATGTACTCCTGCTTGACCTCATCGAAATAGCTCTGCGGGGTATCTAGAGCTCCTATGCTGGCATACTGTCCCAAAACGGGAGGGCAGAGACGGGACTGGGCAAACTTGAGGGCGCAGGCCATAACATCTTTGTTATGAGAGATGATGCATCCGATACGGGCACCGCACAGATTGTACCTCTTGGAAACGGAATCCACCAGAATGACGTTCTGTTCGCATCCCGGTATATTCATCGCGCTGAAGTGAGGCTCGTCGGTATAGCAGAACTCCCTGTACACCTCGTCAGAAATCAGGAACAGGTCGTGGACACGACAGAACTCACCAATCTGAAGCATCTCCTCTTTAGTGAAAAGCTTTCCTGAAGGGTTGCAGGGATTGCTGAGCAGGACTGCCTTGGTCTTTCCGGGAACGTAGGCTGCTTCGAAGGCCTCGATTCCGGGCACCTTGAAACCTTCACGGATATCAGTGGATATGGCCTTGAGCGTGATGCCGTAGAGGAAGGCGAAAGTCTGGTAGTTGGTGTAGAACGGTTCGATGACGATTATTTCGTCGCCGGGATTGGCTGCAATCTGCATTGCCACGGAGAAGGCTTCGCTTCCCGCCACGTCGATGAGAATCTCGGATGCATCTATATCTATGCCGATTTTCTTGTAATATTTCTCCACCATTCCCTTTCTCAGTTCCATAAGGCCGGCGGAATTGGTGTAGGACAGATGATGCATTCCCTTGCATTTCTCCACAACGGTATCCACGGCACAGTCAGGCGACTTTATGTCAGGAGCACCGACATTGAGATGATAAACTTTGACACCGGAAGCCTCGGCAGCATCGGAGAACGGAACTAGTTTGCGGATGGCTGAAGCCGGCATTCTGGAAGCCTTGTCTGAAATCTGGAGCATAACTATCTGTTGTTATTTTGTTTTATGAGGTATTCTGCAATCTGCACTGCGTTGAGCGCAGCGCCCTTCTTGATCTGGTCCCCTGAAAGCCAGAGGGTTATTCCATTGGGATTTGCAAGGTCCTTGCGTACACGGCCCACATAGATGTCATCCTTGCCGCCTGTGAAGAGGGGCATAGGATAGGTCTGGGTGGCGGGGTCGTCCTGAAGAGTGATTCCGGGAGCAGCACTGAGAGCATCCTGAACATCCTTTATTTCAAGAGGCTTCTGCGTCTCTATCCAAACGGCCTCGGAGTGAGAACGCAGAGAGGAGATACGTACACACATTGCCGAACAAGAAACGTCGGAATGCATTATCTTCCGTGTCTCGTTGAACATCTTCATTTCCTCCTTGGTGTAACCGTTGTCGGTGAACACATCTATCTGGGGAATGACATTGTATGCAAGCTGATATGCGAACTTCTTGACTGTCACCGGTTTGTCTTCAACGATATCTTTGTACTGCTGCTGGAGCTCAGCCATAGCCTGGGCACCGGCACCGGAAGCCGACTGATAACTGGCCACGTGCACCCTCACAATATGGGAGAGCTTCTCTATTGGCTGAAGCACGACCACCATCATAATGGTGGTGCAGTTGGGGTTGGCAATTATTCCGCGGGGACGCACCAGAGCATCGGCCGCATTGCACTCAGGCACCACGAGAGGGACGTCGGCATCCATACGGAATGCACTCGAGTTGTCTATCATCACGGTACCGTATCTGGTAATGGTATCGGCATATTCACGGGACGTTCCTGCACCTGCTGAGACAAACGCAATATCCACGTCCTTGAAATCGTCGTTATGCTGCAGAAGTCTGACTTCGTATTCCTTCCCCCTGAAGGAATACTTGCGCCCCGCACTCCTTTCGGAACCGAAAAGCACCAGTTCATCAATGGGGAAATTTCTTTCATCCAGGACCTTGAGGAACTCCTGCCCAACGGCCCCGCTTGCACCTACAATTGCGACTTTCATATCTTTGACATCAAATAGTTTCTGAACTCATAATAATCCGGAGAGAGAGGAACGGTCTGTTTCACGCCACCCATAAATGCCTTGAGCGCATCCGGAACAATCACTTCCTTTCCTGTTATCTTCTCTACGGTATCCTTGAATTTGGCCGGATGAGCCGTCTCGCAGAACACTCCGTTCTCTCCCGGTTCCAGTCCTTCCCTGAGAGCTCTGTATGCACAAGCGCCGTGAGGATCAAGAAGGTAGCCGCATCTGTCCAGAGTCTCCCTTATGGTCTCCCCTATCTGGGCATCGCTGTATGAAACGGAGCTCACACTGCTCCGCAGTGCAGCTATATCCCTGCCGAAAAGATCCCATATTCTCGCAAAGTTGCTCGGGTCTCCCACATCCATTGCGTTCGCGATGGTCGGGACTGACGGACGAGGCTCGTAATTACCGCTGCACAGGAAATCACGAAATACGCAGTTGGCGTTGTTGGCCGCGATGAAGCGTTTGACCGGAAGCCCCATCCTGACGGCATACAGGGCAGAACATATATTGCCGAAGTTGCCGCTGGGAACGCTTATCACGAGATTGTCCGCCCTTCCTTCGGCACGCATCCTCGCGTATGCATTGAAATAATAGAAGGACTGGGGAAGGAATCGGGCCACGTTGATGCTGTTGGCAGAACTCAAACGCATCAGCGCGTTCAGTTCATCGTCCACAAAAGCACTTTTGACCAATGCCTGACAGTCATCAAAGGTCCCATCAACCTCAATGGCAATGATGTTGCGGCCCAGAGTGGTGAACTGACACTCCTGAATCGGGCTTACCTTTCCTTTGGGATACAAGACGAAAACCCTGATTCCATCCACCCCGAGAAAGCCGTTGGCAACAGCGCTTCCCGTGTCTCCGGAAGTTGCTACTAGAACGTTGAGAGTCCCGGATCCGGAGAAATGGCGGAGCATACGGGCCATAAATCTGGCTCCGACATCCTTGAAAGCGAGAGTTGGACCGTGGAAAAGTTCAAGAGAACTGATATTCCCTTCAACCTGCACCAAGGGGCAGTCGAAGCTGAGGCTTTCATTCACCATCGTGCGCAGCTCATCTTCAGAAATATCCTCTCCGAAGAAAGCACAGGCGACACGGAAGGCTATCTCCACGAAAGACATATTCTGAATGGATGAGAAGAAAGAATCTGGAAGCACGGTTATGCGTTCGGGTACATAAAGGCCCCTGTCCGGCGCCAGACCCCGGACCACAGCCTCTCCAAGCGACACCTCAGGAGCTTTTCCGTTTGTACTGCGATATCTCATTCCTCTTCAAGTATCTTCGCTCCATTGTTGGAGACTTTCACAACATACACGTCGTATCCTATGGACCGGCTGCCGAAATGCTCTTTCATTATCTTGCCGGCCTTTGCCGCCACGCTGTAGCGGTCAGCCAAAGCGAACACGGAAGGGCCTGAACCGGCGATGTTCATAGCAAGCGCCCCGGCATCCACGAGTTTGCACCTGAGCTCATCGAAACCCGGAATGAACTGTTTTCTGCAAGGCTCTGCCACAAAATCCCTCATAGCTCTTCCCACAAGGGCGATGTCGCCGGAATACAGACCGGCCACGAGGCCGCCAACATTACCCCACTGCCGAATCGCATCGTGCAGAGGCACCTTGTCGGGAAGAATCTCTCTTGCCTGCTTGGTGGACACGACTATTTCCGGATGAATCACCGAACAGTAGAAATTGCCCGGAACCGGTAATTTGATAATATCCAAAGGCTCATAACCCCTTATCAGCACTATGCCTCCCATAAGCGCGGGAGCGGCATTGTCGGCGTGATAACCGCCGCTTGCCAGATTCTCACCTTCCATCGCGCACTCGACCAGTTCTTCGTCGGAAAGAGGATAGCCAAAAAGAGCGTTCATTCCATAGGCAGCGGCCGAAGAGGAGGCGGAACTGGAACCGATGCCGGATCCGGGATAGATTTTCCTGAGTATCCGCACATCTATCTGTGCCTTCTTGTCAATGATATCCAAGAACTTCCTTATCACCGGGGTGACGACGTTCTTCTCTATGTCTTCCGGCAGCGGAATTTCAGTTTCGTTGACTATGCTGATACCGTCCCCCTCGGAGCGTCTCATCTCCAGAATATCCCCCTCCTCGTCGAGGGTGAATCCCATCACATCGAAACCGCAGCCCATATTGGCAATGGATGCCGGGGCGAACACTTTTACTCTCTCGCTCATAACGTCACAGTTTTGCTATGTTCATTCACACGTTTGCTATGTTCATTCACACGTTTGCTATGCTCATAATGTCAGCGAAAACTCCCGCTGCAGTCACTTCCGCACCGGCACCGTAGCCCTGAATGAGCATAGGATGTCTTCTGTATCGCTCCGTGGTGAGCAGAATAATGTTGTTGGAACCCTCGAGTACATAGAATGAATGATTACCGTCGAACTCCTGAAGCGACACGCTGTAGCGTCCGTTTTCCATCTTCGCCACGAATCGCCAGTGTTTGTGCTCTGCCTCAAGCCGACGGCGGCGCTGCTCGAAATCAGCGTCAAGTGAGGGAAGTTTTTCCCAGAACTCCTCCTCGCTGCAGTCGAAAAAGTCCGCCGGGATGAAAAGATTGGCCTCGACATCTTTCTGGTCCACCTTGTTGCCGGCCTCGCGTGAAAGAATCACAAGTTTTCGTATGACATCCTTGCCACTGAGGTCTATGCGTGGGTCAGGTTCCGAGAACCCCTGTTCCTTCGCCATACGGACAGTCCGGCTGAACGGAATGTCGGCGGAGATGGTGTTGAATATGAAATTGAGGGTACCGCTGAGCACTGCCTCAATCTTCAGGATTCTGTCTCCGCTGTTTCGCAACGCATTGATTGTATTGATAATAGGCAGCCCTGCCCCGACATTGGTCTCGAAGAGGAACTTGACTCCCTTGCTGCGGGCAAGAGACTTGAGCTTCGAGTAGTTCGAATAATCCGAAGATGCTGCAATCTTGTTCGCGGCCACTACGGAAATACCGTGCGTGAAGAAATCTCCGTAAAGGCCGGCCACATCAGCACTTGCCGTGCAGTCCACGAATACGGAATTGAAGATATTCATCCCTATCACCTCGTCACGGAGCGCCGCCAGATCAAGACTTTTGCCAGATGCGAGGCTTTCGCGCCAGCAGGAAAGATCTATGCCCTTCCTGTCGAACACGCCTGCAGTGCTGCGTGCAATTCCCACTACGTTTATCTTGAGGTTGTTCTCCTTCATCAGTTTGTCGTGTTGGCCGGCAATCTGCTCTATCAGGCTGCTTCCCACGGTACCTACCCCGCAGATGAAGAGATTGAGTTCCTGATATTCCGAAAGGAAAAAACTGTCGTGTATGACATTGAGAGACTTGCGAAGGTAGTCCTTATGTACTACGAATGAGATGTTGCACTCCTCGGTACCCTGGGCGCAGGCGATAATGCTGATGCCGTTGCGTCCGAGGACGCTGAACAGCTTGCCGGCTATTCCGGCGTTGTTCTTCATTCCCTCCCCGACTATCGCCACGGTGGCCAGGCCACGGAAGACCTGTACGGGAGCCATTGAACCTTCGCTGATTTCGCGACTGAATTCACCGTCCAGCAACTCGCTTGCCTTTTCGGCGTCGGCTTCCCTCACACCGAGCGAAATATGGGTTTCCGAAGACGACTGGCTGACAAGGAATACGCTTATATCCTCCTTTGCCAGAGCCGTGAAGATGCGGCTGTCCACGCCCACTATTCCGGCCATAGACGCTCCTGACACCGTAAGTATGCAGGAATCCCCGATGGATGATATGCCCTTGACCGACCTGCCGGCTGTGCTGCATTTCTGACGGATCACAGTACCCGGTGCAGCGGGGTTGAACGTATTCTTGATTCTGACAGGAATGTCCTTGGGGCACACAGGATACAATGCGGGAGGGTAAATCACCTTGGCTCCGAAGTTGCACAGTTCCATAGCCTCCACGAAACTGAGTTCGTTGATGACGTAGGAAGTGTTGATTATGCGCGGATCGGCGGTCATAAAACCATCCACATCCGTCCAGATTTCAAGTTCAGCGGCATTCAGGGCGGCAGCGATGATGGAAGCCGTATAATCTGACCCTCCCCTGCCGAGATTGGTTATGTCGGACGTGGCACTGTCCCTTCCTATGAACCCCGGAACCACGGCCACCTCGCGTCTCTCTTCCAATCCGGCGAAAGTATTACGTACCAGTTCGTCTGTAAGTTCCGAATTGAGCACACTGCGTCCCCCGACCTTTGTTGTACGGATGAATGAAAGGGCGTCGTAATACCGTGAATCATCAAGAAGGGAAGCGACAATCAGAGACGAGAGACGCTCGCCGAAACTGACTATTTCGTCAGATGTCTTGTCCGGAAGAACTCCGAGTGCGGTTACTCCTTCAAGCAGCGACAACAGCCTGGCGAGAAGGGTATCGACCGCAGCGGAAAGAGTAGGGTCCTCATCAAGCGAAAGATCTTTCAGAAGGGTTCTATGGCGGGTGCAAATCGCGTAATAGGAGTCTTTCCACTCATCGTTCCCTTTTTCGGCAAGGCGGGAAGTCTTGATGAGAGCATCGGTGATTCCGCTCAATGCCGAAACCACGACAACAACACTCTCCTTTCTGGAAGAGACGATTTCTTTGACATGCCCGAGAGACTCTGCGGTACCGACTGAAGTACCCCCGAATTTAAGGATATTCATAACCAACTAACCAATTTCGGATAAAGTTAGGAATTAATTTTTAAAAATTCTTATTTTTGCAATAAAAGTTAGTTGTGCGACTATGATTAAAGGAGATTTCCCCACAGAAGAGTTTCAGTCACTCCGTACTCCATTCTACTATTATGACCTCAGTCTTTTGAGGAAAACCCTCGCTGCCGTCGTGAAGGAAGCCGGAAAAAGCGAGTCTTTCAGAGTGCATTATGCAGTGAAGGCAAACAGCAACAGCCGCATTCTCAAAGAAATCGCTGCGGCCGGGCTGGGAGCCGACTGCGTGAGCGGAGGCGAGATACGCGCTGCGCTTGATGCGGGGTTCAGACCAGAAGACATAGTCTATGCCGGAGTGGGCAAGAGCGACTGGGAAATACGTTTGGGTCTCGAGTCCGGGATAGGTATGTTCAATGTGGAATCTGCGGCGGAACTCGAAGTGATACAAGCAATTGCTGCATCACTTGGGAAGGTGGCCCCGGTCAGTCTGAGAGTCAATCCGAACCTCAAGGCCCACACCCACGTCAACATCACCACAGGATTGGCTGAAAACAAGTTCGGCATCAATCTGGAGCAGGTTGAGAATGTGCTTCGTATGGTTGTCGGCCACCCCGCTTCAGAGTTCAAGGGCCTGCACTTCCATATTGGTTCCCAGATTACGGAGCTGACGGATTTTTACGATTTGTGCAAGAAAATCAACGAGATAAGCAACTGTCTCAGAGGCAACGGACTGCCAGTGGGGGACATTAACGTGGGAGGAGGGCTCGGCATCAGGTATGAGCATCCCAACCATTTCCCAATGGCGGATTTCAAGTCCTATTTCGAAGTTTTCCGCAAAGGTCTGAAGACAGAACCCGGCCAGACCGTTCATTTCGAACCCGGCCGAAGCATAGTCGCACCCTGTGGGAGCCTGATTTCCAGAGTCCTCTATGTCAAGGAAGGGACCAGCCGCCGCTTCGCCATCATCGACGGAAGTATGACGGAGCTCATTCGTCCTGCTCTCTATGGAGCCTATCACAGGATAGAGAACATCAGCTCTGACGAGACTGAGGAACTCTACGATGTCGTCGGACCTGTATGCGAGAGCTCCGACACCTTCGGAAAGGCCGTGCTGATGGACAGATGTCACAGAGGCGATTTCATAGCAATCAGGAGTGCCGGAGCGTATGGCGAGTCGATGTCATCCTGCTACAACTGCAGACCTCTCCCCGCTTCTTATTTCTCTTCTGCAAAATGAAAGAGAAACTGCTTGGAAAAACTCTGGAGGAACTGAAAGAGGCCGCCACCGCCTGCGGTCTCAAGTCATTTGTCGGGAAACAGCTCGCAGAATGGCTGTATGCCAAGAGAGTGAGTTCGTGGGACAGTATGACCAACATAGGCAAGGCGGCTAAGGGGATGCTCCAAGAGAAATACGAACTCGGAACGTCTCCGGCCTGCGGAAAGGCCGAATCGAACGACGGGACTGTGAAATACCTCTTCGAAGCCGGAGAAGGCAGATATGTGGAGGCCGTCGTGATACCAGACGATGACAGAAGGACGCTCTGCGTAAGTTCCCAGGCAGGTTGCAGGATGGGTTGCAAATTCTGTATGACAGGCCGTCAGGGATGGCACGGCAATCTGGATACAGCTCAGATTCTCAACCAGTTTCTGAGCGTGGACGAACCCGAAAGCCTGACCGGTACCGTCTTTATGGGAATGGGCGAACCGTTGGACAACTATGACAATGTAAGCAGGGCCATACGGATACTGACAGCCGACTGGGGTTTCGGATGGAGTCCCAAACGCATAACAGTCAGTACAATAGGAGTACTCCCCGTACTCAGGCGATATCTTGAGGAGGAGCACTGTCACCTGGCTGTGAGTCTCCACGACCCTTTCCCGGAAGAGAGGGCCGGAATAATGCCTTCGCAGAAAGCCTGGAGCATCACGGAAACGATACGCCTCATAAGGAAATATGATTTCAGCGGACAGAGAAGAGTCAGCTTCGAATACACGATGTTCTCCGGGTTCAATGACGACAGTCTCCACGCCGATGCGCTGATACGTCTTTTAAAAGGTCTGGAGTGCAGGGTTAATCTCATACGTTTCCACAAGATTCCTGATTTCCCATACGAGTCTTCATCGGCAGATGTGATGGAAGCTTTCAGGAAAAGGCTGAATGACAACGGAATATTATGTACGATACGATCATCCAGAGGAGAAGACATTCTTGCAGCCTGCGGAATGCTTGCCGGAAAGCATTCGTCATAGTTCCGGCTCTGCTGCTTGCTTCAGTCCTGTCCGCTCAGTATTATCCGAACGGTCTTTCCGTGGATTCTGTTGACCCTCACGCCGACTCTCTTTTCATAAGCAATATGAGAGAGAGGATGAACAGGATACGTCTCGAACGTCAAAGACCCACAGTGGCATTGGTCCTCAGCGGCGGAGGGGCAAAAGGTTCGGCACATATAGGAGCGAAGAAATATCTGGACGAACTTGGAATCCCGATAGATATGATATGCGGCACCAGTATGGGCAGTATGATGGGCGGACTGATGTCAGTCGGATATGACACCGCTTTTCTGGACTCCCTGCTCAAGAATCAGGACTGGAAATTGATTCTGTCGGATATGGTGGACCAGAAATTTTTCCCCTACGAAACTAAAATCTACAATTCACAGTACCAACTGAGACTGCCCTTCCATTACCGGAAGGGAACGGTGTCCGACGATAAGGAAGCACGCCTTAAGCTTCAAGCCACAAGCGAAGGCGGCAAACAGCGCATATTGAGTTCATTGATTCCTTCAGGCTATATTAATGGCTTCAATATCAATAACTTTCTTTCCAGTCTCACAGTAGGATACCAGGATGATGTCTCATTTGCCGATCTGCCCATCCCCTTCTTCTGCGTAGCAACCGATATGGTCTCCTGCAAGGCCAGGAACTACGGCAGCGGTTCACTCAAAACGGCGATGAGGGCATCTATGTCCATACCGGGCCTGTTCAATCCGGTACGCTCCGACAATATGGTCCTGGTTGACGGCGGAACAAGAAACAATTTTCCCACAGATCTGGCAAAATCTATGGGAGCGGACATAATCATCGGAGTCGAGTTGTCCGATTCCAAGCCGGACTACTCCCAAATCAATAATCTGAAAAGCTTGTTCGACCAGTTCATCTCAATGCTCGGGCAGGATGCCTTCATCAAGAATGTCGAGAACTGCGATGTGTATATCAAACCGAAGCTGGACGGCTATGGTATGCTCAGCTTCAATTCCGAGGCCATAGACACGCTGATTGACAGAGGATACAGAGCAGCAAAGGCCAGAACGGATGATCTTATGGCTGTGAAGAGGCTCACAGGAGGAGGAGGCACACAGTTGAAAGGAAAGCCGGCCACAGATTTGAAATCCACCCCGGTGCAGCTGTCGGAAGTGTCCTTCAAAGGACTTAACGATAAGGAGTCCCGCACTCTGATGAAGAAAATCGGAATCAGCGCAGGCCAGTTCGTGGATAAGGATATTCTCGACAAGGCTATGTCGATACTGCAGGGCAGCGGTGTCTTCGAATCGGTGACTTACTCCCTGATTGGGAGAGAAGAGCCATACAAACTTGTCTTTGACTGCTCAAGAGGCCCCGTCCACCGGGTCGGAATCGGGCTGAGGGCAGATACCGAAGAATGGGCGGCAATAACCCTCAACCTTGGTCTTGGCACACAGAAACTGGCCGGATCCACGCTCAATCTGGATACGAGACTCGGAATCAACCAGAAATTGGGCATCAGATATTCTCTCAAAGGGCCCGGGGCACCGACCCTGAATCTGGAAACGAGCCTGAACCATATCGGCACCAAAGTTAATGCTATTCCCGGCAAATATGCCGAAGGACTGCTACCTATGGATTTCAATTATCTGGAGAACATCACCTCAATCTACATCTCACATTTCGACTGGAGTCAGATTGACCTTAAGGTCGGGTTCAAGAATACCTATGACCTTGTTTTCCGGCACTGGATCTGGACTCAGGAACAAAGCGGCAGACAGACCGAAAATGCCTGGGGCAATCATTTGTCAGCATTCGGAAAAGCCTGCATCTATTCTCTGAATGATAGGTACTACCCTACCAATGGCTTGAGTCTGAACTGCGAATACGATTTCAGGTTCCAGAATTACAAGGACATAGACTTCGAGCCGGTGCATACGATAAGCCTCAATTTCCTGCAACCTGTGATGCTCGGGGCCAGATTCGCGATGATTCCCGAACTGCACGCCAGATTTCTCTTCGGCAACAATCCCTACAGCGGAGAAGAACTGTCTATCTGCGATGCCCCGGCATACATCAATATGAATTATATAGGAGGAGCTATGGCAGGACGGTACGTAAGGCATCAGATACCTTTCGCCGGACTCAACGGCCTGTACTCGGTCAAGGACAAAGTGGTGTCAGCATCCTTGGGTCTCAGGTTCAACCCTTGGGAAAACTGGTTCATCACAGGAACAGGAGCAATGTTCAAGGATGCGGACACCATACGCGGACTGGCTGACCTCTCTCAAAGCATCTGCGTCGCAAGCTCACTGGAAGTGGGTTACAACTCCATTCTTGGTCCCCTGAAGTTGAATATCCACTGGTCCACTCTAACCCGGAAAATGGAAGGTTATCTTTCGCTTGGATTTGAATTCTGAATTGACATCCTTGAGACTGTTTAGTAAAGAGAAAAAAATAAG
>DCIN01000044.1:9661-22537 GCA_002315815.1 Bacteroidales bacterium UBA1725 | reverse complement strand
AGCATAGCGGGCTATGTGACCGATGAAGAGTGAAATATGGACCAATAAGACGAAATCAAGATTACCAAGTTATTTTTTGAGATTTACTTAATGATATCCGGCAGATTATGATTGCAGAAGAAGCAAAAAAGAAACAAATACTGATGTCACTCCAGAGGGAATGTTCCAGAAGGGAGCACTGCCGCTCAGAGGTCTATGCCAAGGCTCTCAAAGCTCTTGACAATGACATAGATGCAGCCTCCGAAATTACCGACAGCCTTGAGGCGGACAGATATGTGGACGAGAAACGGTATTGCGCCGCCTTCGTTTCTGACAAGGCCGGGCTGGTGGGATGGGGCCCGCTGAAGATACGAATGGCCCTGTCTGCCAAAGGTATTCGCAGCGAAATCATCGAAGATGCCCTGTCCTGTATGGACAGCGGGAGGGCAATGGAGAAACTGATGAAAATGCTGCAGACGAGATGGAAGGCCCTCGCCGGGGATTCTCAGGGTAAATTGAAACTGATACGGTACGCACTCTCACGCGGTTATGACTATGATACCGTACGGGAAGCAGTGGACCGTACCTTAATGGATCTCGAAGCTACATCAAAAAAGTAACAGTAACAGGAACAGTAACAGTAACAGAAACAGTAACAGTAACAGTAACAGAAATAGAAATAGAAAAAGATACATAAAGAAAACATACTTGGACTTTATAATGAATAATGCAAACATTCCCGTCCTCCTGCTGACGGGTTATCTCGGCAGTGGAAAAACAACCCTTTTGAACCGCATCCTATCCAACCGCAAAGGGATACGCTTCGCTGTGATAGTGAACGACCTCGGAGAGGTCAACATAGATGCCGGACTCATTGCCCGGGACGGAGTGGTAAGCAGCAAGGACGACAGCCTCGTAGCCCTGCAGAACGGATGCATCTGCTGTACTCTGAAGATGAATCTGATGGAGCAGTTGCGCGATTTGGCATCATCGGGCAAATTTGACTATATTGTGATAGAGGCCAGCGGAATATGCGAACCTGAACCGATAGCACGGACAATCTGTTCTATGCCCTATATGGGTGAGGAATTCACCAGAAACGGAATCGCACATCTGGACTGCATAGTAAGCGTTGTGGATGCGATAAGGATGAGAGACGAGTTCTCCTGCGCCAAAGACCTCCTAAGGGGCAATCTCGGTGAAGACGACCTGGAAAGTCTTGTGATACAACAGGTTGAATTCTGTAATCTAGTCATTCTCAACAAAGCGTCAGGAGTCAGCAAGGACGATCTAGGGAAGATGCGCGAGATAATACGCGCTCTCCAGCCCAAGGCCCGGATACTGGAATGTGACTGGTGTGATGTCAATCTGGATGAGCTGCTGAACACCGGACTGTTCGATTACGAAGCCGTATCCGCATCCGCAGCCTGGGTCAGCGCTGTGGAAAACGGAGAGATCGAAGAGAATGAAGAAGAAGGAGAAGCCGACGAATACGGGATTGGAACATTCGTCTACAGCACTCGCAGACCATTTGATATTAATAAGTTCGACAATTTCGTAGCTAAGCGGTGGCCCGCCGGCGTGATCAGGGCAAAGGGAGTATGCTACTTCTGCGACGAACCCGACATCTGCTATCTGTTCGAGCAGGCCGGAAGCCAGATATCGATGAAGAACGTGGGGCAATGGTATGCCACAATGCCCGAAGACGAACTCAGAGAAAGACTGGCGGATGACCCTATGCTGGCCAGAGACTGGGATCCTGAATACGGAGACAGGATGCAGAAACTTGTATTCATCGGACAGCATCTTGACAAGGAACTGATTTTTTCTGAACTTGATTTCTGTCTGGCCTGATGGACGGACTCGGGTGCATCTTTGCAAGAAACTGCAGCATACGGCGCATCACGGCTCCCGAAGCGGCTTCCTTTCTGAGTGTCAACCATCGTCTGGGCAACTGCGGCGGCAGATACCGCTATGGTCTTTTCATCACCCGCAGTACAGGAAAGGGAGAATTGGCACTGCCCCCGGGAACACTGGCCGCCGTAGCCGTATTCTCAGGAGCAAGACGGTGGAAAAAAGAAGAAGGGATTGTAAGTTCCTTTGAATGGATACGCTACGCATCGCTTGAGGGCCTGCGTGTGACAGGAGGAATGGGAAAGATGCTCCGTCACTTCATCGACGAGCTGGGGCCGGATGACATTATGTCATACGCAGACCTCAGCTGGACCGATGGAGGGAAGTCCTATCTCAGACTCGGATTCACGGAAGAGGGAATTGTGGAACGCCCCGGCTTCCGATGCAGGAAATACAGATTGAAACTCAGCGGAAGAGCTTCGGGGCAAACTCCTTGAGGCATCTTCTCCAAGTGAGCCACTCGTGCGCGGTGCCTTCAGAAAGGAAGAAGCTGTTGTGTATTCCGTTAGCTTCAAGAAGATCGCTCATTCCCTTGTTGCCACCCATATTCTCCTCGGTGCCTATTCCGATAAAGAAACAACGGACCTTGGAATTGAAAGCTTCAGGATTGGAGAACACTCCCCCATAGATTGTTTTGAGGCCGGCTGCATTCAGAGAGGTCGCGGCACTGAACAGTCCGAACCAGGCGAAACTGTCCAGATGAGTCATTCCTATCTCCATAGTCTGCTTGCCTCCCCAGGACAGTCCGGCCAGAGCTCTGTCCTCCCGCCCCGTTCTGGTGCGGAAATTCTTGTCTATTGCAGGAATGAGGTCATTCATAAGCACGCCCTCGAAGGAGTTGCCGAATTCCGACATCTTGAAAGAGGGGTCTTCGATATACGCGAAACGCACACCGCAGTCACCGTGGTCCATCACCACCAGCATAGGCTCGCACTCCCCCGATGCGATGAGATTGTCCATAATGAAATTTGCGTGTCCCTGCTCAGGCCAGCTTGTCTCATTCTCCGCCATACCGTGCTGAAGATAGAGCACGGGGTAGCGCTTCTGTGAATCATTCTCGTATTCGGCCGGAGTATAAACCATACAGCGGCGCCATTTGTTCCAGGTCGAGGACCAATATGTAAAGGAACGGACCTGTCCGTGAGGAACATTTTGGGGACGGTAATAATCACCTTCGGGTCCCTCAGGAATTTCCACGGCGCTGCAGTTGCCTATAGCTCCGCCGTATGCCCTGGAATAAGGATCCGCCACCGCAGCTCCGTCAATGATGAAATTGTAGAAATGGAAGCCGGGGGCCATAGGTTTGGTTTGACCGTACCAGCGGCCGTCTTCTCCCTTGACCATATCGTACTTTCCACGGCAATCAACCTGAACCTTGACAGCATCAGGAGCATCCAGACGGAAATAAGCTATCCGTGTCTGAGGATCCACCTTGGGCCACGAGCGCATAAACAAAGCCGTTTCCGAAGTCACGGCAGTCTCGGGAACCGGAGCCGTAGAAGCAGAGGGTGAATGTGCATTTGAGAAATTCGCAGCACAAAGAAGCAAGGTGCAAAGAGTACAGAACTTGAGTTTCATTATTGATCCAATTACAGTGTTTGTTGATTATCTCTCAAAAATATGATATTTTTGTCGTTCCGCAAAATGTCAAAGGTAAACAGGCACATAAACGGGAATCTGGTGATTTTCGATCTTGACGGGACCTTGCTCAATACAATAGAGGACCTCGGCTGCGCCGTAAACCACGCGCTTTCCCTTAAAGGATTTCCAGAACATCAGCTGAAGGAGTACAGAAAAATGGTCGGGAACGGAGTGCGGAATCTTGTCACCCGGGCACTGCCCCCGGATGCCGGAACAGCCGGAACAGCCGGAACAGAATCATTCACGCAGTTGGTGGACTCTGTTCTTTCCGATTTCAGGCAATATTATTCCGCACACATACATCTGCACACCAGACCTTATGAAGGCATACCCGAACTGCTCAGGAAACTTGATTCCGAGGGCTATTCTCTGGCCGTGGCCTCTAACAAATTTCAGGAAGGAACAGAAGCTCTCATCGGGCATTTCTTCGGTGGAATTCAGTTTACTGCTGTGCTGGGCAACAGGGATGGGGCCGCACTCAAACCGTCCCCGGAGATAATACAGGAAGCCGTTGCCAGTTCTCCCGGTATTGTCCGCACGATAATGGTCGGGGATTCGGAAACAGATATCGCAACTGCAAAGGCTGCCGGCATAGCCTCTGTGGCAGTCAGCTGGGGATTCAGAACAAAGGATGCCCTTCTGGAAGCGGACAGAATCGCCGAAGACACAAGTTCTCTTTACGGTATTTTGAAAGAACTTTCATTATGAAGGAATTCCTCTCCCAAGAGATAAAAATGCTCAAGGACCGTATCGGGCAGCTCAAAGAGCTGCGCGAAGTGGCCCGACAGATTACCGACACCGTAGCCTGCATAGAGGAGGAGATAAATCAGGTGGACGAGTCTATGCCCAATCCCAGACGCCTCACAGACATCACGGACAAAAAGGAAAGGGAGCAGCTCAAGAAGGCTGAAAAACTTCTCCGTGAGGCCTACGAACTCATCGATGCAATACTCGGCCCACCAGAAGACAACACAGTTCCGTCCGGAGAGACACTCATCCCGGAAGCCAAGGGCAATTCAAGTTCGAGCTTAAGCATAGATGACATTCTGAAACAGTTTCCGTCACAGACAAAGAAGACGGTGTCATAAAGATATTCTGAGAAGAAGAATGTAAAACGGAAATGGAAGAGTCATCAGCACTTGAGCGAGACTGCCGGGCCATACGCCAAACACGTCCACTCGTACACAACATCACCAATTATGTTGCAATGAACATAGCTGCAAACGCCCTCCTGGCTATTGGAGCGTCACCGCTGATGTCCTGGTGCGAGGAAGAAATGGAAGAGATAGTTACTGAAGCCTCAGGTCTGGTCATCAATACAGGTTGTCTGGACAAGGTCCTTGTCGCCGGATCTCGAATCGCAGCCGCAACGGCCTCCAGACTCGGCAAGCCCTGGGTTCTGGACCCGGTAGGAGCAGGAGCCAGCAGGTTCAGGGCAGAAAGCACACTGGCGCTGATAAGGGACTTCCACCCTGATATTATCAGGGGCAACGCTTCCGAAATATCATTTCTGGCAGGAAAGACAGGAGTGGCAGGAGTGAACGAAGTGGCAGGATGCTCGGGCAAAGGCGCAGACTCCACCATCAGCAGCGACAGCGCAGTACGTATGGCAATGAAACTCGCAACCGATGCTGGCTGCGTAGTGTCGATGAGCGGAGCCACCGACTACGTTACCGACGGAGCCAGGCTGATTGAAATACGAGGAGGGAGCCAGATGATGACATCGGTGACAGCTATGGGTTGTACGGCAAGTGCTCTCACCGGAGCATTTGCGTCCGTCAATCCGGATTTGTTGGAAGCCGCCGCGGAAACAATGCAGCTTATGGCAATTTGTGGAGAAAAAGCCGCCGGAAGAAGTTCCGGCACCGGTTCATTCGCCGTTAATTTCCTAGATGAGCTCAGCAATTATTCCAATTATTCTGTATAAGTGCAGCATTCCTGCTGTTTTTTGAAAGAATAGGCTGCAGATTCTTGTTTTTTTCCCTATTTGAAACGAAATTTGCACGCCCAAAGGAGAGATGGCCGAGTGGTCGATGGCGCCGCACTCGAAATGCGGTATACGGGTGACCGTATCGGGGGTTCGAATCCCTTTCTCTCCGCAAAGAATTGAAAATCAATAAGTCAGCACCGCATCTGCGGTGCTGACTTGGTTTATGGACGGCTCCGTCAAAAGCCCTGCTTTTGTAAGGAGACGGAAAGAAACCAAGTGGCACGAAAGTGCCTGACTTATTGATTTTCAACCTCTTTGCAAGGGCCCCGCGGCGAGCGTTCAGGGATGTGCGACCGCAGGGAGCAAATCCCGTACATATTTCAGTGAAGCCTCACATTGTCTAATTTTAGTACTATGAAATCACTTATTCCCGACTTTGACAATGCGTCACCCTACTCACGCACGTCGCACGTGAGGGCTTTCAATAATGGTTGAGGTTCTCCTCCTATGGTGTAGTGTTCCGAGTAGTTCATATTCAGCATTTTCGTATCGCTTTCACGGCATTTCTCGTTATGTACATCCGTACTCCGGGGCTTTTCGTACCGCACAGGGCCTCCAGCGGTACAAACCACTCTCCGAAAGGCTTTTCGTACCGCACAGAGCCTCCAGCGGTACCAAACGCAGTTTGACGGTCTTTCTCGCTCTCGTCGAAGTCAAATGACATCTGCCCGATGCATTCTATATCCGGCGACGAGCTTTGACCTCAAGCTGGGCCATTTCCTCAAGGTCTAATTCTCACAGAGCCGCTACGTTTCTTCTTCTTGCACACAAACAAGCCTTGAAGATACACATCTACGTTCTTGAGTCATAAGCTGTCAAAGTCGGGATATGAAATCACTTATTGTTGCAAGAGAAAGAGAACAGACTGTACTCGCCAGGTTGTTGAAAGAACCCACAGCGCAACTTCTTACTGTTTAGGGAAGAAGAAGAAGAAAAAGAATAGGAAAGACCTTTCTCATTCGCGAGTATTTTGATGATTCGATTCTGCAACTATTGGCGTGCCGAACGGTGGAAAACTTTGAATACTACGGGAACCACAACAAGCGTCAGCAGTGTCGACAATGTCATTCCGCCGATAATGACCCAACCTATTCCGTTTCGGAGTTCGGCACTGGATCCTGAGGCAATGGCTACAGGAATCATACCGATGATGGTGGACAGGGCTGTCATAAGGATAGGGCGCGTACGCATACGCACAGCAGAAATCAATGCTTCATCCATCTCGCAGCCTGCTGCAAGTTGTTCGTTGGCAAAATCCACGAGCAGAATTGCGTTCTTTGCCACCAGACCCACCAGCATTACCAGACCGAGCATAGCATAAATGTTCAATGAGGTGCCGGAAAGCGCCAGGGCAAGTATTGCTCCGAGTATGGAGAACGGTATGGAGAACATCACAACAAGAGGATCAAGCCAGTTGTTGTAAAGAACAACCATTGCCAGATACATCAGGATAAGGGAGAGAAGCAATGCAACTCCCATCACTCCCATAGAGTCCATCATCGACTTCATATCTCCCACAGTCTCCAGAGTCACGCCCATCTCGCGGGCCTTGTCCTCAACCCTCGAAAGGAATTCACCTGAGACTGCTCCTGCGGAGATACCCACCACATTTGAACTGACTGTGACCGAAGGATTACGGTTGTAACGCTCCAGACGGTTGGGACCAGTGCCAAGCCTGACTTGAGCGAACTGATCCAGTGTGATGCGGCTGCCCTGTGCATTCACAAAGGTCAAACCCGCTACATCGTCGATATTCTCGCGATAGAACTTGTCAGCACGAATGTTTATGTCATACTCATAGTCGTTCTGCACGAATTTCATTGAGGTGTTGCCCTGAAAAGCCATCTGAAGGGTCAGGCCGACATTGTCCAGAGCCAGGCCGAGAGCGGACATTTTTTCGCGATCAACCACAACTTCGACTTCAGGCATTCCGCTACCGGTGGAAATCTGCTGCTGCAGTGTACCGGGGATAGAACGCATCACATCCAAGGCATATTCGCTGAACAGAGCCACGGAATCTGCCTGACTTCCAGAAATCACGTACTCTATGTCAGCGCTGTTGCCGGCACCGTGCAGACTGGCCGCGAACATCTTGATTTTTGCATCTACAAGATAATCAGTAAGTTCCTTGCGAAGATGAGAAATATACCCGGTCACGGATTCCTTCCTGTCGGAGGGCGGTACCATCTTGCAGGTAATTTCAGCAAGATACGGGGTACCCTGAGTGCTTTCGTTGTTGCTGTTGGTGAGACCAATCATCGTGACCACTTCGCAGATTTCCTTCTGACTCAGGAGCCAGTCCTCGGCTCTGGCCACGACCTTGGAGGACTCGTCTATGGAGATGTCCTTAGGCATCTCTATGAGAGTGGAAAATTCACTCTGGTCCACATCTGGCATAAACTCAAATCCTATGAAACCCATAGGGAAGAGCGAAAAAATAAGGACGGTAACTCCCAGCACGGCCAGACCCAGCCAACGTTTATGGCCAAGAGACCAGCGCAGGATACCGGCAATCCAGTCACCGAATTTTCCGACTACGTTCTCAAAGCCGATAAGGAAACGGCCGCCGGCCTTTGCAGGAGACAGAGTCTCAAGTCTGCCGTAGCGGGCAGTAAGCAGGGGCACCAGAGTGAGCGCAGCCAGAAGGCTGAAGAGTATGGCAAAGATGATTACCCCGCAGAACTGCCTTAGAATATCGGACACCAAACTGTCGGTCAGCGCAATGGGAAGGAACACAATCACCAGAACCAGAGTGACGGTGATGACGGTGAATCCAATTTCGTTCATAGCATCCTTGGTTGCCTTGACGGAGTCCTTACCCATCTCGAGATGCCTGTAAACATTCTCGATGACAACAATCGCATCATCGACAAGCACTCCAATCACGACTGACAGACCAAGCAGGGACATCAGATTAAGCGTGAAATGGAAGAGTTTCATACCTATGAAGGCTCCGATGAGAGACAGCGGAACCACCAGCATTACCATCAGGGCATTCCGCCAGTTGTGGAGAAAGAGCAGGATGACGAATGTCACCAGCAAAATAGCCAGCACAAGGTCCACAAGCACACTGCTGATGGATTCACGAGTGAAGTTGGACGAGTCTGAGACTTTCTCCACCTTCAGGTTTACGTCGGAGTAATAATCCTCCAGGTACTCTATTCTTTCGGAAACGCGGTCGCTGAGGCTTATGGCATTGGCATCGCCCTGCTTGAAAATATTGAGCAGAACGGCGTCCCTGCCGTTCACGCGAGCCAGTTTGACCGCATCCTTGGCACTCTCTGTGATTTCCGCCACGTCGCACATACGTATCTGGGTGCCGTTAGGGAGAGTCATCACCACCAGGCTGCGTATCTCGTCCACACTCTGAAGCTTCCCGGAAAGACGTATGGAAGTGTTGGTCCTGTCATTGCGGACACTTCCGGTAGGGAAATCAAGATTTGCCGAACGAAGCACACCGAGAACCTGAACAGGCGTCATTCCCAGCGCCCTCATCACCTCCATATCCAGATTGACCTGAATCTCTTTGGGGCGTTCTCCCACAGATTCCACCTTGGCCATTCCCGGCACACGGAGCAGTTCCGGAACAATGCGGTGCTCCACCAGATCGCTGAATTCGGTCGTTTCCAAGTCCGAAGTGACGGAAAGGGTGATGATGGATTTGTCGTCCACGGTAATCTTGTTGATCATCGGTGAAAGAATGGAGCTCGGGAGCGCAGCTTTCTTTGAGTCAATCTTGTTCTGAGCATCAGAAATGGCTTTGTCTATATCCGTGCCGTAGGTGAAGGAGACAAAGACCATCGACATTCCTTCAAATGAGTAGGATCGCATAGACTCTATTCCCTGCAGGGATGACAAGGCATCCTCAAGCTTGCGGGTAAGAGAATTCTCCACCTCGGAAGGGGATGCACCGGGATAGACCACCTGCACATTCATCGAAGGAGGAGTAAACTTGGGCATTAATTCGGCCTGAAGGGAGGAATACCCGAGGAAACCGAGTATGGCGACGACCATAAACAATACAATTACGTATATCGGTCGCCTGATTGACAGTTCTGAAATCTTCATATCGGTTTATTTTACGCGGGTGAGTTCAGTGCCGTCTGCAACATTCATTATTCCTGCCGTAATGATTTCATCTCCCGCACTGATGCCGGAGAGAATCTCAACCTTGTCTCCTGTCATCTCACCGAGAACGACTTCCCGGCGGACGGCCCTGTCATTTTGGACCAGATAGACATTGGCTGCCTTGGCACTGCCCACTATGGCCTTGCGTGGTACGAGCAGGCCTGTATGTGCGGTATTCTCCGAAAAGAGCACCTTGAGATACATACCTATCTGAATGTCGTCGTCCCTGTCAAGATAAATTTCCACAGGGTAGTTGAGGCCCCGGTCCGTCTTGATGCCGATGAAGTTGACAGTTCCACTGTATTTCTTCCCGGCCACGGAACCTGTAAGACTGACTTTCTGTCCCTTGGAGAGCATTTTGACACGTCCTTCGGAAACGCCTACCGTCATCTTGAGACGGGTGTCGTTAACAATATCAAAAAGAGGGGCATTGGGAGCTATGAGAGAACCGAGTTCCACATAACGTGAATTGATGACTCCTGTCATAGGGGACTTCACAACAGCATCTTCGAACATCTTGCGGCTCCTGTCCAAACGGCTCTTTGCCGCTGCAAGCTGGGTCTTCATATTGTCCAGCTGCTGATCCGTAACACCTCCCGCCTTGTTGGAATTGGTAAAGCGCTGCACATCCTGGGACATTGCCTCGTACGCTGCAAGGGCGGCGTTGTAGTCGGATTCCAGAAGTTCGCTCTCTATCTTGAGCAGAGGTTCCCCCTGCCGGACAAACTTGCCGTTGTCTGCATAAATAGCCGTCACCCGACCCTGTACGTTGGACACGAAGTTGAGTTCGCTGACAGCCTGGACTATACCGTTCGATGTGAACTCGAGGCTGTAGTTCTCCTCCTCGACTGTAATGGTGGATACTGCGACACGCTTTTCCGACTGAATAGTGGAAGTTGTCTCAGCGTTCATTTTCTTTTTGTTGTAAGCCAAGAGGGCAACCATTCCGCCCACCACCAGCACAATTATTACAATTGGAGCTATTTTTTTCATATACCTGATTATATTTCAAATGATTATTATTTTACCTTCTTATATCTGCCACTGTTCCGTCAGCTTTCTTGAGATCAATGTACGCCTTCATACATTTACTCAGGGCATCAACATAGTTCATCTGGGCTTCTATCATTGAGGATGAAGCGTTTATCACATCAGAGAATGGAGATATGCCTTCCTCGAAATTATACTGGGTCACATTGTACACCTCTTCAGCAAGATTCTTGTTCCTATGCTGTGAATCAATGGTGCGAAGCTGCTGTTCAAGTTGCATTATGGCATTGTTGTGGCTCATTCTGAGACTCTGCTCCAGCATCTGGGCGTCTTTCTCTGTCTTCATCATCTCGATTTTCGCTTTCTTGACCTTGGCCGTCTTGGAAAGGCCGGAGAAAATGGGCATCCTCAAGTTGAGAGACAGCATAGATACGGGGAAATGCCGAAATGTCTCACCTTTGAAATCGTCTCCTATATAGTTCATTGAATAATTCGCTCCAAAAGACAAGGTGGGGAGATTCTCATACACAGCAGACTTGTACTGCAGGCCGGCAAGTGTCTTCTGCTGTTTGAGAATCCTGTATGGAAGGAGATTGTCCAGATGGAATTCCGGATTCACTGCACTGCGGAGCTGACCTTCCATACGGTCGATGTCCAGAGCCTCCACCTCTATCGGATCCGTCATCGGATAACCCATCTGAAGTTTCAGCAGGTTCTTCTGGATTTCCATAGCCTGCGAGATTGAACTCTTCTCAGTTTCCAGATTGGTTCGAGTGACTGTCAGCCTATCCAGGTCAACCTGACGCACAAGGCCGTTGTCCTTGTTGACCTGAAGTATATTGAGAGTCTTATCCATCAGGTCAATGCTTTTATCGAACTGCGACACGGCATATTCCAGAACCTGGACATTGTAGTAAACCAGAGCGGTCTGGGCAATTACATCATTTTCACTCATCTCCACTCCCAGCTCCGTCATCTGCGCGGTGGTGTTGGCAATGGTCAAGGCATTGAAAAGAGAAAAATTCACCAGTTGCTGCGAGAGGCTGGCACCCCAGTTCGCTGAATAGTCCATACCCATAGTGACTGTGAGGTACTTTGGAGCAGTCGGGTCCCGCTGGGCCTCAGGCTTCGCATTCTCGATAAAATTGGGCATCGCAACGGTGGTCTTCTGGATATTGTTGGTCAAGCCTGCAGTTGCACTTATCTGGGGAAGAAGTGAACCTATCAGTTCCCTTTTGGCCTGCACGGATGTTTCCAGTCCAAGCCTGTCTTTCTGCAAGCTCTGATTGTTCTCAAGTGCATAGTCGAGACATTGTCTCAAGGTGAACAATTCCTGAGATGACAATTCCTGAGATGACAATTCCTGGGACAACAAGTCTGTATGGGGGATGAGGGCCAGGAGCAAAAAGATAAATAATGAAGGAATCTTTTTCATTGATGTCTTTCGAGTTTATTATCAGGCTATTTGCCTGTGATTCACTAAAGCGTTGATATTAAAATTGATGACCTGCTCGAAATAATAATCGGCAGAGTAAGTGTTAGCCCTCATCACTTCCTTCTGAAAAAAAGAGAAAATCGAAAAGGAGATGTATTTGGCGAACAGCGACGGGTCTATATCCATACGATATTCACCGTTTTTTTGCCCATCCGCTATGTTGGCAGCAATCTTTTCCTCGAAGTACGAAGAACCTGCCGTATGGTCAAGTGAAGCCTTCTGTGGATAATACTCCATCAAATCCCGCATAAAGATATGAGACATATCCTTAAAATACAGTCTGAGCGTGGTGACACCCCTGCTGAACCTGACGGAGGCGGGAACGGCGAGATCATCCATACAGGAAAGGCTCTCCTTGAACTGCCGAGAGACATATTCCAGACAATCATCTATCATACAGTCCTTGGAGGAAAAAGTATTGTACAGTGTTTTGCGGGTAATTCCTATCCTGGATGCAACAGTATCCATAGAAAGGCCCAACCCTTCCTCTTTCAAAAGGGTGACGATAGCAGTCAGATATTTGTCCCTATTCATAAATCAAGGTGAAAGCGACTGCAAATTTACACATTTTACATAAAGAAAGTGTATTATTCTTATATTTATCTAAATATTATTCTGTATCAGTTCCAGTTTGCAAAATCTTTCGATATTTGATTGACCCCAACAAAGTCCTGGCCGACGGGGTCATTTTTATTTCAGTTTACTTCTTTGCTTTAGTGAAGCGAAAAAATAAGTTACC
>DCIN01000044.1:6352-9529 GCA_002315815.1 Bacteroidales bacterium UBA1725 | reverse complement strand
GGTAAGTTATTTTTTGAGATTTACTTAATGTACGTAAGAGCCACGGAGTGAATCACAACAACAAGTCAGCCGCCTCAAAGAGCCGGCGAGTTACAATATGACGGGGAAATAAGCAAAGAAAATTCCCACAAACGGCTATCAATTCATCCATTCGTGGGAAAATCATCGGAAAATCACCCCGTCATCAGGGCCTTCCGTACCGCTCAGGGTCTCCAGCGGTACCAAATGAGGTCAAAATGTGCAAATTGGAACAAAAACGCAGAAAACGTTCCCGGAATACATCAAAAAACACGGGGACATTTTTATATCAGGTTATGGGGTGAGTCGATTTTTGAGATTCACTTTTTGAGATTCACTTTTTAAGATATCTCTTGAGCTTGCAGCCCTTGAGAGATTTTATCGCATCGGCCATTGTGGCTGCATTCAGTTCGGCTCCCTTGAGGTTGGTGTGTGTGTGGTCTTTTTCAAAGAAGGTATTCACCTCTTCCTGACCCAGCACCAGATATTTGTCTATCACAAGAGAATTGAGATCAATGAAATCGACCTTCTCCACTTCTGCTATTTCCTTGAAGTATGGAATGAAGGCGGTACGGCGGGGATTGCCGTCATTCAATTCACGCCAAGGAATCTGTGAGAAAAGAATCGGAGTCGCACCCTTGGCCTTGGCCTCGCGCACAAAAAGGTCCATATACCATCCGAAGGTATGGACAGTCTCTTTTTCTCCCTTGAAGTTGGTTACTTCCACATCAGGGTCATTCATTCCTCCAGGAGCCGAACCTCTGGCCTGTGGAGCTCCGTCGTTGTGTCCGAAGCCCATCAGGATATAGTCTCCAGGCTTGAGAAGTTCACACACCTCCGCCCAAGCCCCCTCGTTGTAGTATGTCCTGCAACTGCGTCCGCCACGGGCTTTATTGACAACATTCACTTTGGTTGTGTCGAAATGAACTTTGATTGCATCTCCCCATCCCACAATGGGAAGTGTATTGTGCGCTGCAGTGGAGTCGCCGATAATGAACAGTGTATGTTTGGGCTTTGCAGCCGAAGCCAAGCCTGCAGATAATAGAAGGACTGCCAGAGTCAGAAGAATTTTACCTTTCATATAAGATACTACTTTGTTTTGATTTTCAATTCCGCATCGCCGAGCTCGCTGCTGACATTGAGGGTCACAGTGCCCTTTTCCCCCTTCTGGGAACGTATAACTGCAAGAGCCTTTCCGCTGAACATAGCCTTATCTGATCCCTTGAGACACAGTGTGTCACAAGCACTGCCGTTATCCACCCCGAAGAGTTCTCCCTTGCCCTTCACCTCAAAATGCAGCATAGCGTCGGCAGTGGGAATTGCGCGTCCTTCTTTGTCCACAGCCTCCACTGTTACGAAACAAAGGTCATAACCGTCGGCGGAAATCGTGCTTCTGTCAGGAGTGAGACGCAGACCGCAGACTTCCCCCGTAGTCTCCACGCTGCTTCTGGCGACTTCCTTGCCGTCCTTATAAGAAACTGCCTCAAGTTTGCCGGGAGCGAAGACAACTCCGGGCCAGAATGCGTGCAGACGGTCGGAAGTTTTGGAGCTGAGGCCCAGAGACTTGCCGTTAAGGAAAAGCTCCACCTCATCAGCATTGTTGTAATATGCCCAGACATCGATTTTTTCGCCTTCCTTCCAGTTCCAGTGAGGAAGAATGTGAAGCATAGTCTCTTTTGTCCATTCGGACTGATACATATAGAAGGGGTCCTTGGGGAATCCGGCCAGGTCCACGAATCCGAAATAGGAACTGCGGGCGGGCCAGCTGAAAGATGTGGGCTCGCCGAGATAATCAAAACCGGTCCACACAAATGTCCCTGAGACAAAATCCCTGTCACGCACTGGAATCCAACCATCCTGATGCGTCACGGTCACGCTCCAGAATGCGTGGCAGTTATCGTACGAGGTACATTGGAAAGGAACTGGTTCATAGCCCTGTTTGGACATAGGCGGGATGACTCTGGCAACAGTGGATGGCTGATAGTATATTCCGCGGCTGTTCTGGGCAGAAACCGTTTCGGAGCCCACAACAGGCTTGCCGGGAAACCATACACGCAACGAGTCATAGCCGAATGCCCGGTAATTGAGTCCTATGACATCCAACGCTCCGCTCTTGTAGAGATTGTTGACGGCTGAAAGTTGATGTCCTCCGCAGGTAATGGCGCGTGTGTTGTCCTGAGCGTGAATCAAGTCGGCCATCTTGCGGGCGAGGGCCCTGTTGGCCTCATTGGCCTCGGGAGTGCGTCCCCCCTGCTCGGAAATCTCGTTGGCGATGCTCCATAGAATGATGCTGGGATGATTGCGGTCCCTGCGCACGAAATCGGTCATATCTCTTTCGTACCATTCATCGAAGAAACGGCTGTATCCTCCACGGGTCTTACCACTGCGCCATTCGTCAAAAACCTCATCCATAACAAGTATTCCCATCTCATCGCAAAGATCCAGAAGCTCCGGAGCGGGAGGATTGTGTGCCGTTCTGACCGCATTGACTCCAGCCTTCCGAAGAATCTCCAACTGCCTCTGAACTGCCCTGCGATAAACTGCGCTACCCAGACAGCCAAGGTCGTGATGCATACAGACTCCGTGAATCTTCACATTGCGCCCATTCAGGAAAAAGCCCTTGTCGGCATCCCATTCAGTCTGCCTGATTCCGAAGCGGGTGAGGACTTTGTCCACAGTCTTGCCTTCGCAGATAAGCTCTGTCTGAACGGTATAGAGATATGGGTCCTCGATATCCCAGAGCCTGGGGCTGGTGATCCTGATAGGGATGCTTCCCTCGGATCCTGCCAGCACTTTCCCGGAATCGTCGAGTATGGTATTCTTTACCTTATAGGATTTGAAAGATTCAACCCCGTCCACTTCAGCCTGTACCACCACAAGGGCTGTATTCTTTGATATCTCCTTGGCAGTCACAGATATTCCCTGATACTCCAGACGGGCTTTCCGCGTACACACAAGACGTACGTTGCGGTATATTCCGCTACCCGTATACCAGCGTCCGCTGGGCTGGACTGAATGGTCCACACGTACGGCGACTACATTGTCCTCCCCCGTGGGATTCAGCAGAGATGTCGCCTCCACGTTGAAGGAACTGTATCCATACGGACGTCCACCTGCGATTTTGCCGTTAATCCATACAGTACTGTTCATATATACCCC
>DCIN01000044.1:1136-6253 GCA_002315815.1 Bacteroidales bacterium UBA1725 | reverse complement strand
TGGTAGTGCCCCTCCGTTTACTCCTGCAGGATGGTCCGGAGAGAATTCCCCCTCTATGCTCCAGTCGTGAGGCAAATGAAGTCCGCGCCAGGCTGAGTCGTCAAAATCAGAATCTGACCATCCGCTTTCATCTCCAAGACAGAATCTCCAGTCAAAGTTGAAATCAGAGGTAATGCGCGCTTCCCTGCCCTGACACACGAGCGCCGGGAGAATGAACAAAGAGAGAAAAAGCAGATGTTTTTTCATTCAAGTATTTATTTGTGTTATTCTGTGCGAATCTCTGGGATTGGCACAGTGGGGGCGGTTTAAACACCGCCCTTTATGTGAAGTCTGAATCTGAGTCCGAAGTTTATCCAACGGAAATTCTGCATATCGAACATAAGCTCGAACCTGTCGTCCCATATCAGGGCCTTGATGCCGGCATTGAAGGTGTTGGCGTCATATTCAACCACCAACTGCGGACTGAAGACACGATTCTGAAGCCAGGAGGGTCTCCAGGTGATTCCTCCAACGGGCCCCTTCCTGTTGTAATCCTTCCTGAGACTGTACTGGTAACCGGCGGTGATGCCGAATTCGCCCCAGCCAGTGTTGAAATGTTTTGTGGCGACGGCAAAGAATCTGTTGAAATAGCCGTTGTAATCAACTGACACATCGGACTCAATATAGCCTTTGCCATCATTGGCGGTAAAGGGGTCACTCACACCCAGAGCAATCGCCGGCATCCAGGACCATCCGAACTCCTTCTCCTTGAAAAGCAAGACTTTGGCCGCAAAATGCCTGTCTTGGTTGAATAGTATGGACGAACGGTAGGACTGACCCTCGTAGGGATGATTCTTCTCATCGAATATGGTCATCACATAAGCGAGTTCCAGACGTGACCAGAGAGTGATATCCAGACCGTAACCGAAAGTGTTGTAATACCAGGCCTTGGGTGTAGCTGTTTCGTTGAGGAAATTGTTTGTTATCAACAAAGTTCCTTTCCTCTCCATCTCAGCCGACGGGGCCTGCAGGAGGCCCGTGATGCAGTCATTGAACTGCGCATTTGCGCAAAGGCTGGAAAGGAGCAAGGTTGAAAGCGTGATAAGGAATCTTCTCATACGGTACGTGCTATCTTGACGCATATTGCAAAAGTAACACTAATTCGCGAAAAAAGAATAACTTTGGACGCGGGAGGTTGAGCGGTGGGTGTAGAGATAGCCCGCCACGACATAATCCAAATACCATAAAATCAGAGTCTCAGAATCTTTGATTTTCAGAGTCTCTGATTTTTCTGTGTCTAGATTATCAAAATTTCAAGAACTCAAATTAACTGAGTTCCTGCATAAGAGCAAGAACCCTTGCACGGTTCACTTCCAGCACAGGGTCGTCACCGGCAACTTCGTGATACTTTCCAGCCTTGCGGTAGTAGTCGATAAGAGGTTCTGTCTGATTGTGATAGGTGCGGATACGATTATTGATTGTATCGTCAGAAGCATCGTCGGCACGGCCTTCCTCATTTGCACGCTTCTTGATTCTGACCCTGATAAGTTCATCGGGAATCATTATGGACACCACTCCGCTGAGTTCCTCGCCGTTCTTTGCAAGCATAGCATCGAGTGCCTCAGCCTGTGCCAGAGTACGGGGGAATCCGTCGAGCAGAAATCCATCAACACCCTTGGTGTTTTTGAATGCCGATTCAATCATACCCTCTACAACTTCGTCGGGCACCAGTGCTCCGGCCTCTATGAGAGCCTTGGCCTTCTTGCCCAATTCGGTTCCCGCGGCAATCTCCGCACGGAGGAGTTCTCCGGTCGAGAGGTGTTTGAGATTGTAGTCCCGGACCACTGCTGCTGCGTGAGTACCTTTTCCGGCTCCCGGAGGGCCGAAGAGAATGTAATACTTCATAATAAACTATTGTTCAATAATGTAAATACCATCCAGATTGCGGCCCAGTTCGTTATAGTCCAGACCGTAACCCACAATGAACCTATTGGGGATTTCTTTCCCCACATAGTCGAGTTTGTCCGGCTTGTGATAAACCTCAGGCTTGGAAAGCATAGTGCAGATGCGCACGTCAGCGGCACCTTTGGAAAAAAGAAGTTCCTTCAGGGCGACAATGGTATTGCCGGTATCAACTATGTCTTCGAAGATGATTACGTGACGGCCGGCCACGGGTCCGGTCAATCCGAGAGGTATGAGAACCGTACCCGTCGATGATGTTCCGGCGTATGAACTCATCTTTATGGAAACGAGCTCGGCATCAAAATGGACACGCTTCATAATGGCTGCTGTAAACATCAATGCCCCGTTCAGAACACAAAGGAAGATCGGGACTATACCCTTGTCTTCAAAATCACGGTTGATTCTGTCAGCCACTTCATCTATGATGGACTCAAGCTCGTTATTGGAGATGTAAGGCACGAAGAATTTGTCGTGCAGCTGTATTTTTTCCATAATGCAAAATTAGCGAAAAAATGCTATACTTGCACTCTAAACTCGAATTATGAAAAGCTTGTTGTGTATGCTGGTATTTATCCAGACACTATGCGCTCCCGAGGGCGCTCCTAAAAACACTAACGGGAACACCCTCAAAGACACCCTCAAAGACACTTCCGGGGACACTCACAGGTCCGAATCATTCCTCAACTCAATCCTTGTACTCAGCGGAGCATCCTGCGCCGAAGAACTCGACGAAAGCGAAATCGAACGTTACTCCCGCTATGCTGCACATCCTCTGGACCTCAACGCTCAGAGCTACAGCAGACTGACGGCAAGCGGACTGCTTACCGCGTTCCAGATGAACTCACTTATTGAGTACAGACAGGAATACGGTGACATACTTTCGTATTCGGAACTGGCATTAATCAGCGGATTCGGCACGGATGTATCCAATGCACTGAAAGAATTCACAATACTCAAAAGCAGGTTGGCGCCCGGGCAGAAGGAAAACAGGAGACTTGATGCGAGCGTAATGCTCCGGACTGCGCTGCGCCAAGAAAGTTCACGGAACGAACACAAGGAGGGCGGCAAAGTGGAAATCGCATACGGTGACAGGTTTGAATTCAACTGGGCCCTGAGAAACAGCTATGACAACAGCCGAATCGGTCCGGGCACAATCAGCGCCGCATACTACGGGAAAAGATTCCCCGGAAAGATAGTGGCCGGCGATTTCTCCGCCCGCTTCGGCCAGGGACTCAGCCAATGGAGCGGATTCAGCATCAACAGTCTGGGCAGCGTGTCATCGTTTGCAAAGAACGGCGGAGGAATAGCAGCGACATCATCATTCTCATCCACTCTGTGCGGAATTGCAGCGGATGTCACGGCAGGAAAATTCACATTCAGCGCGGCCTGTTCGTTCAAGAACGGAACAATAGGCATAGGCAACGTCAACTGGACAGGCAGAGTGATAAGTGCGGGAGTGACGGCCACTTCGGAAAATGCAGGAGCGGATATCAGACTGGGGCTCAAGGACCTGAGTATATTCGCTGAAATATCCACAAACTGGAAATGGGCTCCGGCCGCTGTTGCGGGTATAATCTGGATCCCCGCCTATGGCAAGAAGCTCGCTGTCCGGGGGCATTATTACAGTCCCGGGTTCAGAAAGGAATACAGCGGTGCAGCAGTATGCTTCGAAAACAGCTGGCTGTGTTCGTCGGCGGAGGCAGCTTGGAACTTTTCCACAACAAGAGCAAGATACAAGGCAGCAATGAAACTGAGGCCGGAATTCACAACCGGAAATCTGTCAGTCAAACCGTCAGTCACCCTGTCATCCAGATATATTCCTGCGGAAGAAAACAGCGTCAGGGCAGGAATGAGAGCAGAAGTGAAAAGTTCCCTTCGTGGATTTGAGATCAATGCAAGATATGAAACATTGCACTGTGCCGGGACATCCTGGCTATGGTACCTTGAACCCGGATACACGGGCGGTAGCCGCCTGACTGCCGATACCGTGAACAAAGGAACAGCAGGAACCGGAAGCTTTGGAATCTGGGGCAGGTTCACACTTTTCAAAGTGGACAACTGGGAGGACAGAATCTACATATATGAGAGGGACGCACCACAGAGTTTCAATGTCCCGGCATATTACGGGCGAGGATGGGCGGGGGCGGTAGTCGTTTCACTGAAGTTCGGTCCGCAGGGGCGAAACGCCCTGCACGCAAGGTTCTCAGCGTTACAATATTTTAATGACAAACCCAATCGTCTTGAATTCAAGATACAATACAGCCGCCGTCTATAGTAAGTGAATCTCAGCAGATGACCTCAATCTTTTCGGGTACAATCCTGATGTTCAAGGAAGGCCCGGTGCGGAAAAAATCTCCGTCATAATGGGCTGGAACCGTGAATTCAGGATTCCCGGCATCCTTTTTCCGGATATGGATGTCGCGCCCCTTGAAACACAGGACATACGGGCTGCCGTAAAGTGTCCCGGACATAAGCCTGAAGGCCAGTACCGGCAGATTGACGGTTTTGACAGGAAGAATCACGCTAAGGTCAAGCAGACCGTCGTCACAGCGTGCAAGAGGGGTGATTCTGGCCCCATTCCCCCACTGGTCCGAGTTGCCTGCAGTAATCAGAACAGCCTTCACACTACGTTTGACTCCGTCACATTCGATTTCGTATTCCTCCGGGCGGAAATTTCTCCAGGTCTTGATGGCTTCTCTGATATAGGTTGCGAGTCCGCGGGTGTGGGCTTTGGCAAAATTTTCGCTGACCTCAGCATCAAGGCCTGTACCGCACACGGAAAAGAAAGGTCTCCCATTCACCTCGGCGCAGTCCATCATCTTCGTCCGGCCCCTTTCGAGGACAGCAAGAGCCTTGTCAATATTTCTGCTGATGCCAAGATGCAGGGCCAGTCCGTCACCGCTGCCGCAGGGTATTATTCCAAAACGCTTTCCCGTTCCCAGAAGTCCTCTGGCCACCTCGTTTACTGTGCCGTCGCCGCCGACGGCGACAACGGTATTCTCGACGCAGTTCCTTGCCAGAGTAACTGCGTGTCCGGCATACTCTGTCACAACCACACTGCATCCGGTGGCAAGAAGCCGGTCCACTATGCCATCTTTTCCACGCGCACCGGAAATAGGATTGACAATGAACAAGGTGTCAGCCGATAACTGGTGATGGCCTGTCATCTGATGATA
>DCIN01000044.1:0-1029 GCA_002315815.1 Bacteroidales bacterium UBA1725 | reverse complement strand
ATCAGGATTGTACACCGGACTGTCCACTCCGAGGAAATGCATCACGCTGTGGAAGACAAAATGCTGGTCAATTTCAGCAAAGTCCCTGTACTCCTGCTCCGGATCCGAAGACCATACGACAAAAGGTATCTCGACCTGCTCCCTCGGTGCTATTGAAATGGGTACTCCGTGCATATACAGATTGTTCTCGCCAAGGGATTCGCCGTGGTCGGAAATATATATCATACAGCATTTTCTATCCTCTATCTCCTTGAGTTCGTTTATTATACGACTCAGGATATGATCGGTGTAGAGTATGGAGTTGTCATAGGAATTCAGAATCTCCTCACGCGGCACCTTGGACATCTCCACGCTGCTGCTCACAGGCAGGAACGCCCGGTACTCCGAAGGATATCTTGTGTTGTAGTCCGGCCCGTGACTGGTGCTTGTGTGAAGGACAACCAAGACCTTGCTGCTGTCGCTCGACTGGATGTATTCCTTGAGACCGTACAGAAGAACCTCATCGTAGGCAGGGTTTACATCCTGCTGTCCGGCAGATTCCGAAAGAGCTGCAAGGGCGACGTTGTCCTGATAAGTCCCCACTCTCAGGGTGGACTGTCCCCAATTGCTTGAACGCCAGCATACATCCACTCCGTTTCGATAGAGATAGTTTGGAAGAATCTCGTACAGTTTGTCCGTATCCTTGTAATCCAGTATCGCCTTCACTCCGGCTGTCGTGTATGTGGCATTGGACCTGGCATTGTACAGTTTGAGACCATCGACCTTGGCAAGTTCGGGATTGGTATTACGCGGATATCCGTAGAGGGAGAAGTTCCCGCGTCGGGCAGACTCCCCTATCACCAGAACGACGACATCCTTCTCCTCGCTCAGATTCGAGACATCAGGAAGCAGAATCTCCTCTTTTTCCGCCTTGTGTCTGGCACTCTGATAACGTATTGCATTCACCACGTAAGACCAGGGCATAAGCAGGCTGCCGGCCACGGTGGAATTGTTGTCCACCCAGGGCCAGTTTGTGATGTTTCCGAAGCC
>DCIN01000037.1:264-6317 GCA_002315815.1 Bacteroidales bacterium UBA1725 | reverse complement strand
TGAGTATTAAACAACTGTAATCTATAAACCAATCAATAATCATTATGAAAAAAAACATTATCTTGTGCGCAGCTGTGCTGCTTGTTGGAATTGCAATCTTTACATCAATTAAGATGACAAGTCCGTCTGAATCATCCATTGCTGAGAACGTCGAAGCTCTTGCTTGGGGTGAGGGTGACTGTTATGATGATTGCTTTGTGATTCGAACATATCCGACAGAAGAGTACACAACATTTGTAACAATTAGGGCTTGTAAAGACTGTGAATATGTTGATGTAGTTCAATGCAGTCTCAAAGGTTTCTGTGTAAAGTAAACATATCCATATGAATTTACATCGGCTGACAATTCTTCTTTTCCTTTGTTTTCTTCCGCTTTCCTGTATTGTCGAGGAGGGTATTGACGGTTCATCTGTTCAAACTGTGGCTCTTGAGCCTCGACGCACAAGTCTGGACCAGAATGCCGAGCCATCTGTTCCGGTTGCGATGGTGGTCAGTGGCAGTGCCTTGATTATGCCTACGAGGAAAACCTCAAAGGCATTTCAGGTTGTTCCTCTTCCTCTTTCTGGAGAGACATTCCTCGCGGGAGATATGGGAAGAGGTCCGATGGATTTCCAGTATGTCGATCCCAGAGGAGTCAAGGCTTTTGAGAAAGGCTTTCTTGTACACGATATGGGAGGATATAAGCGATGCCATCTGGAGGGGAAGAGTATTGTTGTCGATTCTAATGACAAGACTTGGGCAGGAGAAGCTACCAATGGGTTTGCTGAAATCAAAAGCGGATATATTGACATTGCTCCTCAGTCGAGCGGACACGAATTTGTGCTTTATACGAAAGCCGCCAAAGTGGACAAATACATCTCGAAAATGCCGGATTTCGGGAATGACACGGACGAGGAGCCTTTGTTTTTATATATGAAGCAATGGGCGGTTAAACCGGACGGCAAGTACATTGCAGCATTCTACGGCCATTTTGACAGAATGAAGATAATGGACATATCCGGAAAGATTGTTGCTGAAAAAACAACTGATTTCGGGTGTACAGCTTCTGCATCTGATGACATATCCCGCAGGTGTTATAATTGGGTGTCTTCCGTTACGGACAAATACATCCCTGCTCTGCATCGCAATGCCGAGAATTCGGAGATACAGGTATGGGATTGGAGTGGGAATTTACTCAAGCGTTTCATCATCCCCGACAAAACAGCATCGTTCTTTGCAGTGGATTGGCCGAACAACAAACTGTATTATGTGAAATACGACGAAACTGATGCAATTTACGAGGCTGACTTCATTTTATGAGGCAACTGCTTGGATTTGCTGTATATCTTTCAATAATATCTTCCGAGTTACTTCACACGCCAGACATCAAGGGTGATACCTCCGCCGGTGCCGCCGAAACCTGGCTGGCACAGAAACAGAGAGTTGTTCATCCATGCATATTTGCTGTCCGCGGGAGCTTCAAATTTGGGAGCGCAACGGAAATAGAAGCCGTCCCCCATAGAAATGATACCGCAGTTGCGAATGTGGATGACAACTCCGTCGTCAGTCCTGATGCAGTAAATTGCCTCTATCTCAGTGCGACCGCCATTGGACATCTGATAGTCGGCTCCTCCCGGAAGGACTTCTCCCTTCAACTCCTTGCCGGGCAGTTTCCCTTCGAAAGTGCCTCCGGTAATGGGAACGATGTTTCTTGATCCCTTGGGAGTCTGGCCTACGGAATAGGATTGTCCAAGCGACACATTGAGCCTGAGGCAATATTCCAGTTCGGGAGCTTTGGGCTCCTGTGGAATCTGTTGTGCAGAAATTGTCACAGTTGCCAGACAAGCGGCAACTGTGACAGTTGTAAAGAATAGAACAAATCTGTTCATAAGACTATTTCATATATTAATACGCAAGACTATTACCTGAGACTATTACGTAAGACTATTTGAACAGCATCGGGGCCATTTCAAGAAGGCATCTTCTCCAGGTCAGAAATTCGTGCGCTGTTCCATCTGAGACATAGCCTTTGGCGTTGTAGCCGGCTGCCTTGAGGTCTTCAGCTGCCTTGAGGATGCGATCTCCGCTTTCCTTGCTTCCACAACCGACGAACACACCCTTGACATCCTTGATGTCCTTGAGCTCTTCGGGAGTGTAAACGCCTCCACTGAGAAGCCCGAAGTAACTGAACATTTCGGGACGTGCCAGAGTGATGGTGTGAGTTTCCATTCCACCCATCGAAAGACCTGCCATTGCTCTGTTTGCTCTGTCAGCCTTGGTCTTGAAGTTTGCGTCAATATACGGAACAAGCTCGTCGCAGAGAACTGTCTGGAAACCGTTGTCCATCATATTGAAACCGGTGCGAGGTGCTCCGGTGCGAGGTGCTCCGGTGCGAGGATTACCGGCACCGGCACTGGCACTGGCAGTGGCACCGGCGGCAGGACGGGGTCCGGCGGCACGTGCGGCACCGGGACGGAAGCCTTCATTGGTCATACCATAGGTCATCACAACGATGAAAGGATCGATTTTGCCATCAGCGATGAGGTTGTCCATAATAAGGTTTGCGTGGCCCTGATTCCACCAGGCATATTCATTTTCTCCCCAACCGTGCTGTAGGTAGAGGACTGGATAATTGACATCCTTCTGGGCAGGGTCATAGGTGGGGGGAGTATAGACGAAAGCACGGCGGAACTGTTTAGTGCTCTCGGACCAGAACCAAACCTGTGATACTTTTCCGTGAGGAACATTCTTCATCGCATAGAAATCCTTGTCCTTGGCCGGAATTTCTATTCCGCTTTCCCAACGGGTGGAGCCATAATAATTCTCGGTGCCTGGATCGTTGAACACTCCTCCGTCGATAGTGAGATGATAATAGTGGAACCCTTCATCGAGAGGGCCAGAAGTGGTTCCCCACCAGAATCCGTCCTCTCCTTTCTGGAGGGTGGTGCCGCCACTGCCGCCGAGTCCGAGGCTGACCACTACCGATTCAGCCTTGGGGGCGTTGACGCGGAACCGGGCGTAACCCTGGGAATTGACCATAGGATACTCTTGACCGGGTTGATTGAGTTCTGAGGGGACGAAGTCCTCCTTGATCTGAGCATTGGCGTTGAAACAGAGTACCAGTGCCGAAATGAATAATAGATAACGTTTCATCTGTAATAGTGTTATTTGGTGAATCCTAAGATTTGACAAGGATGAAGGTAAGAAAAATATTATAACTTTGTATCCCGTTGCTTCGGAAATTGACTCCGGCCATACGATATGCGTGACAGAATAACGATAAAGGTAGGCAGCAATGTGCTTACCAGAAAGGACGGCTCTCTGGATGTCACCAGAATGTCCGCAATAGTAGATCAGATAGCACAGCTCTATCGTGAGGGACACGATGTGATTCTTGTATCATCCGGTGCTGTGGCCAGCGGAATGAGCGAGCTCAAGGGCAAGATTGACGACTTTGCCGCGATGGACTCCGTCTCGAAGAGACAGCTTTTTTCAGCTGTAGGACAGGCCAAGCTGATAGACCGTTATTATGAGCTTTTCGCCGGATACGGATTGCCTGTGGGACAGGTGCTTACGATGAAGGAAAATTTCAGTTCGGCGGAACATTGTCAGAATCAGAAGAACTGTATGGAGGTGATGCTCAACAATGGTGTCATCCCGATTGTCAACGAAAACGATACGGTCTGTGTCACGGAACTGATGTTCACAGACAATGACGAGCTCTCCGCTTTGGTGGCGTATCTGATGGGAGCCGGCCGTCTGGTGATTCTTTCAAATGTCGATGGCATTTTTGACGGAGACCCTGCATCCGGGACGGCATCCCTTATCAGGGAGATTGCCCCCGGTGAAGACCTTTCAGCATTCATTTCAGACAGCAAATCTTCCCGCGGAAGGGGTGGAATGGGCAGTAAATCCCGTATGGCCGGCCTCGCAGCGGCTTGCAACATTGACGTTTACATCGCCAATGGCAAGAAGGAGAACATCCTCATCGATCTGGTTGAAGACCCCTCTTCTGTCGAGTCCTCGCATTTTATAGCCTATGATTCAGGTGCTGATCTTGTTCATTATCTGATGGAGAATGACTGAATGACTGAGTGACTGAAAGACCGGAGAGATGAAGGAATGAGTGTATGTCTGAATGACTTAGTGACCGGAGAGATGAGGGAATGAGTGTATGTCTGAAAGACCGGAGAGGTGAAGGAATGAGTGAGTGACTGAGTGACCGGAGAAATTATTGAATGACTGAAGGTGGAATGATTGAACACATTTTAATAGAAGCGAAGAATGCTTCCCGCGCTCTGCTGAACTTGAGTAAGGAAAAGGTTGATAGTGTGCTGCGTGACCTTGCTGACAGTCTGGACGTTTCCTGGCAGGATATTGTTGGTGCAAATGCTGCCGACCTTGCCTGTCTTTCTGCGGATGACTACAGATATGACAGGCTCAAGCTTTCACGGCAGCGTATAGAAGGCATAGCCTCCGATATCAGAAACGTGGCTTCCCTGCCATCTCCCCTCGGCGAGACAATAGAGGAACGCATACTCCCCAACGGTTTGAAACTGACCAAGACGAGAGTTCCGTTCGGAGTCATAGCTGTCATTTATGAAGCCAGACCGAATGTCACTTTCGACGTATTCTCCCTGTGCCTCAAATCGGGAAGTGCCTGCATATTGAAGGGTGGGAGTGTTGCGGAAAAATCCAATATCGCTGCTGTTTCCCTTATCCGCAGTGTCCTCCGCAGGCATTCTCTGCCGGAGGCTGTAGTCTCGCTGCTTCCGAATGACCGCAGTGCCACTGCCGAACTCCTTTCCGCCCGCGGTTATGTTGACCTTGTGATTCCGAGAGGAAGTCGTCAGTTGATTGACTATGTCGTGAAGAACTCTCTCGTCCCCGTCATCGAAACCGGGGCAGGCGTGTGTCACTGCTATATTGACGCTTCCGCTGATATCCAGAAGGCTGTAAGAATTGTGAACAACGCCAAGACAAGACGTGTAAGTGTTTGTAACGCATTGGATTGTATGATTGTGCACAAGGCCCTTCTTCCTTCGCTTCCGCAGATTTGCTCTCCTCTGGGACAGGCCGGGGTGGAGATACTGGCTGATGCACAGTCGTATGCGGCTCTGGAGGGCAAATATCCCGATTATTTGCTCAAGCTTGCCGGGGATGATGATTTTGGAAGAGAATTTCTTGCCTTGAGGATGTCTGTCAAGACTGTCCAAAGCATAGATGAGGCCATCTCACACATAGGGCTTTTCGGTACGGGACACAGCGAGAGCATAGTATGTGAGGACGCTTCGGCGGAAGCTTTGTTCTTCACTATGGTGGACGCTGCCTGTGTTTACTGCAATGCACCAACGTCATTCACTGACGGAGCCCAGTTCGGGATGGGAGCGGAGATAGGTATCAGCACTCAGAAGATGCACGCCAGAGGTCCTATGGCCTTGAGGGAGATTACTGCATACAAGTGGCTGATAAAGGGCGACGGGCAGATTCGTCCAGTTTGATTTACAGCTCTTTCTGTAGTGTCAGAATTGAAGTCCGACTCCTATACTGTGACGCCAGATTGAGGTGTTGGTGGAGTTGTCGTGATAAAAGGGCACAATCGGGATTTCGTATCTGTACTCGAGGAAGTATCTGGATTGCCATATAGCTTTCACCCCCGCGTGGCAGTCGAAAATGAATCTTGAATTGCCCGATCCCTTCTTGAATACCTTCGTGGTTTCTGTTGTCCCGTCCTGATTCGTCCAACTTGTCTGTCCGGTGATGAAACAGCCCGGGTCGATTCCGACAAGCGGCATTATTCCGATGTGCCAGCCGGGGATGTCAAACTGGTATGCTACGCTCAATGGAAACCTAATGTCGGTTAACGAATACCTTAATGTCATCGTTTCGTGTCTTTCAATTCTGAAGAATGCTCCGAAGTCCACGCCTCCTTCAATCGTCAGTCCCGTGTTTTCGGTTTTAAGACTTGCTGCCCATCCCGCAGAGAATCCCCGGTGGTCAGATGCAAAACGATAACCGTCTCTCATTTGCACGATAGTGGGCAACAAATAGCTCAGATGAACGGATTCACTCCA
>DCIN01000037.1:0-247 GCA_002315815.1 Bacteroidales bacterium UBA1725 | reverse complement strand
CTCCATTTGACTGGTCGGCTCCTTTTTTCCGTATTCTGTGCGGACGAAGTAAGAGTGCCGGCAAATGTCGCAATCAGTGAAACAATGGCTGTACAGATGGAGAAGTATCTCATTTGGCTTTCGTAAATCGTTTAGTGAAATTCTGAGAAGCGAAGTTATACATTTTTCGGTAATGCTCGTCAGCCTATGTATAATAATGCTGTTTCACTTAGTAAAGAGAATAAAATAAGTTGGTAAAGATTGACGA
>DCIN01000067.1 GCA_002315815.1 Bacteroidales bacterium UBA1725 | reverse complement strand
TATTGAGGACAGATTTTGCTCTGAAGAGGGAGCATAGCGGGCTATCTGACCGATGAAGAGTGAAATATGGACCAATAAGACGAAATCAAGATTACCAAGTTATTTTTTGAGATTTCTTAATCCATAGGGTATTTGCAAATTATCGGTTAATAGCTACATTTGCAAAAAATTACAGATAAAATGAAGCGTTCTGCATTGCTTGGCACAGCATTTTTTGGGGGCTGATTTTTTATTCCGAATAACTGTCAAAGAAGCCAAGGCCACCTACGAGGCCCAACTTTTGGAATCAGGTGGCATTTCTATGGCAAAGTCGGGTGACTTGACGATGACCCATTTCAATTTCAACATCGGAGCCATCACACCGGATTGGAAACACTCCAGAACTTCACATACGGATAAAATGGACGGACACAGCATAGGCAATGTGTCATTCATCGGCTCCTTGACTACTGAAGAATATGTTCGGAGACTCCAACGAGCGACAACGATGTTCGGCAGGATAAAAGTACAACGTGGGCACAAGGATGAACTCAATTCTCTTACAAAATCTGTTGAGGATGGAGACTTCTTGATATACCTGTTTGGTAATATATGGATGGATTTTTCAGGGCTATTGTATAAGTATGAGGATGGCCAATGGTATATATTGACAGATACTGACGGTTGGGTGCAACTTTTGGATCCTGCTCTCATCCTAGGTTGCTCGAATCCGAATCCTTGCGATAATAGCGATAACGGCAATGACAACAATCTTTCCGATTCTGCCGGTCCCCCGACAAAACTGAATTTGACAAATATGCGATATCCCGGATATGTGGCAGGTATAAGGGACTATTTTCAACATACCAAAGAAATTGTAGCTCAATTCGGGGTAAAACCAGGAAGCTATTATATCACTATGTTTCTGGCAAATGCTGCAAATCAGCTGGTATCCGTCGGGGATCAGAATACCTATAATGCTTTGATTTATATTCAAGATTGTATCAATAGAGGAATTCCGGTCATTGTCGGCGTTGACTACCACCCCGGGACGATTGGAGTGAATGACGGTACCGTGGATCATTGGGTTGTGGTATACGGTTATGGATATGATTCCAATGGAGACCCTATGTTGTGGTATATCGATACCAACAGAGGTGAAGTGCACGCGAGTGAGGCTTATGAAGATAATTTGCACCAATTTTCTTATGATGCCAATAGTGATATTTTTTCCGCTCCGCGTATAGGAACAGATCATAGGCCGTCGGATAGTACTTATAATATGACCGTAGTAAGAGAAATGAATCCATTATAACAGTTATGAAAAAAATAAAGTTATTACGGTTCAGGTGCAAAACTCTGTGTTTTTTGATGTATTTTGGGAACGTTTTCTGCGTTTTCGTTCCCATTTGCTCATTCTTGCTCCATTCTGGGAACGTTTCCGTCCGTTTCGTTCCCGATTGTATGAAAATCGTATGAGACGTGTTTAACTTCTTTGAAGAATATCAGATGACCTGTATTTGAGGAATGCTTCGTTCCTGAAGAAATTATATAGTGAATCTCAAAAATAACTTGGTGGAGACAAGATTACCAACTTATTTTTTGAGATTCATTATCTTTGTGGGGTATGAAAAAGTTTTTCTTCTTCCTGTCTGCTCTTCTTCTGGTGCAGACAACTTATTCTCAAAGAGTTATGGAACGTCTTGACCGCGGTCTCGTGGGTCAGGTCACAGATGAAGGTGTGTATCTTAGTTGGCGCTGGCTGGCAAACGATTCCGATGACGTAACCTTCGACATATATCGTGCTGATGCTGACGATATTGCCAGATTGGAGCGATATATTAAGAATAAATACAAGATCAACGATGCTCCACTGGCGAAGACAACTGATTTCCTCGACAGCAAAGTGAATTTGGGAGTGGACAATGTCTGGATTCTGCGTTCATCCACAGGAGAAACCGATGTCTTTTCACTTCCGGCAGGTTCCCCTGTCAGGAACTGGCTCTCCGTGCCGCTTCAGGTCCCTGAGCCCCGCAGAATCCAAGGTCTGTACGAGCTGGAAGGCAGGGAGCAGCAGAATTACAGTTTTTCCGCCAACGACTGCAGCGTGGGCGACCTTGACGGGGACGGACAGTACGAGATTGTTGTCAAATGGTTCCCGTCCGCAAATACACTTCCCCCCCGCACAGGGATGACCGGTGTGACGATATACGATGCCTACGAGATGGACGGCACTCTTCTCTGGCGTATTGACTGCGGAGTGAACATCCGCTCCGGGGCTGCATACAACCAGTTCCTCGTATATGATCTGGATGGTGACGGCAAGGCCGAAGTGGCTTTCAAGACAGGCGATGGCACTGTGGATGGCCTTGGCAATCCTATAGGCAATCCCGACAAGGACTGGCGCACACACGACCTCAAGTCCGCCACCTACGGCAAGATTGTGGAAGGTCCCGAATACCTTACTGTATTTGAAGGGGCCACAGGCAAGGCTCTGGCTTCTGCCGAATATCTCCCCACCCGATATCCGCTGGACGGTTGGGGCGGTGTTGGCGGTAATGGCGGCAATGACTCCACCGGTGGCCGTGCAGACCGGATGTCGGCCTGTGTAGCTTATCTCGACGGTCACCTTCCCAGTATGGTGTTCGTGCGCGGATGGTACGGACGCAGCGTGCTGGCCGCCTGGGACTACCGCGACGGCAAACTTACCAGCCGCTGGGTCTTCGATTCCAAGGACAGGGACAATCCTTATTCCGGGCAGGGCAATCACTCCGTTACTGTGGCCGACTTCGACGCCGACGGGTTTGACGAAGTCTGCATCGGGGCTATGACGGTGGATCACGACGGAAGCGGACTCTTCTCCACAGGACTCCGTCACGGAGATGCACTTCACGCCGGCGACTTGATTCCATCCCGTCCTGGACTGGAAGTGTTCGGAGTACACGAGAACGAGGAATCGACAGCCAGTTTCGGAACTCCAGGTTCCGCGTTGTTCGACGGCAGGACGGGAGAAATTGTTTGGAGCAACAATCCTGGTGTGGACGTAGGACGGGGAATGGCTGCCGACATTGATCCCGATTATCCGGGAGTCGAATGTTGGGGAGCTCCCGGGGGAACACGCCGCAGCGACACAGGAGAAACGATATACGCCGAAACACCCAATTCCGTGAACTTCGGAATATGGTGGGATGCCGATCCTCTGAGGGAACTCCTTGACCGTACCTCCGTATCCAAATGGAACTGGAAGACCAGGAAAACCGACCTGATTTTCAGGGCGGAAGGAGTTGAGTCCAACAATGGCAGCAAGTCCAATTGCTGCCTGTCGGCGGACTTGTTCGGGGACTGGCGTGAAGAAGTGATTTTCCGCACCCCGGACAGCAGCGAGCTCAGGATATATATGACCGACATACCTGCCTCCTTCAGAATGACCACCCTGATGCACGACAGCCAGTATCGTCTGGCCATCTGCTGGCAGAACATCGCGTACAACCAGCCTCCACATCCTTCATTTTTCATAGGGGAGGGGATGCAGACTGCTCCAAGGCCCGTAATAGCTCTTCCTGAATGAAACTGAATCCTGCTACAAGAGCCACCCTTCCGGTACTGCTCTCGCTGAGTATGGTGCATCTGCTCAATGATTTGATGCAGAGCACAGTTACTGCCAGCTACCCTTTGCTCAAGGCTGATCTGGACCTTTCTTTTGCCCAGATAGGTACTATCTCCCTGATATATCAGATTTCTGCATCGGTGTTCCAGCCCCTCGTCGGGCTTTTCTTCGACAGGCATCCTTTTTCCAGAAGCATACTGCTGGCCACAACATTCTCTATGCTCGGAATGATAGGGATATCCTTTGCCGGAAGCATTGCCGCGGTGTATGTTTCTGTGTTTGCCATAGGACTGGGATCGTCCGTAATCCATCCAGAGGCTTCCAGAATCACATCTCTGGCATCGGGAGGCAAAAGAGGTTTTGCCCAGTCAGTGTTTCAGGTGGGGGGCAATTTCGGAGGATCCGTGGGACCGCTTCTTGTAGCTCTTCTTGTAGCTCCTTATACCAGAAGGCATCTGCTCTGGTTCGTCATCGCTTCCTGTCTGTCATACACTGTAGCCGGCTTTGTCACAAAATGGTATAAGGGCTACCTCAAAGAACACGGAGGCAGGGGACAGGCTGCTGTGAAACGTCCCGCTCCGTTCGGAACCGCTCGCACCGCAGCTATTGTGATAATCATTTGTATTCTCATCATTTCCAAATATGTATATCTGGAGAGCCTCAGGAGTTATTATACCTTTTACCTGATTGACAGATTTTCGCTCACGGTACAGGCATCGCAAATCTGCCTTTTCGTCTTCCTGTTCGCCACTGCAGCAGGGACTCTGGCAGGTGGCCCGATAGGTGACAAGATAGGGCGCAAGTGGGTGATTCTCATATCTATTCTGGGTACTGCCCCGTTCAGTCTCGCTATGCCTCACGCCGGATTGGCAGCGACAATAGTCCTCAGTTTCTGTTCAGGTTTCGTCCTGTCTTCGGCTTTCCCGGCCATATTGCTCTATGCCCAGGAACTCATCCCCAACAAACTTGGTCTGGTTTCCGGCCTGTTCTTCGGATTCGCTTTCGGGGTCGGAGGAATTGTCTCGGCCTTGCTTGGCAGGTACATAGACTTGTATGGCATACGCACAGTGTATGCGGCTGTGGCTTTTTCTCCTCTTCTCGGTCTTGTGGCTGTGGCTCTTCCGAATCTGAAGAAATAGCTCCTTGAGACTTGAGGGTGCTGCTGGTCCGTTCAGATGACCAGCTCCACCGGGCAGTGGTCGGATCCGAACACTTCGTTGAGAATGTCGGTGGACACAATTCTGCCGGCCATATCGGAAGATACAAGGAAATAGTCTATGCGCCACCCAACGTTTCTTTCGCGGGCTGCCATACGGTATGACCACCAGGAATACTTGGCCTCGCAGGGATGCTGCAGTCTCCAGCTGTCGGTGAATCCGGCGGCCAGCAGTTCAGAGAACTTGCCTCTCTCTTCATCAGAGAATCCGGCGTTGAAGTGGTTCGTGGAAGGGTTCTTGAGGTCGATTTCCTCGTGGGCCACGTTCATATCGCCGCATACTATCACGGATTTGCGGGTTGCAAGACTGCTGAGATATTTCCTAAAGGCATCCTCCCAGGCCATCCTCCAGTCAAGTCTGCGGAGACCGTCCTGCGAATTTGGGGTATAGACGTTCACCAGGAAGAATCCTTCCGTCTCGAAGGTAATTACCCTTCCCTCGTGGTCGAATTCGTCCACTCCTATGCCGTAATTGACTGACAGGGGTTGGAGCTTGGAATAGATGACGGTTCCGGAATAACCTTTCTTGTCGGCATAGTTCCACCAAGAACCGTATCCGGGGAATTCCAATTCGATCTGTCCTGCTTGAAGTTTGGTTTCCTGCAGACAGACAAAGTCCGCGTCAAAACCTGCGAATATGTCGGCGAATCCTTTGCCGCATACGGCTCTGAGTCCGTTCACGTTCCAGCTGATAAGTTTCATCTTGCGAAGATAGAGAATAATTTGCTATCTTCGTAAGTTCAAAACACAGCGCTTATGAGAAATCTTCTGCTTACCAATACACTTACAAGAAAGAAAGAACTGTTTGTTCCGGTGAATCCGGGGCACGTGGGAATGTATGTCTGCGGCCCTACGGTGTACGGTGACGCACATCTCGGACACGCCCGCCCCGGTGTGACTTATGACGTGCTCAGCAAACTGCTCCGGCATCTGGGATACAAGGTGCGTTATGTACGCAACATTACCGATGTCGGCCATCTGGAGCACGATGCCGACGAGGGCGAGGACAAGATAGCGAAGAAGGCCAGACTCGAGCAGCTGGAGCCGATGGAGGTGGTGCAGACCTACACGCTGCGCTATCACGAGGCAATGCGACTGTTGAACGTGGCACCTCCCAGCATAGAGCCGAGAGCCTCCGGACACATTGTGGAGCAGATAGAGGCTGTTAAGAGAATACTTGAGGCAGGATACGCATACCAGAGTAACGGAAGCATATATTTTGATGTTGAGAAATACAATGCCGACCATCGCTACGGCGTGCTTTCCGGCAGAACGCTTGAAGACACTCTGGAGGGCACCCGAAGTCTTGACGGACAGTCCGACAAGAAAGCTCCTTACGATTTCGCGATATGGAAGAAAGCCGAACCTGAACACATAATGCGTTGGCCTTCACCCTGGGGGGAAGGATTCCCCGGTTGGCATCTGGAATGTTCGGTGATGGGTGAGAAATATCTGGGACGCGAGTTTGACATCCACGGCGGCGGAATGGACTTGATGTTCCCGCATCACGAGTGCGAGATAGCTCAGAATGTCGCGTCACGCGGTACACAGGGGGTTCATTACTGGGTGCATAACAATATGATTACCATCAATGGACAGAAAATGGGCAAGAGTCTGGGCAATTTCATCACTCTTCCCCAACTGTTCTCGGGAGATCACCCCAAACTCGAGCAGGCGTACAGCCCAATGACCATTCGTTTCTTCATTCTGCAGGCTCATTACAGAGGGACGCTCGATTTTTCCAACGAGGCATTACAGGCTGCACAGAAGGGTTTGAAGCGGCTGATGAGTGCGGCCAAGGATCTTTACGCCCTGGCCGGGCGCAAGGCTTCTCAATACAGGTACGGAGAGGAGAACTTTGGTGTTGCACCCCAGAGCTGCGGAGCAACGAGTCCTGAGGTCAAGGCATTGTGGGACGGCGTATACGATGCGCTTTGCGATGATATGAACACTCCTGTGGCTCTGGCCAACATCTCCGAGGCCGTACGTCTTGTCAATTCCGCCAAAGCCGGGTCAGTGAACCTTTGCCGGGAGGACTATGATGCCCTTGTACAGCTTTTCGATGACATTGTGTTCGGCGTTCTCGGACTCAAGGATGAGTCTGAAGACAGTGCGTCGGGCCGTATTATCGACGGACTGATGCAGATGGTGGTGGAGCAGAGATCCGCCGCCAAGGCAGCCAGAGACTGGGCGGCTTCTGACCATATCCGTGATTCTCTCAAGCTGCTCGGAATTCAGCTGAAGGACGGGAAGAACGGCACCGAGTGGACAATCGAGTAACTGTAGTACAGTATCCAGCAGTATCAAATAACAATATTTAACAGTATCAAATAACAGTATCTAACAGTATCTAACAGTATCCAAAACATACACCTGTATTATGAAGCTTCTTTTTTTTCAGATTCTGACGTTGGCACTTTCCGGAATCTTCTCCGACCAAATGATTTTCCAGCAGGGGAGAACTATTCCCGTATGGGGAAGTGCCGATGCATTCGAGAATGTCACGGTCTGCCTGTACAACGAGTCTGACGGTTCCAGATTGGCGATGGTCAGAACTAAGGCCGGTAAGGACGGAAGCTGGAGTCTTTCTCTTCCTGCCCTGAAAGCTGAGGGACAGAGCCTCAGAATGACCGTCAAAGGAAAGAATGAGACTGTCGAATACAGCGGAATCGCTGTCGGAGAGGTTTGGGTATGTTCAGGTCAGTCAAATATGGCTTATGAGATGAAGCGCAGTTGGCAGGCCGCACCCCGGAAGGGCGACGATTTGGCCACGCTTGAGCTTCAGAAAGCTGCAAATCCGTCCATCAGGGTTTTCTACAGTGGACGTGGTGGCGGCAGATGGCGCATTGCCGACGGTGAGACTCTCGCTCCGGTGAGTGCCGCCGGTTATTTCTTCGCCAAGAACATCAGCGATTCCCTCAGCCTGCCTGTCGGCATCATTTCTGCCGCATCGGGAGGCTCCTCCATAGAGCAGTGGCTGCCGGACGGGATGCTCTACAAGTTCCAGCTCAAACCTTATGCTCCATTTGCCGTAGCCGGTTTCCTGTGGTATCAGGGAGAAACAAACTGCTCCCAGAAAGACAGAAACTACTTCGACAAGTTCAGTTCTCTGGTCCAGAACTGGAGGGCAGACTTCAATGCCCCCGATGCTCCATTCTATACTGTGATGCTCTGCCCCCACACTTTCTCCGACAGACTTCACAGAGGATCCAAGGTAACTGCCGAGGAACTTCCTCTCTTCTGGCAGCAGCAAATCAGGGCAGCCCGTGAAATCGAGAACTGTGAAATCGTATGCCTTACAGATCTTGTGGATAATCTCGAAGACATCCATCCATCCTATAAATGGACTGTGGGACAGAGACTTGCACTTGTGGCTCTGGCTCAGAAATACAAGGTGGACAATGCTGCCGAATGGTCCGGTCCACGAGCAGTGGCCAAGAAGACGGAGGGAGACAGGATAATTGTAAGTTTCAATCACTGTGCAGAGGGTCTCAAGGCAAGACCGAACTCCAACGAACCTCGCAGCAATGCCCAGCTCAAATGGTTCGAAGTGGCAGGCTCAGATGGAATATGGCATCAGGCAATTGCCGATATCATTTCCTCCACTGAAATAGCGGTGAGCCATCCGGATGTATCATCTCCGGTCAGCGTCCGCTTCGCCTGGAGGGAGACGGCACAGCCAAACCTCTTCAACTCCGCCGGGCTTCCCGCATTCCCGTTCTGTCTATAAATTCATTTTTCATAAACTTTTGGGCTTGCCGTTTGTCATCGGTTCGCGATGACTTGTTTCCTGCGGATTCTTCCCTATTGCCGATGTTTGGTACCATTGGAAGACCTGAGTGGTACGATAGACCCGGCGAGTAGCGTTTGGTACCGCTGAAGGCCCTGAGCGGTACGGAAGGCCCTGATGACGGGTGATTTTCCCACGAATGGATGAATTGATAGCCGTTTGTGGGAATTTTCTTAGCTTTTTTCCCTGAGAAAAATTTGGAGATTTCCTTTTTTTTTAATGTTTGCGGGTAGATGCTCCTCGGCCTTGTGGCCGATGAACAGATTGCAAACACCGACTGATGAACCCCGCAAAACCATTACGCCCCCTGCTGTCCCGGATAACCCGGCATATGTTGCCCCGATTGGCCCAGTGCCTGCCGCTCGTGACAGTATTTCTGTCCACTGGCTGTGAAAGCGTGCGTCTGCGCAGGGATATTCAGAGAATAATGGACAGCAGGATAGTACTTCCTCAGGAAGTGAGTGTTGCACAGAGCGGGGAAGTGTATCCAATGCCGGATTCTGTCAGAAGCAAGCCGAAGATGATAGTCTATGTTGATTCCACTGAATGCACGATGTGTCGGATATCCAAGTTCGAGGTATGCTACGGCTCGCTGTACGCCCAGTCGAAGGAGACGGGGGTTTTCGAACTTGTGCTTCTAATCCGTTCCGGAGAAGTCGAGGGGATGCCGATTGCAAGAGTCGTTTCGGATTTCGAGTTCGGAATACCGGTCTATGTGGATGAGCGCAACAGTTTCCTGAAAGACAATTCTACAATACCGCCATCAGACTCCAGACTCCATTCTCTGTTCGTGGACGGTGAAGGGAAGCCGGTCCTTGTCGGTGACCCGGCCCTGAACGGCAGGGTGCGGGAGATGTTTGAAGACAAATTGAACCTTATTACCTGCATTCCCGAAATAATTCCT
>DCIN01000080.1:14736-18517 GCA_002315815.1 Bacteroidales bacterium UBA1725 | reverse complement strand
TCAATCTTTACCAACTTATTTTTTGCCTTTACTAAATAAAGTGCAGTCTTTATTTATTGAACTTTTGGTTATTATTGGAAACAATATTTCTCTTTGAAATATGCCTGTGAGCAAAAAAAATAAATACGGACAGTACTTTACACGAGATGTGATAACTGATTTTATGACCGATCTTATTACTCATAATAAAGATGCGGTTGTATGTGAGCCTTCTTGCGGTAAGGGTGCTTTTCTATCGAGTCTTTTCAAAAAGGGTTTTCGTAATGTAACAGCATACGAAATAGATCATACCTTGGACATTCCATACGATTTCGTTCAGTTCAAGAGTTTTTTATCTGTCCCTACTTCTGAACGATACGATGTCATTATCGGAAACCCTCCCTATATCCGTTGGAAGAATCTGGAGCCTGAACTAAAACTTGAGTTGGAATCCAATAGTTTGTGGAATCAATACTTTAACAGCCTTTGTGATTATCTTTTCATTTTCATTTTGAAGGGTATTGAACATCTTAATGATGGTGGTGAATTGTTGTTTATATGCAGCGAGTATTGGCTGAACACGACAAATTCTCAGACTCTACGAGACTATATGTGCCGAAATGGCTACATTTCAGACATATACCATTTTAAAGAAGCTCCCCTATTTGATGGAGTAACGGCTTCATTAATTATCTTTAGATATGTAAAGACCCAGCAGCGGAAGACTTCTGTCAATTTATATGTGTATAATAAAACTGGAATGCCTGCTTTTGATGAGCTGAATTCAAGTGCTTGTTTTGAGAGGATGGCAATTCAGCAATTCAGAGTTGGAGAAAGATGGTTGTTAGCTACAGCGGAAAAGCAAGAAAAAATAAAACGATTGGAGTCTGCCTGTTCATTCTCTGATTCATTATTTGAAATCGGATTTCATAGAATAGGTGATTATTGTGACATTGGAAACGGAATGGTTTCCGGATTGGACAAGGCGTTCAAATTACCTTCAAATATTTCCTTGAATCCCAATGAACAAAGGGCTACGATATCTGTACTGAAGGCAAAGGAATTACAACAATTCTCGTATGACCATATTTCAAAGTATATATACGTTACCGAAAAGTATTCAAAGGACGAATTTGCCGCAAAATTCCCTACATTCAATTCTTTTTTAACCCCTTTCTTGGAAGAACTTGACAAGCGGTATAATTATGGCAGGGATATTCCATACTGGGAATTTGTTTTTCCCAGGAATTATAAACTGTTTTGTAAGCCGGGAGCAAAGATTTTCATCCCTTGCAAAGAGAGGATATCCAGTAAAAGTTATTTCCGTTTTACATATGCTGAAGATGGGATTTTTCCTCTACAGGATGTCACCGGAATTGTGCCTAAAGATACTTGTCAGGAAAGCATAGAATATATACTTGCTTATCTTAACCTCAGCGACGTTTTTGAATGGTTATGCTTCAACGGCATAGTGAAAGGTGCAATAGTTGAGTTCTCGGAAGCACCGATTGCCAGTATACCGTATCGTCCGATTGACTGGGCGAATCAGAGTGAGGTTGATGCACATAATTTGATAACAAAGGAAGTAAAGGAATTCCTTTCAGATAATAATAATACCCACTTGGAAACAATTTCCAGTACTTTTCATTCGATACTTTTATGAGCAGAGTAGATTACAAGGCGGTTGTGCCAACATTCTGTAACAAGACAGTTGAGCGTCCAAATAAGGCATCTTCAGGAACATTGTCAGGACATGCAGCCGGTGAACCTTTTGAAAAACTTGTATATAGGTCATTGAAAGACAGGTACCCAGATAACATTTACAAGCAGTTTGAGTTTTTGAATGAATTATATTCCCGCCATCCAAAGCTGACTAAGATTGATGCTAGAAAATCACTTTTCAACTCTCCCACTGTACTGTTCCTTCTGAGCCGAGGAGATAAAGCTACTAAAGAATGGAATCCGACAAATCTCTTCGAAGAAAAGCAAGACGATACTGCCGATGCTCTATATAATAAAGACAACTATTTTGACATCATAGATGTTAAAACCAGGAATATAGGCAAGAAGGCTATGGCTCCTAATATTATTTCAGCTGTCAAATTGGCGAAAATGTGTTCCTTGATGATTGATAATGAAGATTATGAAAATATTGATATTCACTATGTTGAGATTGACTGGCTTGAGGATGGGGAGAAACTGAAATGTATTGAGTCGCATTATGCAGACTTATTTAAAGCCTCACCTGATTCTCTGTATATCAATTGGGCTGCTGCTACTCAAATCCAATTTCATGTATCAGACCTCGAACAAGGATGGCAAGGCTCAAAGAGTGACTGGGCTCATCAATATATAAAGACTTTTGTGAAGAGTGCAAAAGAAAGATGTAAGACTATGTTAAGCCGATATGTGTGCCCATATCTCAAATATCTTACAGAACAGGAGCGAAAGGAAATCTTTGGTGAAGACTCAAGTAATATTTCTATCTCTGTATCGATTGAAGGTATGGTCGGAGATGACGAAATGACAGAGGATACATTGTCTCTCTTAACGCATCACTGAAAATGACACATCATTTTTTTATATCAGTATGTTTGTTTTCGGCTTTATTATTTGCCTCCTGCAGTCGTACCAGTCTTGTGGAAAGGATACCTGTTTCTATGGAAAGACCGCAGAAAAAGTACCATCTGGAAGCGGATTCTTCTTTTCAAATTGTATTGCCTGAAACTATCAACCCTGTTGCCTTGCAAATCGTTGCTGATTCCATTCTGATTATACAAAATCAGCCAAGCGCGGCCGTATCGCAGCATTTTTGTGCCTATTCAATCCGCACAAATCAGTTGCTTGGCTTATTCCTGACAAACGGACGTTCATCCGGGGAGATTCTTCAGCCGCTAATTGAGGCCGGTGCGTCTGATAGTCAGTACCTGTTCATAAGCGACAGTTCATTGGGTTATGCAATGAAAGTCGATGTATTAAATTCCATTTTGACAGGGACGGGAATATTCGTAGAATGTTGTAAACTGCCGGATTGTGCCATAAGTTTAATACCCGTGTCTGAATCTGTGCAAGTGGCATATATTCCCGGAAAAGATGTTTGTTTTCAAACACTGGAAAAAGATAGTATAGCCCGTAGGTCTTTCTTTCCATATAGAAGCATTGATGGTGACAGATATATTACTCACCTTAGCAGTATCTTGACAAGTAGCGGGTCAGATGGAACAATGGCAGAATTTATGATTTGTTTTCCAGAACTGCATATTCTTGATATCAATACCGGAGTTTGGAAATCTGTTGCTGTCGATGAAGAGTGGCGTAATTGGAAGATTCTGCTCAATGAGCCTTTTAGTATGAGTAAAAGGCAATACTACGCCGGCGCAACGTCCTCAAGTGATTATATCTTCGCTTCATATTGGGGTTGCAGTTTGGAGAATTGTCTGTCTGGTGGGCACGGTGGGGCCATACACGTACTGGATTGGAATGGCTCTTTCCTCTTTTGTTTGAATGTAACGGAGGACATAGAAAGCATTGCCTTCGATTCAAATAACAAACATCTGTATGGCCTTGATCGGGCAAGTGGTAAAATTTACAGGTATGATTTATCTGTCATATTGTAGTTTCTTGCAACTATTCCTTGTCTTCGTCTCAGACAATCCACCCCGGTAATCTGCCTTTTGCCGTCTCTGTTGAATGCAGTCTTTTTCAGAAGATTTAAGTAAATCTCAAAAAATAACTTGGTAATCTTGATTTCGTCTTATTGGTCCATATTTCACTCTTCATCGGTCACATAGCCCGCTATGCT
>DCIN01000080.1:0-14679 GCA_002315815.1 Bacteroidales bacterium UBA1725 | reverse complement strand
AACTTATTTTTTTCTCTTTACTAATTTCAACGTTTCGTATCCTTCCAATTCCGGAAAGGATTGACTGTGAGTGAGGAATTGTAGTATCTCCTGTCTCCTGTCACCTCTTCGCCCAACCATTCCGCTCCTGAAAAGCTCTCGTTCTCAGCTCCCAGTTCCGTTTCGGCGACGGTGAGTCCCTCGTTTTCGCCGTAGAATTCATCCACTTCCCAGATATGGATTCCATCGGTGTTCTTCACCAGATACCTTGTTTTGTCGATGATACCGGGTTGGGCCAATTCAAGAAGTATTCTGGCCTCATCCGGGGAAATTTCTTTCTCCCACTCGAAGCGAGACAGTCCTCCGGCGTTGCCCGGGCCCTTGATTGTGAGCCATCCTCTGCCATCTCTGAGCCTCACTCTTACGGTACGGCCCGAAGTGCGGCAAATATACCCCTGGATAATCCGGCTGGACGCGAATGCTTCATCCTTGTATGCATCGCTTTTCACGAGGAATTTTCTCTCTATTTCGATGGCCATCTGAATGAGATTTAAAGGATTGTGATTCCGGTACCGGATTTTCGGGCCATCCTCCGGAGAATACCTTTGAGAACATCCCCCGGGCCGGCTTCAAGAAAGTTACAGGCTCCGTCGTCGAACATATTGCGAATAGTCTGTGTCCACATCACCGGGGCTGTAAGCTGGGCTATGAGATTTGCCTTGATTTTTGTAGGATCTGTTTCGGGAAGAGCCGTAACATTCTGATAAACAGGATAAAGGGGCGTAGAAATAGTGGTGGTAGCGAGGGCATCTGCCAGCTCGGTTCCCGCTGCTTCCATAAGAGGGGAGTGGAATGCTCCGGCCACGTTCAGAGGCAGTGCCCTGAGGGCTCCGGCATCGGTCATAGCATCGCAGGCTTTGAGGACCGAATCGTAATCGCCGGAAATTACTGTCTGTCCCTCACCGTTGAAGTTGGCGGCAACGACCAGTCCGCCAGTCCTCTTGCAAATATCTTCCACACTGGCAGCGTCAAGGCCTATTATCGCGGCCATCATACCCCGATGCTGTTCGCAGCATTTCTGCATCGCCTTTGCCCGCAGAGCAACAAGCCTGAGACCATCCTCGAAGCTGACGGCTCCGGCAGCGACCAGCGCGGAATATTCTCCCAGCGAATGGCCGGCCGCCATATCGGGGCGGGGGAGAGAGTCGTTGCACAGTACTGTGCATACAGAGTGCAGGAAAACAGCCGGCTGGGTAACTTCTGTGGCCTTGATTGCATCATCATCACCATCGAACATAATGTCCGTGATGCGGAATCCGAGAATCCCGTTGGCCTGTTCCATCAGTTTGCGGGCTTCCGGGCTGTTGTCGTACAGTTCTTTGCCCATCCCGGGGTATTGTGAACCTTGTCCCGGGAACAGATATGCCGTTTTCATAATGCGAATATAAATAAACAGGGCTTATTATCCAAACTGCCCGATAGGATGAAATCTTGACAATTTTCTTATTTTTGTACCGAAAACCGGAAATGATGGATGTAATGTGTTGCGTCCATTGGTGCGAAATGACAAAAGACCAGATGACAAAAGACCATACGACAAATGGCCAGATGACAAAAGAAGAAAAATATCTCTCACTTGTCCCTGAGATCCGATCCTTATTGTCGGCTGAGCCGGATATGACTGCAAAGATGGCGAATTTTTCATCTATGCTTCATCTCACTATGGGTTTTTGGTGGACTGGTTTCTACCGGGTGGAGGGTTCTGAACTTGTTCTCGGACCTTTTCAGGGTCCCGTGGCATGCACCAGAATTGCAAAAGGAAAGGGCGTGTGCGGTACAGCCTGGAAAGAGGCCAGGACCATAGTGGTTCCGGATGTGGAACAGTTTCCCGGACATATTGCCTGTTCGAGCGAATCACGCAGCGAGATTGTCGTGCCCGTCTGGAGGCAGGGATCAATTGTCGCGCTGCTTGACATAGACAGCCGGGAACTTGGAAGCTTCGACCAAACTGACAGCAAGTATCTTGAGATGATGGTTGCCTTTTTGAGCAGCACAGAATCTATTTTCGATTCCATCGCCCCCGATTATGACAGGCTCAACCACCTTCTCTCCCTGGGGACAGACAGAATCTGGAGGCATCGTTCTCTGAAATGGGTTGTGGACCGGTACGCAGAGCAGAAGATTCTTGACATTGCCTGTGGGACAGGTGATTTCAGCATTGCAATAGCCGGAAAGAGCCATCCTGACACTTCGGTTACAGGCCTTGACCTCTCCGAAGGTATGCTTGCGGTAATGAGAAATAAAGTCGTGGAAGCAGGTCTGGATGCCAAAATATCCGCTATGCAGGGCAATTGCGAAAAAATGCCGTTCCCGGATGATTCGTTCGATGTCGCCACGATAGCTTTCGGCATCCGCAACTTCCAGAACAGGGATACTGCACTTAAGGAAATACTGCGCGTGCTGAAACCGGGTGGAAGACTGGTGATTCTGGAACTTTCCGTGCCCTCCAACAGTCTGTTGCGATACTTGTACAATCTTTATTTCTCCGGTGTGCTGCCGCTTGTCGGAGGCAGGATTTCCGGCAACAGAGCGGCATACCGTTATCTTCCGGCTTCAGTCCTGAAATTTCCCGGCAAGAATGAATGGATTGGAATTATGGAACGCAACGGCTTTTCGGAGGTGTTCCACAAATCTTTCACTCTCGGCATTTGCCGTATGTATTCGGGAAAAAAGGAATATGAAAGTAATATGAAAGAAGAATGAAATTTGATGCCTGTGTAAAATCGATGCGTTTGAGGACTCTCCCTCTTTCCGAGTCCGGAGTGCTGATGGGCTTGTTCCTGGCCTTGCAGAAAGGCACTCTGCTGAACGATACCGTTCGGAACGGCTGTGCTGGTTTTCTGACAGCCTTCTTCCTCGTACTCACAGCAGCCCTTCTGCAGATTCTGTCCAATCTTTCCAATGAACTTGGAGATACTCTCAGCGGTGCTGATACCGCCGAACGGCAGGGAATACACTATTCCCTGCAGGATGGAGAAATGACGATTCCGCAGATGAAGAAACTGATTGTCGCAGTCTTATTCCTGTGCTGTCTGAGCGGACTTGCGATGATAATCGCGTCATTTGGGCTCAGGCTTGCGCCCGAGCCGGTGATTCTTGTGCTGCTTGGAGCTGCTGCAATCTGGGCGGCGATGCATTACACTCTTGGGAGGAACCCTTATGGATACAGGGGGCTGGGAGATGTTTTCGTGTTTATTTTCTTCGGGCTCGTGTCTGTATTCGGAAGCTATTTCATCTGCTCTCACGATTTCTGCAATTTGCAGGTACTTCTGCCCGCTGCAGGAATAGGCTGTTTCAGTGTCGCTGTGCTTAATGTCAACAATATCAGGGATATGAAGACCGATATGGGAACCAGGACAACGCTTGCCATAAAGCTGGGAATCAAGCGTGCGAGAGTGTATCAGATCGTTCTGATTGCCCTCGGCTGGTTATTGCTTCTCTGCTTCACGGTATTCAATTCTTCAAGCTGGTTTTCCTGGCTTTATGTGGCGACTGTGCCTCTCTTTGTCAGACATCTCAATGCTGTCTGGACAAGAGAAGACCGTTCGTTGGACAGGGCACTTCCTCTGCTTGTGATGAGTACCTTCCTTACAGTGATGATAATGGGATTTGGAATTATTTTGTGATATGCTGTTTCTTTTACTTGCCATATTGTTCGGCTCAATGTTTTCGGTAGCCTTCAAGCTTTGCCAGAACCATAGGATTGATGCCGCTCAGGTTATCCTGTTCAATTATATCACCGGAATTGTAGTGTCTGCCGCCTCCGTCATCATCAGCATTGCCGACGGTGAGTGTATTGGCCTTGAAGGCTGCATTATCAATTCGAAAAGTGCTTTCCTGCCTCTGATTCAGGGGTTTTTCTTTTTCCTTGGCTTCAGGATTATGGACAGCAGCACCCGGTGCAACGGTGTCGCACTGACTACTGCATCGGCCAGGGCCTCGCTCGTGCTTCCGGTGGTGTTGGGATATCTCCTTCTTTCTCAGAAACAACCGGACTGGCTTGAAGTGGGCCTCGTGATTGTCGCAATGCTTTTGACAGTGCTTCCCGCAGAGAGTCAGAATCATAAACCGGCCCGAATGACTGGCATATCCGGGGAGCCGGGAAGGAAAAAGGCTGTTCTTCTGTTATGTGCCGTATTTCTGACTTATGGCATTTCCGATTTTTCTTTGAAGATTGTGCAGCATTCAGTGCAGACCCCGCTCCAGTCGCCCCGTGCTCAGGAACTGCTGCTGTCTTTCCAGACGGTGCTGATTTTTTGTAGTGCGATGTTGTTCTCCCTGATTCACTGCATTGTTTCCGGTTCTTTCCGCAAGCATCCATTTGGCTGGAAGGCTGTACTGGGAGGAGTCGCTCTTGGTCTCCTCAATACCGGATGTACAACTTGCATACTCAGGGCTCTGTCCGTTATCAGCACCAGTGTTTTCTACCCGGTTTATAATATCGGCATCGTTGTAATTGCCACCTTGGTGGGTTTGATGGTATTCGGAGAGAAACTGAAACCAGTCCAGATTGCAGGTCTTGTCATTGCAGTCGGCGCCATCGCCCTGCAACTATTGGGACTTCAGTGATGATGCTTTCCACGCCTGCATAAGGCCCGGCACTTGAGCACTGAATTTGGCGGGTCTTAATCAGCGGATCTGATTTGGCGTTTATGATACAAATAGGTACTTTTGTACCGGATTAGTGAAGTTAAAACTATTTATTGATTGCAGCTATGGGAATGACAACTATTGTTTCTGCAGTCCTGACCCTTCTGGCCGGAATAGGCATATTCCTCATTGCCTGCCAGATGATGAGTTCCAATCTTGAAGCTGCAAGTTCAGCCAAGTTGAAAAGTCTTTTTGCCAAGGCGTCTAAAAGCAAGCTACTCGGAGTAGGCATCGGAACGGTCGGGACCGCTGCCATCCAGAGCTCCGGAGCGACCACGGTAATGACAATCGGTTTTGTCAATGCCGGAATCATTTCTCTCACCCAGGCAGCCACAATCATCTATGGTGCCAACATAGGTACCACAGTAACAGCGCAGATAGTCGCGCTGGGTATGTTCGGTGCCGGCACAATCTCCACAACTGTCATCTTCTCGGCATTCGCCGGAATCGGAGCCTTTCTGGCCCTGTTCTCGAAGACGGTTTCTGTCAAGACAATGGGAGGCATTCTTGCCGGATTCGGAATGTTGTTCGTCGGCCTGTCGCTGATGAGTGGTTCAATGGAAGACTTTGCCGCTCTTGACGGAGTCAAGTCTTTCCTTGCAGGTATCAGCAATCCTATCTTACTGGTGCTCATCGGAGCGATTCTTACCGCTATCATCCAAAGTTCTTCGGTGATGACATCCATTGCGCTGGCGATGTGCGTCACCGGCCTCATTTCGCTTGACCAGGGCATATTTCTGACAATGGGATCAAATATAGGATCCTGCGTCGTGGCCATTATCGCTGGTGTCACAAGCGGAGTCAATGCAAAGAGAACAGCTCTCATACATCTTCTGTTCAACTGCTCCGGAGTTGTCGTTTTTATGTTCGCCGGATGGCTGCTGACCATTCTCAGCGGCGGCAAGTTCAGTTATGGAACGTTGTTCAATACTATGTTCCCCGCTGCCCCGCAGACGCAGCTTGCAATGTTCCACACATTCTTCAATGTGATAACCGTTGGATTTATGCTTCCCCTCACAGGGTTGCTTGTCAATGCTGTCACAAGGATAATCCCGGAGAAGACTGATGGTGCAACTGATACTCTCAAACTGCAGTTTGTGGACAACAATATGTTGCAGGCTCCGCCTATAGCTGTAGCTCAGACCAAGAAAGAAATCCTGCGGATGGCGAATCTGTCCTTAGCCAATTTCGACCGTTCTCTGAGAATCATCACCACAAATGACTTTTCTGAAAGAGAGTCTTTTGACCGTACAGAGGAGGAACTTAATTTCATCAACAGAACTCTTGTGGATTTCGTTGTGAAACTGACCGACAAAAAAGGCCTGAATGGTCACGACCACATCTATCTGTCAACAACCTTCAGGACGGTCAGGGACATCGAACGAATCGGAGACTATTCCGAAAACATCGTGGAATATGCAGACGCGCTGAATACAGGCGGTGACAAATTCTCAGATGACGCTTTGTATGAAATCAGTCAGTTGAAGATTCTTGTCCATTCACTGTTTGATAAGGTGATTGCAGCGTATGCCAATGAGAGTCTGCCGGACCTTGAAGCTGCCAATGTCATCGAGGAAGAGATTGATGACTTCACCAAACGGATGGAAGACAACCACATCGAAAGATTGAGCAAGGGTATCTGCAATTCCAATACGGGTACACAGTACCTCGAATTGTCATCAGATACCGAACGTATCGCAGACCACCTGATAAACGTAGCCAAGACCATACGTAGTCTTGTGTGAAAAAGAAGAGCAGAGAACATCTGGCAGAATGTTACAATATTCCCACAAGGCGGAATCAATGAATGCGAAAAAGATTGATTTTGTTATACAGTTCGAATAACTGAACCGGGCTCTCTTTCCTGCCGCGTTTGATCCATAGGGCTATTATGCTGGTGATCAGTCCGGCGGCGCCAGCCTTCACATATTCCAGTTCCTCTTCGGTGAAGCGACTTTCCAGCAAAGGTTGCAGCATTTCGGAATGTATTTCAAAGGATTTCTGAATGATATCCAACCGGCAGCAGTTGATCATAGCTTCAAGAATGTCGGTATGGTTTTTCCAATACATCAATGAGTATAAGACAAAATCATCCTCGGTCTTGAAAACCTCTCCGGAATAATCCTCTATCGCTTTTGCTACGCAGTTATCACTTGTATATTCAAGCAGGTCAACCGGTGTGTCAAACATTCTGTAGAAAGTGGAGCGGCTCACACCGGAAACAGCACAAAGGTCACTGACACTTATTTCCGACATTTTGCGGTCCTGAAGACATTCTGTCAACCCCTTCATAAGGCGCAAAGCGGACTCAATCTGTCTCTTGTCGTTCTTTATACGATACATAGTAATCTTATTTTGTTCTTCTTTTGTATTTAAGATACAAATGTAGCATATAATTTGAGGAATTCTTCGGCGAACAAAAGATTTTTTCAATGAAAAGAACATTTATCATCACACTCACGGCAATCCTGTTCCTGCCCTCTCTCCGGGCTCAGCAGATTATCAGCCTTGAAGAATGTCGCCAACTTGCGATTGCAAGCAATAAGGAACTAAAAGAAGCAGGTCGGAAGAGTGAAATGGCCGGTTATGACAGGAAGATTGCACTTGCTAACTATTTCCCGAAAATCACGGCAAGCGGCGCTTATATGTTCAACAGCAGGAATCTGTCTCTTGTTTCGGAAGAAGCATCCGCACAACTGACAGGATTGGGTACGGCAGTACAGAGTCAATTGAGCTCGGAGATGCAGTCTTTGGTACAGGCTTTTATGGCTGATCCCACGGCGCAGAGCAGTCCTATGTGGCAGGCAGTCATCGGCAAATTGTCGCACACCGACGTGTCAGCTGTGCTGAACAAGATAGGAACTGGTATCGATGATGCCCTTCATTTCGATATCCAGAACGTGTATGCCGGAGTTGTCAGTGTGCAGCAGCCGTTGTTTATGGGTGGAAAGATTGTGGCATCAAACCAGATAGCGGAACTTGCACAGGAGCTTGCCCGTACGGAATACGACGAAAAGCGCATTGCCGTTGAGCTGGAAGTTGAGAATTCATATTGGCAGGTGGTATCCCTTGCCGCCAAGAACAAACTTGCCTCGACATATCTTGAGCTGCTGGATTGTCTGCAAAAAGATGCTGAAATCAGCGTCGCTGAAGGTGTCGCGGTCCAGTCAGATCTCCTTGCCGTAAAGGTTAAGCGGAACGAGGCAGCAGTGTTGAAGACAAAGACCGTGAACGGTCTGGCTCTTTCCAAGATGCTGTTGTGCAAACAGATTGGACTGCCTCTGGACAGCTGTATCAAACTTGTCGATGAGGATGACGAAGCAGTCCCCGATGTCGGTTATATTGCAAAACGAGATATTGGAGAGATATGTTCCGACAGGAACGAAACCAAAATGTTGGAACTCGCATCCAGAATCTATGAGAAGAAAGTTGCGGTCCAAAGAGCTGACTATCTTCCAAAAATCGCTCTTACAGGCAATTATCTCATAATGAATCCCAACCTTTATAACGGTTTCAAAAAAGACTTCGGCGGGATGTTCAACGTCGGAGTGATGGTGAGCATACCGATATTCCACGCAACCGAAGGCTATCAGAAGACCAGAAAGGCCAAGGCAGAGGCCGCCATATACCGTATGAAATATGAGGACGCCTGTGATATTATCAACGTCCAGGTTGAGCAGCTCAGCCGAAGTCAGGACGAGGCTCTCGAGAATCTGACGATGGCCAGCAGCAATCTGGACTGCGCGGATGAGAACCTCAGAGCTGCAATGTTGGGATTCTCAGAAGGGGTCGTCAGTTCCGATGTAGCACTTCAGGCGCAGACCGCCTGGGTCAAGGCAAGGACAGAATACATCGATGCCGGCATTGAAGTCCGGCTCAACCATTCAAAACTCCTGAAAGCACAGGGACTTTACAGATAAGCAACAATTGATATATCTAATAAATGGAAAAGAAGAAAAACTACAACCTTGTAATAGGTATCGTGGCACTGGTAGCCATCATTCTGATTATTGCCGGAGCCGGCTATATGGTATCAAAGCCCAAGCCATTGGTGCTTCAGGGCGAAGTTGAAGCCAGCGAGTATCGTGTATCGGGGAAAGTGCCCGGCAGGATAGAAGAGCTATACGTCAAGGAAGGACAGATGGTCCACGCCGGTGATACGGTCGTTTATATCGACTCTCCGGAAGTAAGGGCGAAGCTTGTTCAGGCGAACGCTGCCGTTGCGGCTGCTGCCGCCCAAAGGGACAAGGCGAAGAATGGAGCGAGAAGCGAAGAGATTGCAGGTGCCTACAACCTGTGGCAGACTGCTGTTGTCCAGGAGTCCGTGATGCAGAAATCTTTCGAAAGGATAAGCCGTCTTTACGGGGAGAAAGTCGTTTCGGCACAGAAATACGATGAAGTCAAGGCAAAGTATGATGCTGCTGTCGTGACATCCGCGGCCGCGAAAAGCAAATACGATATGGCCGTGGCAGGAGCTAGGCAAGAAGACAAAGAGGCGGCCCAGGCCCTTGTAGACAGGGCATCCGGTGCACTATTGGAAGTGGAATCATATATGGGGGAACTCTATCTGACCACCCCCGCTTCAGGTGTGGTGTCTTCCATCGCCCCAAAGGTCGGTGAGCTCGTGGGAACCGGATCCCCAGTGATGACGGTACTTGACCTGAACGATGTGTGGTTCACATTTAATGTCAGAGAGGATTATCTTGAAGGCTTGGCAATAGGCAACAGAATCACCGTGAGCATTCCGGCCCTCGGGAGCAGGAGGGTCAGCGCGACAGTGAACTATATGGCTGTCAGGGATTCGTATGCGACCTGGAAAGCGACCAAGGAAACCGATATGTATGATGCAAAGACCTTTGAAGTGAGAGCTGTCCCTGAAGAGAAAGTCGATGGCCTCCTTCCCGGTATGAGCGCAATAATCGAGAGATGAGAAAACTGTATGTTGTAATACGACGCGAACTGGCCATATGGCGGAAGCGCCCCGTGTACATAGCGGGCTCGGTTCTCGTGATGGCATTCTGCACGTTGTTCTACCTGACTTTCCTCGGGAAAGGAGTCCCGGATGATGTCCCTATCGGTATCGTGGATATGGACAATTCGACTCTTACGAGAAACTTCGTACGTCAACTTGACGCGACACAGCTCGGAAAGGTTATCCGTTACCCTGATTTCGCAATGGCACGGGAGGATATGCAGAAGGGCGTGATCACCTCTGTATGCGTCCTTCCTGAAGGGATGTACGCTGATGTGCAGGCGCATCGCAAGCCTTGCTTCACATTCTATGTGAACACGCTTTATTTCCTGGGTGGATCCTTGGCGTACAAGGACATCTTGACTATGATAAACCTAACTTCGGGTGCCATTCAAAAAGAAGAAATGATGATGAAAGGGATAGATGAGCAGAGTATTATAGGGCAGTTGCGCCCCATAGACATAGATGTCCATATGCCCGGCAACCCGACTATGAATTATGGAGGATATCTGTCCAATATGATGTTGCCCGGAGTTCTTGAGATGATCATCGTAATCCTGATTATATACTCATTCGGCACGGAACTCAAGTACGGAACATCCGTTCATCTTCTTGAAAAGACAGGAAATGACATCGTGACTGCAATCGGAGGTAAAATGGCACTATACACGTTGCTGTTTACTTTTCTCGCATTTTCACTGGAATTCATACTGTATGGGTGGATGAAATTCCCTTTGCAGGGCAGTGTCGGTTGGATGTTGCTGAACGCTTTTCTTCTTGTGATATCAAGCGAAGCGGTGGGCCTGTTCATCATCGGATGTGTGCCGGTGCTCAGGTTTGCCATCAGCATCGGAGCACTTTACAGCGTGATGGCTTTCTCAATGAGCGGGTTCACACTTCCCGTGGAGGCGATGCCAGCAGGCATCCAGGGGCTGGCGGCGATATTTCCATTGCGGCACTACTACCATATTTATGTCCAGTGCGGAATGTTCGGAACCGGCTTCGCGGGATGCTGGAAAGAAATCGTTCACTTGCTGTTGTTCTGCTTTATCCCTTTGGCAGTGATGCTGCGGTTGCATAAAGCGTATTTGTACCAGAATTATCCGAAAAAATGAAAGATACATATTTTGGGAACTGGCTCACCGACGTGTGGGGCGTATTCTGCCGCGAGCTGAAAACAATATTCAGCGATGGCGGCTTCCTGATCATCTTTTTCGTTGCCGGTTTCGGTTATCCCCTCCTGTACAATCTCATATATAGAAACGGTGTGCTTGAAGACACTCCGATTGCAATTGTTGACGAAGCGGATTGTCAAGCCAGCCGCAGATACATACGCGAGGTTGACGCTACGAGGGAACTGTCCGTTGCCCGCAAATGCGCTACTATGAATGAAGCCATAGATCTTCTGAAGGACAGATCCGTGAACGGGATAATGTATTTCCCCTCCGATTTTGGCGATGACCTTGCCGCAGGCCGTACGGCAAAACTCTCGATTTATGCCGATATGAGCAGTTTTCTTTATTACAAGAACCTGCTTATGGGTAGTGAATTCGTGATGTTGGATGAAATCAATCGGGTTCAGGTCGAGAAAGCCGTCTGCTATGAAGAAAATCTCCCATACAACAGGACATTCTCATATAGCATCTTCCTCATATCCGCCATCCTTATGCTGATAATCCAACAGGTTATGTTCTACGGCTCATCTATGATTGCCGGTACGGCAAGGGAGGAGCACAGGAGCTTCGCAACCCTTCCAGGCAATCTCAGCGGCTATGGTATAGGAAGAGTGGCAATAGGCCGCGGGGCTGTCTACTGGCTGTTGTTCTTGGGCGTGGGCATATATATCACGACAATAGTCCCGGCAATATGCGGCTTTCCACAGAGAGGCAGCTTCTGGGACATCCTGATTCTGCTGGCCTTCTTCGTGACGGACTGTGTGTTTTTCTGCTTCACTTGGAGCTCTTTCATAACAAGACGTGAAACAGTATTCGTGCTGTTACTGTTTATGTCTCCAATCTGCATCTTCCTCACAGGCTTCAGTTGGCCGGACTGCGCAATTCCCAGATTCTGGAAAATGATTTCTTATATTTTCCCATCCACCTTCGGATGCAAGGCTTTCATAAACCTGAACACTGCCGGCGGAAGCCTGAATACAATACAACCGCTACTTGTTGCGATGGCAATCCAAACTATGGTTTATTATGTATTGTCCTGCATTTCCCTATATATTGAAAACAAAGCGGTACAACGCAAGGTATAATGACACAAGTTCGTCCCTGTTGATTATAGCATTGGTTGGTATTTCTTATGCTGCGGATGGCTCTCTCCTATGCCATCCGCAGAAATGAATAGAATACCACCAATGCAGAGACACCAGACTGATCAACGCTGCGCGAGCTGGATGGAGCTGCTCGCTGGCGTTGATGTGGCCACTTTTAGAAGAGATGGATAACAGGGTGTATCCAGAATAGGCGATCGCCGTCGATTCCACTCTCTGTCAATCGGGAGCAAAACGGGCTCTGACTTCCGCGATTCCGCGATCGTGCCCAATCGTTCTACAGTTCTAGTTGAGCTCTTCCCCGAATCGGTCCTGTACGACTTCTGAACCGTTTTCCGAAATCAAGTCAGAATTGTCATCCTGTCTTGTAAACAAATAATAGCTGCAAGTATCATATTTGATACTTAAAATTAATTGCTATATTTGCCGTATCAAATATGATACTTTATGAACGCATTGGATGAATTGCTGATATACCAGGCTTCCGACAGAGAAATAATAGGAGAGTTGCAGAACAGACTCGTCAGGATGAGACGCAGCTGCTGCTTCTCCCAGCAGAAGTTGTCTGAACTGTCCGGTGTATCGATAGCGACAATCAAACGGCTCGAATCTCAAAGTAGCCAGGACATAAGCCTTGCCGTTGTCATCCGTCTGCTTAGGTCTATGACACAGTTGGACGGGGTGAGCAAACTTATACCCGAAGTGCCGGATTCCCCATTCATCACAAGGAAAAAAGGGCAAAGCGCAAAACGGATTTCAAGTAAAACAATCAGACGATGAAGGTTCCAGTCAATGTCAATGTCATTCTATGGGGTGAGGTTATCGGACGGTTATCCTGGGATGAAATCAAGCAGGTTTCGACTTTCCAGTTTACCGAGAAATACCACCAGATGGAATACAATCTCCAACCGACCAGACCAGCAAAGCCAATACCTGCATTTCTTGGCGAAGCGGGAGACAAATATCACGGATTGCCCCCTTTTCTGGCCGATTCCCTCCCGGACAACTGGGGAAGTCTCATTTTTGACAGATGGGCAAAGGAGAACGGCATCCAGCCACGTGACTGCAATCCCCTGCTCAAATTGTCATATATCGGGAAGAGGGGCATCGGTGCCTTCGAATTCGAACCGGACTTTCAGGGCGACGATGATATCTCAAGCACTCTTTCCAGCCTTGAATCATTGGCACAGAAGACTTACCGGGAGCGCTCAGAAACAATCATCAGGGATGATGAGAAAAATGATTTTGACACACTCGCCCGCCTTGGATCTCCCCCCGGCGGCGCACATTCCAAGATACTTGTCGCCATCAGCGACACCGATGATTCCCTGATATCCGGGCAAGCCTGTCCCAAGGCAGGTTTTACCCAATATATTCTTAAGTTCAAAGAAGATTACGACATCCCTTCCTGTGAGATAGAATATGTATACTACCTGATGGCAAAGGAGGCGGGAATAAAAATGATGCCCTCACGGCTCAAAAGCATCAATGGCAATAACCATTTCCTGACACAGCGATTTGATAGAAAGGATGGTAATAAATTACTTACTATGACTATGGCTGCGATGATTCCCAGCGCTATAGATTACCAGAATCTGTTCTTTCTTTGTCGGACGTTAAAGCTGACGGAAGAGGAAAGATCCGAATTGTTCAGGAGAATGTGCTTCAATGTGGTTGCTGGCAATACCGATGACCATAATAAGAATTTCTCATTTATCTTGTATCCTGATGGCCATTGGGAGCTGGCTCCGGCTTATGATATCACTTTCACTGCCGATATCTGGAATAATTCTGATGACGAAATTCATTCTCTTGGCATTTTATCAAAGAGGTGCTATTTCACCGCCGATGACCTCCTGTCTTTTGGCAATGATTTCGGTATTGCTGAAACAAACGAGATTCTATACGAAGTATGCCGGGCTGTGTCAAGATTCAGGGAATTGGCAGAATGCTACAATATTCCCTCAAGATGGATTGAAAACATTTCCATAGCTCATAATGAAATCTTCCCGGACAGAGCCAAGTTCAGCAACGTTATGCGCAAGTAAATAGGCCAAAAATTGTCTTTTTCATTTCCGCGAAAATATTTGCGAATGTAAATAATTGTAATTCAACTGTTGCGCTGCCGGAAAACGAACTAATAATTTTAAAAGACAAGACGCGAACTGGGCAATAATGGTATCGACATCAGGATGAAATATTGAACATCTGGGAGGGCTTTCAAAGAGTTGTGGAATTAATTGATAAAAATCGGAATCTGCTTGATGTGGCAATGAAATTTTGATAAGTTTTCTTAAACCAAAAGTTATATTATGGAGAACAAGATTCAATTATTTGAAAGCGTAAAAGTACGCTATGTATGGGATGCGGAGAACGAAGAATGGATGTTCTCCGCAGTAGATGTATGTAATGTTTTAGCGGAGTCTGCCAGTATAGACCCAGGTGCATATTGGCGGAAACTTAAACAAAGACTGATTGAAGAGGGAAGTGAAGTCGTGACAAACTGTCACGGGTTGAAATTGAAGGCCACGGATGGCAAAATGCGATTAACGGATTGCTTTACTACAAAAGATACTCTTCGTCTGATTCAATCCATTCCATCGCCAAAGGCAGAACCTTTTAAGATGTGGCTTGCCCAAATCGGAAGCGAAAGGCTGGACGAGATCGCTGACCCTGAAAAGGCAATACTGCGTGGCGCAGAATATTAACGTGCAAAAGGATATCCCGAAGGCTGGATCAA
>DCIN01000034.1:29324-30729 GCA_002315815.1 Bacteroidales bacterium UBA1725 | reverse complement strand
GATTCCGCAGAGCAGCAGCCGCAGTGTCATTCGAAGGCCCTACTTGCTCTGCTCCATCCCGGTCTCCGCCGGGCGCGTTTAGACGCGCCTTCGCAGCCTGCGGCTGCTCCAAGTCACCCGCATACTGTTTTATGCCAGGGTCACACTTCGTGACTGCGTAAGCGTGTCAACCAATCTCAGTGAAGGTCAAACGTTCAATCCTGACATATTGCCGACTTATTCTATTTAATTGTTTATAGAAATCTGACATAATTTGTCCCGCTCAAGTAAATCATTATAATCCAAATTAATATTACTTATGAAAAAATTACTATTTGTAGTACTTGCAATTGTATGCTTCAGTACTTTTTCAGCAAATGCCGACAGCTATTCTTACAAAAAAGGATATCGTGGAAATGTTGGCTTAGGACTTAGCAATTTCTCTGGAGAAAAAATTTTTGAAGAAGATTTTTTCGTTTTGGAGACCAATCACGGTTATAGCTTCGGCAATGGCCTTTATGCCGGTGCCGGTATTACTGTGTTCTCAAAAACCGGAATTAACGCCAACTACGGTATGGTACCTATCTATGCAGAGTGCAAATACAATTTTCTTAATAAACTTGTCAGCCCGTTTGTTGATGCCCGCATCGGCCTCAATGTAGCAACTTATGAGGATACAGAAACCAATACTGTAACCGGCAAAACAGGATTTATGGCAAGTCCTATGGTTGGTGTGGATATTTGGCGATTCTCTCTTGCTTTCTTCTATCAATTTAATTCGTTCAAGAATTCTTCTTCTAATCGAGGTCTTTTGGGAGTGAGACTTTACTTCAACTGGTAATATTCCTTTTTATTGATAATATAAAGAGGTCGATCCCATCAGGGTCGACCTCTTGTTATTTTGTCCGGCACGGACATCCTCTAATCTGTTTGAACATCCTTCTTCTTTTTGTTCTCCTTTTCTCTTTTTCTTTTCTCGTTTTTGATGGCTTTTCTTTCTGCTTCTCTTCTCTCTTTGATTTCGTGGTATCCTTTGGTCTCGACTATAATTACCCCGTTGGCGGATTCCATTCCACCGTAAAAACCTGAGCTTCCGTCCTTGATGACTTCAATAGACCAGATTTCCTCCGGCATCATTCTCCCAAGAACTTCATTATCCCCCATCATCTTAACATCATCTATTATGACCAACGGCTGTGTGGCGTCGCTATCTGTCCCTGTGCCGCGTATCAGTATTTCTCCTGTACCGCTGTTTACTATTACCCCAGGTTTCATTCTGAGCATATCATACACAGAAGAGACTCTTGCCTTGCCTTTGTTTTCTACTTTACTGTTCTGGCCTATAACCGAAACGAAAGCAATAATTGATAAAATTATTGATAGTAATATCTTTTTCATAACTCCTTAGTAAAGAGAAAAAAATAAG
>DCIN01000034.1:0-29200 GCA_002315815.1 Bacteroidales bacterium UBA1725 | reverse complement strand
ATTTTTTGAGATTTACTTAATATTTCATATATCTTTATACATTACTGTTCTATGAAACTGTATATAATACTGCCGCTTTGTTTTGCCGGTGCCTTAGGATTTGCAGAAAATTTCGACAATCGCGCAGCTCTGGTCGCATAGGCTCTCAAACAACCGTCTTTGGACGAACTTTCTTCATCTATTTTTACCGAAGTCACCGTCCCTGAGTTGTCAACAGTAATCAGAACTGTGACTTCTCCTTTTTCCATACATCTGTATGCAGGAATAGGCAGCCTACTCGCTTTCCTTCCCTCAAGTGAATATGAAAGCACTGTTGGTCCTTTGTATTTATTTTGAAACTTATCGCTGTTTTCGCTTTTGTTATCAATTAACGGTTCTTCTTCTTTTTCTTTATAAGTTTCTGTGCTATATCCGCTCTTTAATTCTTTCTGAAGTCTTTCGGCGTCTTTGTAAAGCTTGTCTGCATCAGTCCCACGATCGTCCTTCAAGTCGCTCCTATTAACAGCAATATTCCTTATATTCTGCCCTTTGCCTATTTCTTCCTGAAGTTTTCTGCTTATTGCATGTTTGAGTTCGGCTTCCTTTTCCAATTTTTGTATTTCCTCCAGCATTTTCTCCTTTTGCTCTATTTTGCTGAAGTCGAGCACAAAACTATTTTCATTCTTCGACGTTAAGCCCAGGCCAGTCAGGAGTAAAACTATTATCACCGCAAGATGTACAATTGCGGTGATATACAGACCAGCTTTATCTTCGTCTCCAAGTTTTATGGAAGACTCTATTTCAGTTTTCCTTGAATGCTTTTTCAATTGTCGCGCAGATAATATCAATGGCTACTTTGTTGTGACCGCCCTGAGGTATTATGATATCGGCGTAGCGTTTGCTCGGTTCTATGAACTGCAGATACATTGGCTTTACCGTCCGGGAATAACGTTCTATCACCCAATCAACGTTCTTGCCCCTTTCCTTGATATCTCTTGACATCACTCTCATCAGTCTGTCATCATCGTCTGCATCCACGAATATCTTGATATCCATCTGCTCTACCAGTTCTCTGCATGTGAAAATCAAGATTCCTTCTATGATAATAACATCTGCTGGTTCGACCAGTGTGGTTTCTGTCTTGGAACGCGTGCAAGAGATGAAAGAGTATAATGGTTGTTTGACCGTCTTGCCCTCTTTCAAATCTTTCAGATGAGAGCACAACAATTCCCATTCTATTGAATCCGGATGATCGAAGTTTCGTTTTCTTTTTTCTTCATCCGAAAGGTCGCTTGAATCCTTGTAGTAGCAATCCTGTGGGATTACTACTACCTTTTTGTTAAGTTTCTCTCTCAGAGCATTTACTACAGTGGTCTTGCCGCTACCCGACCCGCCTGCTATTCCAATTACCAACATATTGACTAGTATTCAGCGTTCTTTGGGGTTCTGGGGAATGGTATGACATCTCTGATGTTCTGCATACCTGTTATGAACAGAAGAAGTCTTTCGAATCCAAGTCCGAAACCGCTGTGCGGGCAGGAGCCGAAGCGTCTGGTGTCTATATACCATTCAAGATTCTTCCTGCTCATACCGAGCTCATCAATCCTGGCTTCCAGCTTGCCCAAATCGGACTCCCGTTCCGAGCCTCCGATTATCTCACCGATTTTGGGGAACAGAACGTCCATAGCCCGCACTGTTTTGCCACCTTCATCCTGTTTCATATAGAATGCCTTTATCTCTTTGGGATAACCTGTGAGAATCACCGGCTTTCTGAAATGTTTTTCCACAAGATATCTTTCGTGTTCGCTCTGAAGGTCAACGCCCCAATAAACAGGATATTCGAACTGAACACCTTTATTGATTGCCTCTTCCAATATTTTGATTCCTTCTGTGTATTCAAGACGTACAAAATCTGTCTCCGTTACACTTCTGAGTCTGTCTATCAGTTCATTGTCATATCTGTCATTCAGGAATTTCACATCGTCCCAGCAGTTTTCAAGTGCATACTTCACCAGATGTTTTATGAAATCCTCAGCCAGATTCATATTGTCATTGATGTCATAGAAAGCCATCTCAGGCTCAATCATCCAGAATTCTGCAAGATGTCTTGGTGTGTTTGAATTTTCTGCTCTGAATGTAGGTCCGAAAGTATAAATCTCTCCCAATGCAGTTGCACCGAGTTCTCCTTCAAGTTGCCCGCTCACCGTGAGAGATGTCTGTTTCCCGAAAAAGTCTTTGCTGAAATCGGGTTCTCCTTTCTTGTTCTTGGGAACGTTGTTGAGGTTGAGCGTTGTCACCTGGAACATCTGCCCGGCTCCTTCGCAGTCCGATGCTGTGATAAGTGGAGTGTTCAAATATGTGAAACCTTTGTTGTGGAAGTAGTTATGAATTGCATAAGCCATTTGGCTACGCAGTCTCAGCACTGCTCCGAAAGTGTTGGTCCTTGGCCTCATATGTGCAACACTTCGCAGATACTCGAACGATGTATCCTTTTTTTGCAGAGGATAGCGCATAGGGTCGCATTCTCCGTAAACCGTGACCTTTTCTGCTTGTATCTCAACGTTTTGTCCGCTCCCGACCGACTCCACAAGTCTGCCTTCCACTGCTATGCAAGCACCTGTGCTGATACGTGCCAGAATAGGTTCCGTATTCTCGTTCTTGTTAACAACTATCTGTATATTTTTGATTGTCGATCCATCGTTAAGTGCGATGAATGCGATTTCTTTATTTCCTCTTTTAGTTCGTACCCAACCTTTAGCGAGTACGTTTTCGCCTGCTTTCATTTCCAGCAGGTCTTTCACTTTGCTGCGTGCTATTGCGCTCATTCTTGACTGTTTTATTTTAAAAAGCAGCCCTCTAAAAGGGGGCTGCTTTGAGTTCAAAGGGCGTTTTCTAATTATTGCTTCCGCCCTTTCTTGCGTTGTACATGATTTTAAGCGCTGAGCAACGTCTCAGTTCCTGCTTAACCTCTGTAATGATACCCATTCTTACGTCCTGATCGGCCTTGATGTTGATTGTCATCAGGGCGCGGTCTGCTTCGCTCTTGGATTCGCGCTCGGCAGCGATGAAATCGCGGATGTCCTGTGTAGTCTTGAACGAATCATTCAACTGGATACGGGCATCGGTTCCCCACTGAGCCTGATATTGCAGGGTAGGTGATCCGATGTTGATGTATGCAGCCAAATCCTTCCTTTCGAGCTTGACAACTTCAGAAGCTTCGGGTGTTTTGATGATAACCTTCTGCTCGTCCTCACGCATCTGAGTGGTGACCATAAAGAAGAAGAGGAGCATAAAGACGATATCGGAAAGAGAACTGGATGTCATTGCTGGCACCTCTTTCTTGTTGTTGCTTCCACCGAATTTTGACATAACTATTCTCCTTTTCTATCTTTTTTTGCCGACATCCTTAGGTTCCGCTTCCGAGATATTGGAAGGAATGCAGTCTCTGACAACTTTCTGCTCCTCCTCCTGAAGGTTTGCGTACTTCTTGCCAAAGTTCTTCAGTGCGAATTCGTCACGTAGTTCGTTTATGGCCTTTACAAGTTCATTCTGAACTGCAATATATGCCTGATAACTTGTTCCGCGGTCATTCTGCAGTGAAATAACTCCCTTGGAAACTGCATAGGGTCCGAAATTCTCGATTTCCTTTGTCTCCCTTTCGGAGAGATTCGGGTCGTTTGCGGGGTTGGTAAGGAATGTCTTGACCTTATCCTTAAGCTGATTGACTGCTATAGGCTCATTACCTGCCATGATTTTGTCTGCAGAGTTAACCTTGACAATAATGATGTTGCGGCGGTTAACCTTCTGATCATCCACTTTCTGATTGGGATCCGGCATAGGCGGGAGTCTGCGGGAAAGTCCTGTCTGCGAGCCCATTGTCGTTGTCATCAGGAAGTAGCACAAGAGCAGGAATGCGATATCCGCAGTCGAGCTTGTGTTCATTGCCGGTACTTTCTTCTTGCCCATAGCGTTTTATTTTTTCTTGTTGGTAGAGCTCATTTTGATCTCACCTACAATGATGCTGACTATTGATAATGCACCGACGAGATAGGTAAGATTAAGCAAAGCGTCTGTTAACTTAAGTGTGGTATGCGTAACAGGTTCTCCTGTGTATGCTATAGGTTCAGCACCCTTTGCGAGAAGGTAGGATACCAGACAGAGAACACCAGCGGCCAGCAGTGCGAGACCAATCTTGCCGAGGCTCTTGGGATCGTTGATGATGCTCATTATAAGACCCAAGATTACCCAGCAAGCTATCGCTATGATAACCATTGCGAAACTCCATCCGAGCAGCACGTTTACGGGTGCATTTGCAGGCTCACCGAGTATAGGCCAACCTGTCACGAACCCCCAAACGAGGATGGCGAAACTGATAATGATCAGTGCCACCATTGCCCATTTGAATGCTTTGTTAAGTTTCATAATATTGCTGTTAGTGTCAGTTATTTCTTCTCAGCGTATTTTGTGAGGGTGTCGATAAGGCAGATTGAAGAATCTTCCATATCGATTGTGATGGAGTCAATCTTCGCAAGGATATAGTTGTAGAACACCTGAAGAATCATCGCAACGATAAGTCCGCCTACAGTGGTGATAAGGGCGACCTTCATACCTCCTGCAACGATGTTAGGTGAGATGTCACCTGCTGCCTGAATGGCATCGAATGCGTTGATCATACCGATAACGGTTCCGAGGAATCCGAGTGAAGGTGCAAGCGCAATGAACAGTCCAATCCAGGAAAGTCCGTTCTCCATTTCACTCATCTGTACTGAACCGTAGGAAACGACTGTCTTCTCTACAACGTCAATACCCTGATCGTAGCGGAGAAGTCCCTGATAGAAGATTGATGCAACGGGACCGCGTGTCTCGCGGCAAATGTCCTTGGCAGCTTCGATTCCACCGTTTGCAAGGGCATCCTCAACCTTGGCGATGAGAGCCTTGGTATTGATCTTCGAGAAGGAGAGATAAAGGATTCGCTCGATTGCAAGTGCAAGACCGATTACAAGACAGATGATAATGAGGGACATAAAGCTTGCACCACCCTCTATGAACTTGGTCTTGAGAGCCTGGTTGAGAGGAATCTCTTCTCCGGTGCCATTAAGAAGCTGGGCGGCTGACATTTCCTCTGCGGGAGCGGCAACTTCTTCAGTTGCAGCAGCCTCAGCTGCCTCTTCCTCCTGAGCGGCTGCGATGTTTGCAGAGAAGGCCATTACGCCTGCAACTGCCAGTAACATGAAAATCTTTTTCATAATGAATTTTTAATAATGTATTAGTTTGTGAAATTCAATTCCAAAAGCGGTGCAATTTAGCAATAAAATTTCACTTTACAAGTATTATTTTGATATTTCTCCCCGTAGATTGGTCTCCAAAAGGGCCTTGACGCAAGCGTTGGAGGATTGTTCTCCCATAAGGACAAACAGCTTTGCAAGAGCCCCTTCCGTGGTGATGTCGTGGCCCGATACGGCTCCGGCTTCCTTGAGGGCACGCCCAGTCGCATATATGTCCATATCGACGTCTCCGCAAAGGCATTGGGTCACGTTCAGCAGTATTTTCCCTCTTCGGGCGGCCTCTTTCACCAGATTCAGAAACCAGGGTTTTGATATGGCGTTGCCCGAACCGTAGGTTTCTATTATCACGGCTCTGGAACCGTCTCCGAGAAGCACGTCGCGCACAACCTGTTCCGTAATTCCCGGGTGGAGCTTGAGGATGGACACTCTGGTGTCCAGACTGTCGTGCACTCTGAGTTCTCCCGTAGTACTCCTGCGTATGACGGCATCGTTGTATCTGATGTTGATTCCGGCCACGGCGAGCGGAGGGCAGTTGGGCGAGATGAAGGCATCAAAACCTGTAGCGTTTACCTTGGTGCTTCGGTTTCCTCTGAGCAGCTGTGAGTTGAAGCATATTGACACTTCCGGCACAAGGGCCTTGCCGTCCCTGTCTTTGGCTGACGCTATCTCAATAGCCGACACCAGATTCTCCTTTCCGTCGGTTCTGGGTTTTCCGACGGGCAGCTGACTTCCGGTGAAGATGACGGGTTTGTCCAGACCTTCCAGCATAAAACTCAGCGCTGAAGCACTGTATGCCATAGTGTCCGTGCCGTGTAGAATCACGAAGCCGTCATAGCTGTCATATTTCTGGGAAATCAGTGATGCAAGATCCTTCCACAGTCCCGGTTCCACGTCGGAGGAGTCAATCAGCGGAGAAAAAGTATATGAGTCTATTATGAATGCGAATTTGCGAAGCTCCGGCACCTCGTTCAGTATTCCGTTGAAATCGAATGGTTTGAGAGTGCCGTCAATCGGATCTTCCTTCATTCCTATGGTGCCTCCGGTGTATATCAGAAATATCTTGTTCATCTTCAAATACAATTATTGCAAAAAACCGATTTCATATCGAAAACAAGCTCTTTGCGTTCCGAGTCGTAACTTGTGCCACCTCCTCCACCGTGCATCCCTTTCTTTCGGCCAGATAACGGGCGATTACGGGAATGAACGAACTTTCGTTGCGCTCCCCTCTGTGCGGGACAGGTGCAAGGTAGGGTGAATCAGTCTCAAGCACAATACGTTCCAACGGTATTCTCTTTACGTCTTCTGCTATGGACGCTTTCTTGAAAGTCAACACTCCTCCTATGCCGACGTACCAGTCTCCCATACTGTACATCCTCTCGAAGAATTCAGCACTGCCGCTGAATGCGTGCAGATTGCCCCTCAAGTGCAGATGCCTGCAGTCAGCCATTATGGCGAAGAAATCCTCCGTGGCCTCCCTCAAGTGAATGTTTACCGGCAGGTCCCATTCAGAGGCGAGCTCAAGCTGGGTGCGGAAGGCTTCTTTCTGCCAGACTGCGTTTTCCTTCCCATAGTGATAATCCAGTCCTATCTCTCCCACGGCTACGATTCCCCTGTCGCGATATGCCAGCATAGCATCCATTTCATCTTTCCAGTCCGGACCTGCCGAACCGGGATAGAGACCGAGCATCGGGTGCAGGACTCCCGGATGGCGTGCCGCAAGGGTGAACATTCTGTCTCTTTCCGAAGAATCGACATCCGGTTGCAGGAGTTTTGTCACGCCAGCCTGCAGCGCCCGTTCAATCACTTCGTCCTCACATCCCTGATATGCGGAGTCGCTGTTGTGAGTATGTGTGTCGATGAATTCCATAGGGATAATTCAAGATAATCCAATATAATCCACGGATGCAAAATTAATAAAAAAAGGCGTTGACGCTGCATCTCTGGAGGAGGTCGGACACTATGAAACCGTCATTCTCCAGACGGCCGGCTATTGCCGTAACTTCGCTGTATTCAAGTCTGCATTCACGGCATATTCCTTCATAGTCCAGACCTCGTGTCCTCTTGATGGCGGAGAAAACGGACAGTATCTTGTTCATTTCTTCAGGCTCCATCGATTCGGAGTATCTGTTCTTGATATCCTGTTCCTTGTCAGCTTCACGACCTTGGCCTGTCGCTTTTCCGAGACCCAGCAGTTCCGGCAGAGCGTCCAGCGAGTACAGCGCTTCTGCCAGTTTCTCGCTTAACAGACGGTTGCAGCCACGGGAATTCAGGTCATCGATACGTCCAGGAAGAACAAACACATCCCTGCCGTATCCGGATGCAAGTCTTGCAGTCATTGTACCTCCTCCTTTCTCCTTCGATTCCACGAGAATTGTGGCGCGGCTCATTCCGGCGATTATCCTGTTGCGTCTGAGAAAGGTGAATGCCTCAGGCACTGTCCCGGGGGGGAAGTCCGTAACCATTGCACAACCGGGGGTTGAGCAAATTTTATCGGCGGCAGTGCTGTGGCGGCGTGGATAGATATTGTCTATCCCCACGGGAAGAACACCCGTGGTCGGGAGACCGAAAGCCAGGGAGGCCATATGCGCACAGATATCTATACCTATTGCCATACCGCTGATTATCAATGGTTTTATCGGAGCTTCAGACAGTCTTCTGACAATTCTGGTACACCATTCGTTGCCGTATGGGGTAATGTCTCTGGTTCCGACAATCGAGACTGCCGGCCGGGAGTTGAACAGTTCAGCGACATCAGTGCCGCTTCTGACAAAGAGTACGGCCGGTGCATCGGGGCATTCTTTCAGGAGTTTCGGATAATTTTCGTCCTGGATGCTGAGCACCTGGTATCCCATTCCAAGCAGACGGTGCAACAGTTCCGCCGCCTCATCCAGCGCTTTGCCGCATATCAGCGGAAGATGGCGGTTTCCGGGTCCGAACAAATCCTGAAGTTCGTCTTCCGACAAAGCAAACAGGGCTTCGGGACTGCCCAGAGAGTTGATGATACGATTGGATAGTTCCGGCTCGTAGCCGAAAATGCTGTTCAGCGCGACGGCACTGACAGTTTGTAGATTTTCTTTGTCCATTTCACAGTCAAGTTCAGTGTTCCGGACAAAGATAATGATTTCTGACCGAAATCCTACAGAATCAGCATAGCGTCTCCGTAGGGACCGAAGCGGTAATCGTTCCTGAGCGCCTCATCGTAGGCATTCATCACTTTCTCGAAACCTCCGAACGCCGCTACTGCCATAAGCATAGTTGACTCAGGGAGATGGAAATTGGAGATAATAGCGTCGGGTACGGAATATTCGTAAGGCGGGAAGATGAACTTGTTTGTCCAGGTGTCGTTCGCTCTCACCTCTTTGTCGGTGGTGACGTATGTCTCAAGGGCCCTCATCACTGTGACGCCCACGGCGCAAATCTTGTGTCCCGACCTCTTGGTGCCGTTTATTTCATCTGCCGCCTGTTGGGAAATAATCATCCTTTCTCCATCCATCCTGTGTTTGGACAGGTCCTCCACATCTACGGAACGGAAGTGCCCTATACCCATATTCACTGTGATGAATGTTTTGTTGATGTCCTTGAGTATCATCTTGTTGAGCAGTTCCCTGCTGAAATGCAGGCAGGCTGCGGGAGCAGATACTGCCCCTTCGTTAACGGCAAAAATCGTCTGGAATTCCTCCACGTCGCGTTCTGTCGGAGTCTCCTTCACCCAAGTCGGAACAGGAGTCTGTCCGAGGGCGAACAATGCTTGCTTGAATTCGTCATAAGGACCGTCATACAGGAATCTCAAGGTGCGTCCCCTCGATGTGGTGTTGTCTATGACTTCCGCGACAAGGCTTTCGTCGTCTCCGAAGTAAAGTTTGTTGCCTATCCTGATTTTTCTGGCCGGATCCACAATGACATCCCAGAGCCTCTGTTCCTTGTTCAGTTCCCTGAGCAGGAAGACCATAATGTCAGCCCCGGTCTTCTCCTTCTTGCCGAACAGTTTGGCGGGAAAAACTTTGGTATCGTTGAGGATGAAGCGGTCATCCTTGCCGAAGTAGTCTATGACATCCTTGAAACGGCGATGTTCGATTTCCCCGCTGTTTTTGTGCAGCACCATAAGCTTGCACTCATCCCTCCACTGTATTCTGCCGTTCACTTCGGGCATCAGTTCGGTCGCTATTTTTTCTTTGGGAAGGTCGAAATCGAATTGTGAAAGTTTCATATACAATATAGTCCAACAAAATTAATACGGATGAAACCTCTGAAAAGTTTCATCTTGTGTATATTTTTGTTTCACTTTAGGAATCTTTTTTTCTCATTTTATCTCATTTTGCCTGACGGAAAACCTCTATGATGGACGGAAAAGTGTTCTTGAGCAGAGGTGGAAGGCTGGACTTCGCCACCCAAGCCGCTTTGGAAATGTCCTCCTCCCGCTGTGGTGTGAGATCCACCGGATCCGTATAGAGCATATCGAACCACCAGGTGTGCTTGAGGTGCCATATTCCGTTCCTCAGGTAGCAATGGTCTGTGATGCAAATCAGTTCACGGAGTTCCAGCTGGTCCACGCCCGTTTCTTCCTGAACTTCCCTCAAGGCTGTGGTTCTGATGTCTTCTTCGGCTTCTCTGTGTCCTTTGGGCAAATCCCATAACCCGTTTCTTTTTATGAGGAGGAAGTCGCCGCGTCTGTTGGACACCAAACCGCCTGCGGCATCAACTTCGCGGAATTCAGCGCACAGCTTGGCGTACATTCCGTCGGTATCGCAACTGGGTATGTATATACGTCCGAGTGAGGGCGTCGCTTCGAACAGCGACACGAGCATAGTCATATCCACTTTCTCTCCCGGGTGGAATTCGATGGAGTTAGGATCGGTAAGAGCCTGATCTGCGGGATTGCAGATGACTATGCAGCGTTTTTCGAAATATATCCTGTGCATCAGAAATATATATTATCTTTGTGATTCTACAAAAGTAACAAAAAAACCTGTATGGCTCACTACGAAAGCAAGCACGGAACAGTCCCTCGAAGCAGGGAGGAACTTTATATGGCCTTCACCGATCTTGGTAACTTCACAAGAATGCTGCCTGCGGAATACAAGGATTCGATACAGTCCGACTACGACACCCTCAGGGCCAGTGTCCGTGGTTTCACCATAGCGGTAAGGGTGGATGAGAGGAAACCCTATGAGAGAATAAGGATTGTCAGCACCGAATCTCCCGTGGAATTCTGTGCGACAGCCCATTTTGACCCCTGTGAAGGCGATGCTTTCCGCACAGACTTCAGTCTGGAAATTGATGCCAACTTCAACCTGATGATGAAGGCTATGGTCGGCGGCAAAATCAAGGAGGCACTGGACAGAATTGTGGACAGCCTTGCAATAGCCTGATGACAGATATCCCCGTCTCCATAAGGCTCAACCCATACAAGAGGCCGAATTCATCCCTTCCAATACTTGAGGGGGCTTCACCCGTCCCCTGGAGCCAATATGGGCGCATCCTTGTCCAGAGACCGTCCTTCACTCTTCATCCGCTGTTTCACGCCGGATGCTATTATGTGCAGGATTCCTCCGCTATGTTTGTCGGGCATATTTTCCGCAGACTCTGCGCCACAATGGAGGGTCCTCTGAAGGTCCTCGACCTATGTGCTGCTCCCGGAGGCAAGACAACGGACCTTGCCACATCACTCAGGGACAGTTTCGGGTCTTCGTTCCTGCTTGTGAGCAACGAAGTGATGAAACAACGTGCCGCCGTGCTCGCGGACAATGTGGCGCGTTGGGGAGACTCCAATGTGACCGTCACCAGTGCCGATCCCGCCGCCTTCGCTTCTCTGGGCGGATTTTTCGACGTGATTGTGGCTGATGTCCCTTGCAGCGGGGAGGGGATGTTCCGCAAGGATGCCAGAGCCCGTGAGGAATGGAGTCCCGATGTGGTCAGGCTCTGCGCCGCCAGACAGAAACGAATAATCGCAGATGTATGGCCCGCTCTCAGACAGGGCGGACTGCTGATATATTCGACCTGTACATATAATGATGAAGAAAATGATGCCAATCTTCAGTGGGCCGCTTCCGAGCTGGGTGGCGAAATAATACCTCCAATTGATGAATTTTCCGGATACGGGGTACGCCTGACTTCCTGCGGCAATCTCCTCAAAGCAGGAGAAGTTCTTGGGGAAGGGCAGTGGGTCGGAGCTTTGCGCAAAACGGCTGCAGCACCTTCTCCGAAGAAATCGACCGCATCAGTCATAAAGCCTTTCCGTTTACCTGCTGTCGGCTTTGATCCGGACAGCTGTCTTTCGATAGACTATGACCGTGGCCTCTACCCTTCCGTGGAGGTGGACAAGCAGACCGCTCTCAAATTCTACCACAGAGACACCATTGTGCTCCCCGGGGCTCCGCAGGGGTACATTGTATTGACATACAGAGGAGTGGCATTGGGATTTGTCAAAAATATAGGCAGCCGTTGCAATAATTTGCTGCCCAAAGCAAGGAGAATACTGATGGATATATGAACCAGTTTAATGGATAATTGAACCAGTTCAATGGATATATGTACCAATCGGATGGATATATGAATCAGTCGAATGGATGAATCGTCAGAAGATAAGAATTGAGGATATGAGAAAATTATTTATTATCACGGCGTTGTTCTGCAGTTTTCAGGCTTTCGCCCAACTCACATCGGCCGAATATAAGGAAAAGTATGAGAGGCAGGTTAAAAATGTAGGATACTGCGGTATCGGTGTCGAGACAGTTCTGGACAATTGGGAGAAAGTTGCGCCCGATGATCCCGAACCCAAGCTTGGCCGTTTTTATTTCTATCTCAGCAAGTCACAGGCAACAAAAATGGTGATTGTCAACAGTCCCAGATATCTCGGCAACGCACCGTCCTTGACTCTCAAGGATTCAGAAGGCAAGGATATCAACTATTTTGAGGATAACGAGTTCGATGATGCCTGCTTTGCCGAAAGCCAGAAAGTGATAGATGCTTTGATTAAAGACTATCCGTACGAACTGGAATACAGATTCGCAAAGGCCGCATCTCTGCTCTCCTATGAGAAGGAATACCCCGATGCCACCGTAATGGAACTGTCCAATGTCATCAGTCTCCATTCAAAGAACCATCCGGCCTGGACATACAAGGGTAGTCCGGTGAGCGAACTTGAGTTCGCCGACTTCATCCAGCAGTACTGTTCCAAATTTTACTCCATCGGAAGTCCTGTTTCCTACGAAGCATTCAAGAAACTGTCCTTAAGTATGAGTCAGTTGTTTCCCAAGAGTACTCTGTTCCTCGACAATCAGGGTTCATACTGGCTTGTATGCGAGAAGAACTATAAGAAGGCTATAAGTTTCTATGACAAGGCCCTCAGAATTGACCCCGAAGACCAAGTGGCAATCAAGAACCGCAAAATAGCCGAACGTCTGCTCCTGAACTCAAAGAAAAAGAAGTAGAATCATTCAGACTTGGCGGTCTGTGCCGGATCGACTTTGGCGATGAACAGAGTCGGTATCAGCAGAAGAATCATAATGACGGCAAATGAGATTGCGTCTGCGGCCAATACGAAAAGTGGATTCAGATGAACCGGAACATATGATATGAAGTAGCTCACGGGGTCAAGACCAATGACGTGAGTGGAAGATTGAATCAGACAGAAAAGAAGTGCCGCAACGGTACCGACCACCATTCCTGTGGCTACTATTCTGGCTGCAAGTCTCAAGAATACCATACCTACGGAATAGTTCGACATTCCCATTGACTTGAGAATTCCTATGGTTGATATATTCCTGAAAAGCAGGATGTAGAGTCCGGATATCATATTGAAGCCGGCCACCGCCGTCATAAGTATCAGTATTGCCAGCACGTTGAAGTCCAGAAGGTCCAACCAGTCGAATATTCTGGAATATTTCTCTCTTACCGCGTAGGAATCGGAATTGGTACGGTATCCCAGTGAGGAAGTAAGATAAAACAGGAGTTCTCTGTCTATGTCCCTGTCTTCAAGCAAGATTTCTATGTCTGAGACTTCCTGCTCGGACCATCCGTTGACCCTTCTCATATCCTCGATGGGCACAAGTACAGTCATCGCGCCGTCTGTTTCCACAGGGCTTTCGAATATCCCGTCCACGATGAAGCGGCGTACCTTCATCCTGTCATCCACAAAGTACGCGGTAAAATCATCCCCTTCATTGAGCGACAGCCTTGATGCCATTGATGACGGTATTCTGGCCATCATACTCGAATCCATAGATGGTACACCCTTGAAAACAATACCCATCAACCCGTTCCTGCTCTTTGCTATGCCGGGGCGGCGTATTACTGGAACTGCGTCACGCACTCCTGTACTTCCCAGAATTAAGGATATAGTGCTGTCGGAAGCCGTGAGAGGGTCGCCGGAGAGGACTATGTCTCCATACATTTCCGACAGGCCGTCCCGTATTGCCTGACGAAATCCTCCGGATACAGCCAGAGCTATGGTTATCACGAAGAAAGAGATGGCCGTCGCCGCAACGGCCATCTTGCCTTTGAACCGAAGCCGTTCAGCTATGAAACGTCCGGCTTGCATTTACCAGATGATTACTCTCTCATTTTCCGGACGATACATCGCATCTCCCTCTTTGATGCCGAAGGCTTCGAAGAAACTGTCGATGTTCTTCAGACTGGCATTCACCCTGTTTTCTGCCAGAGAATGTTCGTCCATAAGAGTTCTGCGCTGCTTCTCAGTATCGGTGATGTTGTTGGCCCATACGTGGGCGTAGCCGAGATAGAAGCGTTGTGCGGCTGTGAATCCGTCTATGGGATCGGGTTCGGAACCGGCCAGTTTATTCTGGAGTGCAGTGTATGCGATGCGGAGTCCACCCTGATCTGCGATGTTCTCTCCCAAGCTCAACTGACCATTGGCGAAGAGTCCCGGCAGAACCTCGATGGCATTGAACTGCTCCACTAGTCCTGAGGTCTTTTCACGGAAAGCTTTGTCATCGGCGTCTGTCCACCAGGATGTCATATTGCCGCTTTTGTCGAAGAGTCGTCCCTGGTCATCGAAGCCGTGCGTCATTTCGTGGCCTATCACCACTCCTATCGCCCCGTAATTCACTGCATCATCGGCATCAGGATTGAAGAAAGGTGGCTGCAGAATCGCTGCGGGGAAGCAGATTTCGTTGGTGGTAGGGTTGTAGTATGCGTTCACTGTCTGTGGCGACATTCCCCACTCGCTGCGGTCGGTAGCCTTGCCGAGTTTGGACATATTGTCTTTCACCATCCATATACGTGCCTCACGGACATTGTCGAAGTAGCTCTTTTCGGGATCTATCACGAGAGTGCTGTAGTCCTTCCACTGGTCAGGATAACCAATCTTTACGGTGAATGAAGCAAGCTTTTCGCGTGCATAAGCCTTTGTTTCATCTCCCATCCACTCAAGTGCGTCGATGTGCTGCCCGAGAGCCTCCTGTAGATTGTCTACGATATCCAGCACCTTCTTCTTGGATGATTCGGGGAAATACTTGGCGGTGTATATCTCGCCGACCGCTTCGGAGAGTATGGAATTGGGAACTCCGAGTGCTCTTTTCCAACGCGGTTTCTGTTCAGTGACACCACTGAGGGTGCGGCTGTAGAAATCAAAGCTCGCTGCATAGCACTCGTCTGAGAGCAGACTGGCGGCGTCACTGATGAGAAGTCCTGCAAGATAGTCCTTGATTTGTGACAGTTGCGCTCCGGAGTAGATTCTGGAGAAAGCCTCGAAGAAAGAAGGCTGGCAAACTATGATTCTGTCTTGAGGCTCGATTCCGCGTTCTGTGAAGTAAGATGCGAAATCGAAACCCGGATATGCGGCGCATATCTGTTTGCTGCTCATCGGATTCAGCATAGCGGCTATGTCTCTGTTCTGAACTCTGGTCCAGGAAGCTTCAGCAAGCGAGGCCTCTAAGGAATATGCATTTTCGGCGGCATAGTCCGGATTCTGGATTCCTGTGAGTGAGAATAGTTTGCGCAGCATAGCCTTGTAGCTTTCCCTGACCGCCTCCTGGTCTTCCTTGCAGTAGTAGTCCCGGTCTCCTATACCGAGTCCTCCCTGGGAGAGAAACAGGATCTGTGAATCGCTGTTCTCCAAATCGGACTCCACACCTGAATCGAAGAAACCGCTGCCTCCGCAGGAATGGATTGCTGCAATGGTCTTCACAAGTTCAGCTTTGTCCCGGGCTGAATAGATTTCGCGTATATATTTGGCAATAGGAGCGGTCCCTTCCTTGTTGAGGGTGACTGAGTCCAGACCTTGTCTGTATAGGTCGGCGATTTTCTGCTCCACGCTTCCTTTCTCCGCTTTCAGTTCGGCCATTGCAGCAAAAAGATCTTTGAGTTTCTGCTGATTATCTTCAGCAAGCACTTCGAATGATCCATAACGTGCATATTCGGCACTTAAAGGATGTCTGGCCTGCCATCCTCCGTTGGCGAAGCGGTAGAAGTCCTCCGCCGCCGTGACTGTGGTATCCAGATCATCAAGATCTATGGCTTTGATTTTTTCGGTATTCTGCCCGCAGGAAGCCAAAAGAAGGGCCGGAATCAATAACATAAATGCTGATTTCATTTTTGTGTGTGGTTATCTTTTTGATATAGTTACATTCCATACTTCATTCACCGCTCCGGAAACATACGGCTGAACTGCCGGTACAGTTCTGTCGTCTTTTCTACATATTGCAATGTCTCCTGTCCGTTGAAGGCTCCGTGCTCCAGCAATCCGGAGGCAAGGGCGGTGGAGTCTCTCATTTTCGGAATAACGGCGGCCACGCTGTCCCAGCGGCTGGTGTCAGCATTATGAAAAGCTGCGTATCTGATACAGTCATCAATCCTGCTCATCCCGGCGTTGTACGCGGCCAGAGTGAATTTGATGAGTTCGTCTTTGTCGGCCGCCCCCTTGCGGTAGTGTCTGCTGATTCTCTGTATGTAATGTGCTCCGGCATATATGCTCTGTTCAGGATCAGACAGGTCCGTAATGCCGAACTCCGCCGCAGTTGAAGGTTTCATCTGCATCAGCCCTACGGCACCTTTGCCGGATTTGGCTTCCAGAAGGAAGCGCGATTCCTTGTACATCACTGATGCCAGCAGCCTCCAGTCGTTTCCGGTGCTGTCTGCATATATCCTGAGCAGTGAGTCATAAGGACTCAGACATTTAATCTCTCCGAATTTGAAAGGTGAGTATTTCTCGAGGAAAATTTCCCTCACGGCAGCCCTGTCACTGGAATTGTTCCACTCTTCTATCCACTTGTTCACATCATCCATAAGCTTCTTCCGGCTTGTTCCGGCGACCCACACCGCAATACTGTCCAAAGGACTGGATACGACTGCGCTGTCCGTGTCTGGATGGAATGGAAAGGATCTTACAATCAGACAGGCTGTTCCGGAATTGAGTGAATCCTCGTAGTCCTCGGCCTTGTCGGCCAGCACGATGCGTATCTCTTTCCGATTGTCGGATGCAAATTTGGTCAGAAGATGGTAGCAATATCCCAGCCTCAGAGTTCCTGTACTGTCCGAGAGTTCTTCTGTGTCCAGCACTCCCAGCAACTGGTTCCCGTAATCATCTTCTGTATCGCGGAGCCGAAGCAGAAATACCGTGAATAATGCTGCCGCGGCCAGACCAATGGCAATCAGCACCCTGTTGCGGACGGACAATCGTTTCTCTTTCATTCCCTTGTCATTGCTGTCCCTGCCGTGCCGGACCTGGGCTGTATATAGAATGGCCAATAAATGCCTATTTTGAGGCCTCCGAGGCCGTTTTGGGTGATTATCTGCCTGTCTGCGCTGAAATAGTCCTGACTTCTGACAGGCCACCTCAGGCCTGCTGTGGCATTCTGGTATTTGATGAATATGCAGCAACGCTGCCACTGAACGTTCAAGAATACATCGAAGTATGGTCCGTTGTTGTATTTGCGATCAGTCTGGTTGTAGAAGACCCCGAGGTTGGGGTTCCAGGAAGGAGAATTCCAGGCGGTGTTCCAGAATCCGTTCACTCCCAGCTGCATAGTCATCACATTGTATCTCTTGGCAGCATCTTTCTGTACAACGAACTCAAGATAGTACCTGAGGTTGAGAGCAAGGGCTGGAACCGGAACTGCGGACTGGTCTGAGGAACTCTGAAAGAGCAGTTTGTTGTCCAGACGTAACGGTCCGATTTTGAAGTTCTTGATAAGGGATGCGGAGAAGACGCTCATTGCCGTAGTATTCTGACGAATCGTGGCATCATTGCCGTAGTAGAGATTGCCGGCCAGCAGTGCATAGCCTGCGCCCGCCTTCAGCTTCCACCAGGGAATATCCACTTCTGCCTGCAGCTTGGTGGTGGATATTTTGGTGAATTCATCGTGATTCCAGAGGAAATGGTTCGAGCGGACGTGCTTCTCGTAATAGCTTGGGTTCTTGAGAGAAGTCTCAAAATGTGCTTTGAACGCTATCGGGCTGGTCTTTGCCTTTCTGAAAGGATAGAGATTGAAAGCTGCGTTACCCTCAATCGCAAAGTCGCCGGCATCGGCTCCCAGGAAAGTCAGTCTGGCCTTGGCATTCCAGCCGAAGTATTTCTTCACGCTGCCTTCCGCTCCGGCATAGCCGTAGAATGAATTTTCGTTCACCTTGGATCCTATCTTGGGATCTGCGTCTGTCTGAACGTAATATGACCTGTAGCGGTCTCCGATGCCGATGTTGAGTTTGGATACTATGCTTTGGTCAGACCAGGGCTGAAGCTTGATGAACACTTTGTTGTCCAGACAGAGCACCCTCACTGAGTCGGAAGATATAGCTCCGTAGTTGAACACGTTGCGATAGAAGGACGAATCGACTCTGGAAGTGATGGCGTCTTCGTAGATTCTCGCGTATGTGGACAGTTCGCTGCTGTGGCCTATGAACGCTGTGGTGATGTTTCTGTCCACTGCATCCTTGTCGAAGCTGAAACTGCTGTCCCGTCTTGCCCTTATCTCGTTGATGAAATTGAAAGGTATTCTGAGCTGCTGGTTCAAAAAGACTGTGTGCCGTGTCGTCTTGGATTCCGCAACTCTCAGATTGATGGCCATTTCACGGGCATCCAGAACTGTGTCGCTGACTTCTGAGATGCTGACAACTCCTCCGTTGTCTTCCCTTTCCACGGTATTGCTGATATAGCCGGCATTCATCAGATAACGTTTACCCAAGTAATTGGTTTTGAAGGAAAAAGTTTTGTTCTTGGTCTCTTCGTTGGCAAGCATTCCTCCTCCTCCGAACCTGTCGAACTGCAGGCCCACGTTCAGGGCCGGGGTGATGTTCTGGGTGGTGTATATGTGCAGATTGTCGGATTCCTTGTCGCTGCCTCCCAGAATAGTCCCATAGTATGCAAGTTCTGTGAATGGGGTTTTGGTGTTTACCTGTTCAAGGCTTCCGGGACCGTAGCTCCAGGACTCCAGAGCCTTGTAGAATTCCACATCGCTTTCGCTGGTCCGCTTGAAGAAATCATAGCTCTGAACGGGCGACCCGGCCACACCCAACCAGGTGGCGTTCACGTCCTTGCGCAGGAAAGGATAGTCATAGAAATGATAGTTGTAACCGGTGTCGGGAATCTCCACCTTCATCTTGTGGAAATCCTGATCCACAGTCCAGCTGATTATTCTTTTATACTGCATCGAATCTTCCACGGCGAAGGTCTGAAGGATGCGTGGAGTGTTCTCGATTATGCTGTCTCTCTCAGCCTTCTTGTTTTCCTTGATTTCATCGAGCGAGTCGGCTGCGGCCAATTTTGCCTCCATTTTCCGCTCCAGATCGTATTTCTTTCTTTCCGACTTGCTAAGAGATGCGTACCAGGCGGCGAACTTTGCCTTGGCAGCCAGGACTGAGTCGGCGCACCATACGGAATCGAGCCTTCGCCAGTCCAGAGAATCCGCTCTGGCTGACAGACTGTCACCGGACGCAATTTTTGTCTTGAACGAGACTTTGAGCGAATCGCTGACCAGAACGTGCGTGAAAGAATCTACGAGGGCGATATAGTATTTGAAGCGGAAAGGGTCTGTAAGGCGAAGCGAATCCGGAACCCTGATGGTGTCCCTGGCGGATATGAACTGCAGCGTATCCTCCTCAAAATAAGTTGAATCCGAAGGAGCGGAGAAAGAGAGAAGATCTGTGAGTGCGAATTCGGCAATCTGCTCGGCGGTGCGCCTCTGCCTGTATCCGTCGGAGGGGTAAACCACAGTGTCTGCCGAAGCGAACGGGGATGGTATCTTCACAACCTCCACCCTGTCTCTTCCGAGACCGGAGGCTCCGAAGAAGACTGTGGCCACGACGGCTGCCGGAAACAATATTCTGGATGCGGAATTCATAGTTTCAAACTCACAAAGTTAGCAAAAACTTCGTAATTTTGCCGATATGGAAAGATTGAAGAAACTATATGCCCGATGGAGCGGTTCGGAAGCGGAGTCAGTACAGCTTCTGCCCCAGTCCGGAAGTGCCAGGAAATATTACCGCATCACAGGAGGGGATGGCCGCACCGCTGTCGCTTGCATCGGTACGAACCCTGCTGAGAACCGTGCATTTCTGGAAATAGGACGCAGATTCCGCGAAGAAGGTTTGCACGCTCCCGAGATTTTCGCCGTATCGCAGGACGGTATGGCATATCTCCAGGAGGACCTCGGTGACGCCCAACTTTTCGAACTGCTCAAACCTTCCTTGGCCACTGGCGTGTACGGTGAAAGGGAGATGGAATGGCTCCGTTCTGTAATAGCCACTCTGCCTTCAGTCCAATACCGAGTAGGATTGGGTATGGACTGGAATCTTTGCTTTCCGGACAAGGAATTCAATGCCAGGATGGTGAATTTCGACCTTAATTACTTCAAGTATGATTTTCTTAAGTTCACCGGGCTGGAGTTTGACGAGATTCGTTTGCAGGATGACTTCGACACCTTGTGCGGGGATGCCTTGCAAGGAATAGGCAATACATTTATGTACAGGGACTTCCAGGCCCGAAACATAATGATAAAGGACGGTTCGCCTTACTTCATCGATTTCCAGGGAGGCCGCCGCGGGCCTGTGCAGTATGATCTTGCATCCTTCCTTTGGAATGCAGGCACACACTTCAGTGCGCAGATGAGACGTTCGCTGGAGTTGTGTTATCTGGATGCGTTGCGTGAATACGAGAATGTGAGCGAAGATGAATTTTATGACCGTTACAGGCTCATCACTCTGATTCGCCTCCTTCAGGAGATGGGCGCATACGGTTTCCGTGGTATATTCGAACGTAAACAGCTATTTCTGGACTGTCTGAAGCCGGCGCAGAAATGTCTTGCCGAACTGACGGTGGAACCTTTCGAAAGGTATCCCTATCTGACAGGGCTTTTGAGAAGCTTGGCCTTCGAATGGACTCCTGCGTTATGAAGGCTATGATATTTGCCGCCGGTTTGGGTACAAGGCTCAGACCACTGACCGACACTGTTCCAAAGGCGATGGTGGAAGTTGCCGGAGTACCTGTGCTGCGTCGTGTGATGGACAGCCTCTTCTCCGCAGGAATCTCCAACTTTGTAGTGAACGTCTGCCACCTCAAGGAACAGATTCGCGGATATGTGAGCTGTCTGCCGCAGGAATATTCCGTGGATATTTCCGAAGAAGACGGTCCGGCACCTCTGGAGACAGGAGGTGGCATCAGGAATGCGGCTCCTTTTTTGAGAGGGAGCGGACGTTTTCTTGTACACAACGTGGATATTCTGTCCAATCTGGATGTCCGGAGTTTCATTTCGCAGGACAGGCCGGATTCGCTGGCAACACTTCTGGTCGAAGAAGCCCCTTCGCCCCGCCGGCTTCTTTTCGACGATGGAATGCGACTGGTCGGATGGACTGACATCAGGACAGGTGAAATCAAATCACCCTACCACGGACTCGACCCCTCTATGTTCAAAAGCCTTTCTTTCTGTGGAATACACATCGTCTCCGAAGAAGTTCTGTCTTTGATGAACGGGTGGCCGCAGAGATTTTCCGTTATTGATTTCTATCTGGCCCAAGCTGCCTCTCATCCGATATACGGAGTCAAGGCACCCGAGGGCTTCAGAATGATAGATATAGGTACTCCGGAAACGCTGGAAGAGGCTGGAAGGCTTTATAGCAGCAGCATAACAGCAAAAACATACAGCAGGAAGGCTTGAAGCTTTATCCGCGACGAATTGGTGCTCGAAACCAGAACCTCAGCTGCATCCATTTTTGACAATTCCTGCAATTCCTCGCAGTTCGGGAAGTCTCCCGGTGCCCATTTGCCGGCAATCTGCCCGTCACAGATGAGAGTGGCACCTCCGTTGGCGCGGTTCAGGGCCATCAGTGTCCTTCTGTCGGCATAAAATGATTCAGGGTATTCGTCCGGAGTTCCGCTGAAAAGGGCCAAAGGTTTGATACCTGCGGAACTGCAGTCATTGAAGCATTTTTCTATCCTGTCGCTGTCGGTTTGGGAAAGTTTTTCAGGGTCGTACAGAGAAAAAATCATCACCTGTCCGTCCCAGGCAAGGGAGTCGACGTACTCTCCTTCGGCGTTGCAGAAACTCAGAGTGCCGGACTCATTGTTGTCGGGAAGAATTTCAACCCCGACTTTCAGGGAGGTGAAATCCCGGGCGGGAATATTGTAGCAGAAATATACCGCAAATGCGAGCACGGATGCCGTACTTATCCAGAAGCTGACAAATTTCGCTTTTCTGGGCTTCTCGAAATCTTCCGTAATGAAAACCACTTCCCAAAGCCCCAAAAGTATGATATTTTTAATGAAACTTTGAAAATGAGTCAGGTGAATGGCTTCTCCGAAACAACCGCAGTCCATTTCCGGATTAGCAACCACAAGTATCAGGGTGACCAGAGTGAAAAAAGAGACAAGGGCCAGAGTGATATATGACACGATTTTCTTCCAGACACCGGTGATGAGAGCGATTCCCGTTATGGTCTCCAACAAAGCCATACCTTCGGCGGTGACTCCCGACAACGGACGCATAAAACCGAGGTGGAAGAACTTGAAGTATTCCTCCACGACGAGACCGGATCCAAGAGGGTCCATCAGCTTGAGAATTCCGGCCAAAAAGAAGACTGATCCCAGCAATATGATGCTGATTCTGCGTATGTATTTCATATATTATTCTCAAATATCAACCTCATATATTATCTTCATATATGGTCTTCAGCTTTTCGAAAATGATGTCAGGAGGAAGCATTTTTCCGTCGCTCCCGGCGCAGTCCACGCAGATGAAACACGGATCGAGCGAGGCCTGTTTGCGATAATAATCGCGCACCTTCATCTGGAAACGTATGTCCGCTTCGTGTATGTCGCTGGCCCCTTTGAGATAATCCCTGTCAGAACCATTCCTGTGCCTGTTCAGACTCTCCTCTACGAAATTTATGGGAACGTCCAGAAAAATATTGAGGTCGGGGCGCGGGAGGTTGAACAATCCGTATTCGGTATTCATAATCCATTCCCTGAGTTCCTCCGATTCCGAATCGGATTCCAGTTTTGCGCATTGATACGCTATGTTGGAATAAACATACCTGTCCAGAAGTACGCAGCCCCCCTGTCCGAGTGTCTCCCTGATTGCCGGAGCTGCATCGTGTCGGTCTTCCGCAAACAGCAGTGCCACGAGCTGAGGATGCACCGAATCTATCGAACCGAAGCCCCCTCGAAGGAACTTGGCGATAAGATTCCCGTAGAGAACGGAGTCATAGCGAGGGAAATGTATGTATCTGAGAATGGAGTGCCTTTCTTCCAGATATTCCCTGAATTTTCTGACCTGGGTGGATTTTCCTGCACCGTCCAGTCCTTCAAGTACGACAAGCATATCGCAAATATACTCCAAATTTGCCTGAATTGAATAATTTTGCAGCTATGAAAAAGATAATGGCAATCTTGAACCTGACTCCTGACTCATTCTGGGAACCCAGCAGATATGATATGTCGGTACTGGACAGCGATGCGGACATTATCGACATCGGTGCGGTTTCTTCCAGACCGGGTGCATCCCCCGTTTCAATGGAAGAGGAATGGTGTCGGTTGGAACCGCTGCTGAGCGGACTTCGCACGGAAAAGCCTGTATCGATAGATACAACCCGTTCAGAGATAGTTCGACGCGCATTCAATCTGATAGGGCATTTTACTGTGAATGACATTTCGGCGGGGGAGGACGATCCGATGATGTTCCAGACCGTCCGGAATCTTGGACTGGGTTATATTGCGATGTGTCGGGATAACAATCCTTTCTCCTTCTTCGAAGCTTTCGACCCGGGCCTCCCTGACTGGATTCTGGACCCTGGCTTCGGATTCAACAAGGATACTGCGGACAACCTGAATATTCTGGAGAGATTCAAAGATCTCAAGACTTTCGGAAGACCGATTCTCGCTGGCGTTGCCGACAAACGTTTCACGAAAGAATACCCCGGAGGCACAGAGGCCGTGCATATGGAGCTGCTGCGTCGCGGAGCGGATATTCTCAGAGTACACGACGTAAAAAAAGCCCGGCATACGCTCGAGCTTTTCGAAAAAGGCGGCGGTTCCGCGTCAACGGCGGCCGAACAAAGCCGGGACGCTGTCTGAATTTCCGCTTTCCTTCACCAGAGCTATTTTGTTGAATGCAAGTACGGAAAGTATTGAAAGAATCAGACAGGACGCCATAATTATCCAATACTCAGGGCCGCTGAAAATATCTCTCCAGCTTTCCATATCTTTGAATGCGGGAATATTGCTGAATAATAAGGCGAAACTGTTGTTCACGCAGTGCATCAGCATAGTCAGTTTCAGGGAGCCTGTCCGGAAATATACATAGCCGAAGAGCAATCCAAGCAGAAATGCGGGGACGGCCTGCCAGGGATTCATATGAATCAAGGCGAAGAATGCTGCTGAAATCACTATGGCCCAAATCGGCTTGACTCCGTTGCCCAACAGTCCTCGCAGCACCATCCCGCGGCATAGCCATTCCTCGAATAGAGGCGCGAATATACTGACACACAATATATTGATCCATAGAGTGCCGCTGGTCATACTTTCCATTATGGTTTCAAGCCATTCCGGCATCTGAGGCATTGCTGATGTGATGGCATCGGAACAGAAACCGAGTGCGAGTGTAGCCACGGTTGCAAGAAGTGCGCAGACCAGACCTCCCATAGGCTTGAAATGGTTGCTGTCCAACCGGACTCCCTGATTGTTGAAACTCTTTCCTGCGGACTTCACTCCTGCATAAATCATAGGAGGAATAAACATCAACGGATAGGACACCAGCATAGCGTATTCGACGAAATCTTTCTGGTCCAGGAACAGGCCGAAAAGGAGAGACACCAGATTGCCGAGCAACACTCCGACAAGTAGAAAAACCAGGAGTATGAAAAGATCGGCCACACCGGGTACATAATATGTGAACTTGCTGAAAAAACCGTAGTTGCCGGGATTCTTCAATGCTCTTTTTTTGAAAAATGCAGCCATATCAGTGAAGAGGTGAAGGGTAAACTCCTGTTTGAACCAGCTCAGCGAACTTGGCCACAACCGACGGCCTGTCCTCCTTGAATGTTACTCCGAACCAGTGCGATGGTGTGGCGAGAACGTCGCACACGGCACTTCTGTCCTTGATCATACAGTCCATCGCGTAGGGTATGTAGAATTCTTTCTTGAGTTCGCCTATGTTGCTTTCCAGGAAAGATTCGAAAATGGCCTGTGACTTGGTGAAATAATCGGGGGTGAAACACCACATATTCATCGAGCAGAGGTCCTGTCCTTTCAGTTCGACGTGTTCGCCGTTTGTGGAGTTGTTGCCTCTAATCACTCCATCCTCGTCTTTCTTGATTTCGAGATGCTCCACCACTCCGGTCAGACGATTGTCTGAACCGTATGAGCATATTCCGCGGGATACGCTTCCGTTTTCCGACAGGGTGTTTTCCAGAGCGAATCCGATGATGCCGAAGACTCCTTGCGAAGCGGCGTGGGCGCGGCACCATTCTCCTGCTATGCCGAATGATTCCCTGCCGTAGAAATCATCCCCGTTGATGACTACGAACGGACCGTCAATCACATCCTTGGCCATCAGTACGGCGTGAGCTGTGCCCCAGGGTTTCTGCCTGTCTGGATTGAGAGTGAATCTTGCGGGTATCTTGTCCAGTTCCTGTGTGACGAATACGAATTCCAGCGGTGAACCGTCGGCACAGATGACGCGGCTGTATTTGCGGGCAACGGTCTCCTTGAACTGCTCAAGAAAATATTCGCGTACAATATAGACCACCTTGCCGAAACCGGCTTTTACTGCATCGTAGATTGAATAGTCGATTATTGTCTCTTCGTGAGGCCCGAGCCCGTCCATCTGCTTGAGACCTCCGTATCGGCTGCCCATCCCGGCAGCAAGAACAAGAAGTGTAGGTTTCATAATTCTGATAACAATGTGTTCAATGTCTTTGCTTGTATGTCTTCTATATCTGCAAAAATAACTATTTTTGCGGAACTATGCCCAGAACGAAAGATATAAAGAAATCATTTCTGCGCTATGCCGTTGTAGTGACATCTCTTTTCGTTTTGTTCCTCTTTTTCGAGAGGGACAATCTGTTCCGTTGGATTCAGGCCGGCTTCACCGTTCATCGTCAGGAGCACCAGATTGAATTGCTGGAAAAGGAAAACAGGGAACTGGACAGGAAGATAGAGGCTCTTTCTTCCAACCGTGATTCTCTGGAGACTTACGCCAGAGAGGAGTTTTTCTTTACCGCTCCCGGTGAGGATGTCTATATTGTTGAGTGAGACAGTCAGCCAACCAGCCATTCCACCATCCCGGAGATGTTGTCAGCCTTGAACTTCATCTGCTCGCCGGAAGATAGATTCTTGATATTGACCATACCCTCCTTCATCTCGTCTGCTCCGGTTATGGAAAGGAACTGAATGGCTTTCCTGTCGGCGTAGTCGAACTGTTTCTTGAGTTTGGATGCTTCCGGATACAATTCTACGGCAAGACCGGCTTCGCGCAGGGCAGAGGCGACGGGAAGTATGAATGAAGTTTCCGAAGGACCCATATTCGCGAAAAGCAGCTTTGTGGTGCTTCTCAGATTGTCGGGGAATTTGTCCAGACCCTTGATTACATCGTAGATTCTGTCCGCCCCGAAACTAACTCCGACTCCTGACATATCCGGAAGTCCGAAGATGCCGGTGAGATTGTCATAACGGCCACCGCCGCAGATGCTTCCTATCTGCCAGTCTGTAGCCTTCACTTCGAATATCGCTCCGGTGTAGTAGTTCAGACCGCGGGCAAGAGAAAGGTCGATTTCTGTAGGCGTGCTGATTCCGGCAGCACTGATGAACGTAAATAGTTCCTCCAGTTCGTCAAGTCCTTTCATACCTGTCTCCGAAGCGTTCATAATGCTCCTCATAGCAGCAATCTTCTCTGCATTGCTTCCTCCGAGCAGCAGTACCGGTTCGAGAGTGGCTACGGCTTCCGCGCTCAGCCCTCTCTCCATCATTTCCGCCTTGACGGCATCCAGCCCTATCTTGTCCAGTTTGTCGATGGCCACCGTTATATCGACGACTTTGTCAGGAAAGCCGCAAATCTCGGCCAGACCTGTGAGCAGCTTGCGGTTGTTGATTTTGATGAGGACATTGATGCCGAGTTTGCCGAAAACCTTGTCCACTATCTGTACGAGTTCCAGCTCACACAGTTGGCTCCTGCTGCCGATGACATCCACATCGCATTGATAGAATTCGCGGTAGCGGCCTTTCTGAGGCCTGTCTGCACGCCACACCGGCTGTATCTGGAAACGCTTGAAAGGGAATGCCAGTTCGTCTCTGTGCTGTACCACATATCTGGCGAACGGAACCGTGAGGTCATAGCGCAGACCTTTTTCGCACACTTGTGGGGCAAGCGGTCTGTTGTTGTCAATGCCGGCAAACGCGTCTCCAGAGTTCAGAATGCGGAACAGGAGCTTGTCTCCTTCCTCTCCGTACTTGCCCAGCAGGGTGGAGAGATTCTCCATTGCAGGGGTCTCTATCTGTGAGTATCCGAAACTGCGGAAGACTCCGCGTATGGTATCGAAGATGTAGTTTCTTTCGGCTGTTTCCTGCTGGCCGAAGTCGCGCGTTCCCTTTGGGATGGATGGTTTTTGGGACATTGTGTTGTTTTTTGGCTTGCAAAAATACTTATATTTGTGCAAAATACTATTGAGATGAAAGATTTTGTCAAAATGATGCTTGCAGTGATATGCGGCATTATGGTTTTAAGCATCGTGTCTTCGATGATCTGTATGGTTTTTGTGGGGCTTATGGCTGTCGGAAGCGCGGGCAATACTGCTGTCGTGCCGGCTTCGGCGGTGCTCAGGATAGATTTGAACAAACTCGATATTACTGAGCAGACCGTCGAGGACAACCCTCTCTCCTCGCTGTCATCTCTGGGTATCGGAACGGCACAGAAGTCTGCACTGGGAATATGGGATGCCGTTCAGGCAATAAATACAGCTGCCGGCGATCCTGCCATCAAATGCATTTATATACTCAGCGACAATAACGGGTGCAACGTCGCCACTCTTCAGGAACTGCGCAAATCTATTGACAAATTCAGAAAGAGCAGCGGCAAACCCGTGATTTCCTATATCGAATCCCCGACAACCGGCAGCTACTATCTGTCCTCCGTTTCTGACAAGGTATATATGACTTCCCATCCGGGTGCCACCACAATGTTGCTCGGAGTGAATACAACCTCGCTTTATCTTGGAGATCTTCTCCACCGCTTGGGCATCAATGTACAACTTATCAGGCACGGCAAGTACAAGGCTGCCGGTGAGACCTTCGTACGCTCGTCGTCCAGTCTGGAGAACAAGGAACAGATGCAGAGGATGGTGGATTCAATCTGGGATGTTATGTCATCCGAAATAGCCGAGAGCCGCGGCATCGATGCGGCACAGCTCGACAGTGCGGTGGATAATCTTGAACTCTGTCTTCCTGAGGATTTTGTCAATGCCGGACTTGTGGATGAACTCGTGACCAGAGAAGGGAGAGAGGACAAACTCTGCGTCTTGGCCGGTGTCGAAAAATATGAGGATGTCAAGTTCGTAGGCTTGAAGACATACGCTTCGGCAAGACTCCAGCCTTCCGTTTCCAAGAAGAAGATAGCAGTCATCTATGCTGACGGAGAAATCGTGGACGAATCATCCGATTCCAATGTGTCCGGAGGCCGTTTCGCTTCCATTGTCAAGAAAGTCTGTGCAGATTCCACAGTCAAGGCCGTGGTTCTCCGTGTGAATTCGCCGGGTGGCAGCGTCCTCGCATCAGAAAAAATAAAGGCTGAACTTGATCTGCTCAAGGCTCAGAAGCCTGTTGTTGCATCATATGGAGAATATGCGGCTTCCGGCGGTTACTGGATATCTGCTGGCTGTGACCGGATTTTCTCCGATGCCGTCACGCTTACGGGATCAATCGGTGTCTTCAGTATGATTCCCGACCTTTCCGGAACTCTTGAGGATTTGGCTCACGTAGGACTTGAGTATTATTCTTCCAACAACCACGGTGATATGTATTCTCTGACAAGGGCTCTGGACAAGAAAGAGTATGATTATATGCTGCGTTCGGTGGAGGATATCTATGACAGGTTTACTTCCATCGTGTCTGAAGGACGCGGTCTGCCCGTCGAAACTGTTGATGAAATCGGTCAGGGGCGTATCTGGACCGGCTCTGATGCCCTTACTATCAATTTGGTGGACGAGATAGGAACACTGGAGGACGCCATCTGCTATGCGGCAATACTTGCAGGAGACCCTGAAGTGTCTGACTGGAAAGTAACCGGATATCCCAAACCCAAGAGCGAACTGGAAGAGTTGATGAGTCTGTTATCTGGCAAGACGAATAACAATAATGCGATACTTCGTCAATTCGAAGGTCTTCAGTCCGCCAAGTATATGGCCCGTATGCCTTTCAACATAGAGGTCAAATAGAATTTGTTTTCTTGAAATAATTTTCTACCTTTGCAGTCCGAAACATCGCGGGGTAGAGCAGTTGG
>DCIN01000072.1:33371-37289 GCA_002315815.1 Bacteroidales bacterium UBA1725 | reverse complement strand
GTTTTCCGGCTAAGTAAAGCGAAAAAAATAAGTTGTTTAAGATTACCAAGTTATTTTTTGAGATTTACTAAACAACGTCTGTAACAACAACTGTAATATCAACCCTGATATGCGAAAACTGATAACCATCCTCCTCGTGGCTTTGCCTCTTGTCGCCTCCGCACAGGACAATACTGACAATACGGACAATACGGACAAGTCCCTTCTCTTCTATCTGAGCGGTGAATCCCTCAGTGCGGACAAGTGCTTCAACCAGGCATCCCCCAACATAGTGGACCGCGTGAGCACGATTCCGGACGGCGTGGCAGGCAAGGCAGTGAGTGCCCATTTCCGCAACGCCTATTCATATCTGGCACCCGGAAACATCTGGTCCGAGAGAGGATCCATAGCCTTCTGGTGGCGTTCAGGAGCCCCTGTATCAGACACCGAGTTCCCCATCTGGCGGGTGTCCTATTATGACCATACCAGCTGGGATATGGTCTGGATGAGGATTGACTGGAACGGACACGGACTGGACGCCTTCGTAACGGACAACAACCTCGCCCGGGTGCGCGTGAGCACGACAACAGCCAAACCGGCTGAGGATGAATGGATACACATTGCATTCAACTGGGATGAAAGCAAGGGAGTGGAACTGTTCCTGAACGGTGAGATGATAGCCTCGAAGGATTCGGTGGTTACGCTACGCACCGGCCTGGACCAGTTCGGCCCTCATCAGAGGATAGTGAGCCCCTACCAGGTGCAGAGCGCATACATTATTCAGAGAGGGGGCGACATCGACGAGCTCAGAATATATGACCACCCTCTCAGCGGAGACGAGATAAAGGCGATTTGCGCGCTTGACTACAAACCTGTTTCCCCCGACAAAGGTTTCGATGCACAGGGCTGGAGGAGATATTTCGGCTTCGACAAATCTCTGCCCCCATATCTTGAATCGGAATCAACGCTTGTGCGCAAGGTGCAGATAAACGACTGCTATGACTACAAGAGATGGTTCTGGAAAGCCACCGACGGTCTTCTTGAAACTACTTGGCCGGGAGTGTACAACCGCTCCCGCATAGCCGGCAGGACCGATTACTTCATTCTTCCGGACTGGGATTGCTATTCATTCTCCGGCAAGGAAGTGACCTTCGTCGCAGAGGAGGACTGGAACTACGCCGAGATAGTTGGTGGAGCTTATGGTGTCCTGTCTGCCGACGACTTCTCCGCCCGTAAGGAAGAGGCAACCCAGCGCGCATTCATCAAGACTCCGTCCACCCACAGTCCCTGCGACATACTCTACACCAACGATGTGCAGGAAACTCCTATCCAGGAATTCAACCTCTTCAATATCAGCACAGGAGACATCAAGGACGGAGTGAAGACACTCAGCTATGCCCTCAGCAGTTTCGATTCCTGCTGCAACAGAGAGCTTGAAGAACTCGCCTCAGAGATAGATTCGCGATACCGCGATGGAGAGCGCACCAAGATTCTCGCCACCAGCTGGGTTCCCGAAGCCGGAAAGATTTCCGCAGCAAGTTCCGCAACCGGTTCCGCAGCTCCGGTAGTGCACATCGTCATTCCTTCTGATTGCAAGGAACTTGACATACGAAGGCCTCTGGTGGAAGAGGGAAGCGGAGAGCAGGATCCCGGCGTGGAAGGAAAGTTCAGCACCTGGAGCCAATCTTCCAGCAACTTCACCGAGATGTCCTGGGAGATGCTTCACGCCGGACTCGATGCCATACGCATCAGTCTTCCGGCTATGGCTCTCGAGCCTGAGAAAGACGGCCTGTTTCCTCTGAATGTGGCCGTGATGGACCCAATCAGTCCGCATCGATATATGTTCGACTGCTCGTTCAGTGTGAAGCCCGGTGAGGCCCGCACCGTAACCCTCGACCTGCGTGACCGCATCCTGCCCGAAGGAAAGCCCCTGTACATCAGAATATCCGGAGCAAACGCCTCCTTCAGCGCAGCTTCCCTGCATGGAGGCCGCATCGACTTGATATTCAAGGATTACGACCTGGCCGTAAAGGAACACGTACAGGACAGGTTCAACCAGCTGCGTGACAACTGGGGAACACTTACCGAGGAAGGAACAGTATCCCGCCGTCACAGCAAGTTCCGTCAGTGGGAAGGAGACCTTAAGGATCTCCTGAGGGTGGACCCCACCAACAAACTCGCCCTCCAGTACAAGAGCTTCTGCTACAAAGATACTGAAGTGGAATACGAGGAGCCTCAGGCTCCGGCAAATATTCCCGAATGGGCATTCCTGCAGCTGGAATGGATCAAACGCTGGAAATATCTTGCGGAATGGTATCTCGACAACCGTCAGGCTCCTAACGGTGAATTCGGAGGTGGGCTCTCCGATGACACCACCCTCACGGAACTCTACCCCGGTCTGAGCGAAATGGGAGTGATGGCAGAAAGGAGCACGGATGCAGTGTTCAGAAATCTTCAGGCCATATACGACAACGGTATGCTCACAGGAGGCATCAGCACCATAATGACGGACTCCTTCCACTCTTTCGAGGAGGGGGGAATGTCCATAACCCAAGCCTTTGTGTGCAAGCCCGATGACCCACTGCTCAGAGAGCGCCTCATCGAGGCATCCCACAATTCTGAGAAGGCATATTTCGGGGTCAATGAAAAAGGTCATCTTCATTCCAACAGCGATTACCACGGAGCGTTCCGTGTATCTATGGAAGAACCCTGGGTGTGGGGCACTCTCCGGGGTGGGGCCCGCCATACCTCAATTCCCGGCATCGCCGCTCTCTGGTACGGAGACGAGGCTTCCAAGGACCTCTATCTGCGCTTTTGGGATTCAATGCTTGCACATTCACGGCCTGCGGCAAACGGAAAGGGTCTGGAGATACCTTCCGAAATCAACCTCCTTACAGACGAAGGCCGCATATACAAAAAAGCACTTTTCATTTATGCCCTGTATGCCTGGAAACTCTCAAGAAAGAAAGAATACTTCGATTTCTGCGAATCCCTTTCCGGAACACCGAAAACCACTGAGCAGCTTGTGAGTGAATACCGGAAGGACATAAAGCAGATGGCCATCAACGAATATTACAACACTCTGGGCTCTCCCTATACGGACCGTGTAAAGAATCCCAAGTTCGACCTTGCGGCGCAAAGGTTGGGAGGACCCCTGGGCACAAGCAGGCTCAGTATGCCCTGGAACCTTGTGGCCTGGAGATGGGTTGAGGAAGCCGATGCCGAAAAAGTGGCAATCAATATGAATTACGACCTTCTTGAAGACGACTGGTTCGATGTTGAGTTCTTCAATACCTCCGGCCATACTGTCAAAGTGACCGTCCTTCCCCGCAGAGCTTCCAATGGTGTCTGGGAGATTAGCGACGGCCGGAAAACAAGGCAGGTCGAAATGACTTCCGGGAAGGGGGCGGAACTCTCCATCCCCGCGGGACGTTCTTATTCCCTGAAATTCAAACTGAGATAATTTTAGAACGTCCTGTGAATCAGTGACAGAATTCATTATCCTGACCGGGGCGTCGGCTGCTCCCTAGTCCTGACGTTCAGAGCCGAGTCTACGACAAAAACCGGCTCCCCTCTACCATCCACGAACAAAGAATGGAGCCGGGAGTCTGATAGCGGGACAAAAGGACGGTCACAATCAGCAGAGTCTATGTTGCCAATCGGTGCGGCAGGCGCTGGGTCATTCGTACCGCACAGGGCCTCCAGCGGTACCAAACGCTCTCCGCCGGACCTTCCGTACCGCTCAGGGCCTTCAGCGGTACCAAACGCTCTCCGCCGGACCTTCCGTACCGCTCAGGGCCTTCAGCGGTACCAAACGCTACTCCTTTCGCGGCATCCGGCACTTGACGATAAACTGACTCTTTCAGAGACCGAGAGTCAGAGAAGAGCGATGCGGAGCAAGCGGTCTGCGGTTGCCTTTTGAGAGGCGTGTCCACCCCC
>DCIN01000072.1:14715-33294 GCA_002315815.1 Bacteroidales bacterium UBA1725 | reverse complement strand
TAGTGAGCGAAGCGAACGAAGTCCTCTCAAAAGGCAACTGCAGGACCGCAGCGAAGCGTCGCGCGAAAGAGGATGTTGCGCGAAAGAGTGGTATCGAGCCCAGAACGAGGACCAGCTCAAAGAGAGGCACCGCGCGAAGAAGAGCATCGTGGCGAAGAAGAGGCACCGCGCGAAGGAGAAGCGTCGCGCGAAGTATAAACAAAGAGGCCGACCCTTTATAGTCGACCTCTCGTTGGAAATGAACAATCAGACATTTCCGATTTGATGGAAACTGTTTTGAAAAAGTTTCTTATTTGAAAAGCCTTCTGACGTGCCTGTCACCGATATTAGCGGTAATCTGGTCTCCAATTACGTCGGTGTACTTCTCCAGTGCGGGAAGGAATTCATCCTTGAGCTCGGCGGCAATCTTGTAGCTGACGTGGATGAGCTGGCGGAATGAAGGATTGTAGAGAGGGTCCTCCTGATTGTGGCGCATTGTGCGGGCATAGGTATCAGCATCCCACTTCTCCACCTCTTCGGGGGAAGGAAGAGCGTTCACGTCCACGTCGATGACGGTGGCATAGGGAACGGTGAGTTCTTCCATACGGCCAAGAGCATTCACATAAATCTTCTTTGCAAGGGCAAGTCCTTCGGGAGCTGCAAGAGCAAGTCCTATGTTCTCCTCCAGCCAGGTGGTTCCTGCAGTCTTGATGTGGATTCCCTTGTCATACTTGCGTATGAGTTTGCCCATAATGGGATAAATGCTGAACTTGTCGGATCCGGAATGAATGGAGAGCTTGAGGTTTTCGGGAAGTCCGTAGGCCTTGATGCACTCATCGATGACCCGCAGGTCCTGCTCGAACTCTTTCTCGAACAGAGCCAGGTCACCGCGATAGTCCACACCCTTATTGAAGCGCCCCGTGAACTTGGGAGCTATGGTCTGGACAGGTATCTTCTCCTCTGCGAGACCCTTGAGTATGTAGCGGAGTTCCTCGGGGCTCTGAGCGTTGTCCACCTCATCCATCGACACCTCTGTGACGAAGTTGTCTGCACCCTTCTTCTCTGCAATATGACGGTAAATTTTGCCCGCCTCCTTGATTGCATTGGAGAACTTCTCCTCGAGAGTACCTGTCTTGCCGATATAGTCAGCCACGTCGATGGTGAAGAAGTCTGATGCCTCTATGAACCTGTCAACATTGTTCATATTGATGTGGTCAGCGTCCACAAAATACTGGTCCTTGTAGTTCAGGGCCTTGACTGCTGCATCTGCCTCAGCGCGCGTAGAAGCAGGCTCGGTTCCGATTATCTGATGCTCGCGGTTCGACTTGTTCCATACAGGAACGAAATGAACACCGAACTGCTCCTCGGCCGCTATGAGAGCCTTGAGTTGGTTGATGCCTTCGTGAGCGAAGCGGTCACCTATTCCGAATGAATATTTTCCTATTTTCATAATCTGATTATTGAGATTTAGAATCTGTTTTGAATTGTTTAATTAAGTGAATCTCAAAAAATAAGGGTGAATCAAAGCGTTATGCGATGTAAGTGCCAGCTACGGTATCTCCGCCGTGTCCGGTCCAGTTGGTATGGAAGAACTCTCCGCGAGGCTTGTCAGTACGCTCATAGGTATGAGCTCCGAAATAGTCCCTCTGGGCCTGAAGAAGGTTGGCGGGGAGTCTCTCTGAACGATATCCGTCGTAATATTCGAGGGCGGAGGTCATACAAGGTGCGGGAACGCCGTTCAGGACAGCCGTAGCGATAACGTTGCGCCAGCTCTGCTGGGCATCTGCGAGCTTGCCCTGGAAATAGGAGTCCAGAAGAAGGTTCGCCAGGTCGGGATTCTTGTCGAATGCTTCCTTGATCTTGCCGAGGAACACGCTGCGGATAATGCAGCCGCCTCTCCACATAAGGGCTATTCCGCCGTAGTTGAGGTTCCAGCCGTATTCCTTGGCAGCAGCCTTCATAAGTGTGTAACCCTGAGCATAGGAAACGACCTTTGCAGAGAAGAGGGCCTTGCGGAGGTCTTCGAGGAATGCCTTGCGGTCACCGGTGAACTTGGCAGGCTTGGGGCCTTCAAGTATTCCGCTGGCTGCGACTCTCTCTTCCTTCTGTGCTGAAAGGCAGCGTGCGAACACAGCCTCACCTATGAGGGTGAGGGGAACTCCCTGGTCAAGAGAAGCGATTGCCGTCCATTTGCCTGTTCCTTTCTGTCCTGCAGTGTCCAGAATGTAGTCGAGAACGTGCTTTCCGTCCTCATCCTTCTTGGCAAGAATGTCGCGTGTGATTTCAATGAGATATGAATCGAGGTCTCCCTTGTTCCACTCGGCGAAGGTCTCGTGCATCTCTTCGTTTGTCATTCCGAGTATGTCCTTCATTATCTGGTAACATTCGCAGATGAGCTGGATGTCTCCGTATTCGATTCCATTGTGGACCATCTTCACAAAATGGCCTGCACCATTCTCACCGACCCAGTCGCAGCAGGGAGACCCGTCGCTGACCTTGGCGCAGATGCTCTGGAAGATTGATTTCACGTGAGGCCATGCAGCGGGTGATCCGCCGGGCATCATCGAGGGGCCCTTGAGAGCGCCTTCCTCACCGCCGGAAACGCCGGTGCCGATATAGAGAAGGCCCTTGCTCTCAACGTATGCGGTACGGCGCGCCGTGTCCGGAAAATGGGAGTTTCCACCGTCGATTATGATGTCACCGGGATCCAGAAGAGGGATGAGTTTCTCGATGAAGTCGTCCACGGCTTGTCCGGCCTTGACCATAAGGAAAACCCTCCTGGGTGACTTGAGAGAGGCTACGAAATCCTCCAGGGAGTGGGCTCCGTAGAAGTTCTTGCCAGCTCCGCGGCCATTGATGAATTTATCCACCTTCTCCACTGTACGGTTGAAGACGCTTACGTGGAAGCCTTTGCTTTCCATGTTGAGGACCAGATTCTCACCCATTACGGCGAGTCCGACTAGTCCGATGTCTGATACTGCTTGCATAAATAAAAGGTTATTGTTGATTGATTAATTTGAGTTATTGTAATTTGAAACCGATTTTGGAGAGTCTTTCGGCCTGTTCCGGGGTGCCGGAGCACAGATGAAGGGTGAATGCCGAAGGCTCACGCCTGACCGGATAGTCTCCGCGCAGTTTCTCAAAAAGTTCAGGAGCGGCCTTGAGCGCGTCGCTGTCCTTCTGCACATCGTAGGTATAGAGTATGGCCTCGGAAAGAACGTCCTGGAGACTCTTACCGGAAGCATCCAACGTGAATTCCAGCGCTTGTTCCGGATCAGGAACTCCGCTTGCAGTCCAGTCTGTCAGCGGAAGACCCAGAACGGAAGCCACAGTGCGCACGCTGGCAGTGGTGCCGTTGGCCTTGCCGTCGGCGCTGTAGCCTGCGATGTGAGGTGTGGAATACTCCAGAAGTCCCATCAGTTCCCTGTCTATCTCAGGCTCCCCTTCCCACACGTCAAGGACGGCTCCCCGAATGGATTGCGACTTCAGCGCATCCCTGAGCGCCTTGTTGTCCACAACCGGACCGCGGGATGAATTGAACAGAAACTGGTCCTTGCGCAGACGTCCGATACGGGCTGAATCGAACAGATGCCAGGTGGCATCCTCCCCTTCCCGGCTAAGCGGAACGTGCAGAGTGATGATGTCAGCTTTCTCCATCACTTCGTCCAGAGAGACGAAGGCGGATGACGCTTCCTTTCTCTGACGCGGAGGATCGTTCAGAAGAACCTTCATACCCAGCAGGGTTGCGACTTCGGCCACCTTGCTCCCCACATTGCCGACTCCCACTACGCCGAGTGTCATTCCACCCAGATTCAGGGAATGACGGCGGGCAAGGCTGACCAGCACTGAAGCGATGTACTGCTTCACTGACCAGGAATTGCAACCGGGGGCGTTTTTCCAGATTATCCCTTTGGACTCGCACCAAGCAGTGTCGATATGGTCGAAACCTATTGTAGCAGTTGCGATGACCTTGACGGATGAACCCTCGAGAAGGGCCCCGTTGCAGGCGGTGCGGGTACGGGTTATAAGAGCGTCAGCATCTTTGACCACCTCTGCGGTCGTCTGTTTGCCGGGAAGATAAACCACCTCCGCGAAAGGCTCAAGAGCCCCGCGGAGGAATGGTATCTTGTCGTCACAAATAATCTTCATTTCAAAACGGCTTCTCAATCTTGTCGAAACGGCGTCTCATTCTTGATCAGAGCCTCAGTCCTTGAAACGGTCAGGGTGAGCCCACAGGCCCAATGCCGGATTGCTTATATAATAGATTTCCTCGCCGTTGACAGTGTTCCAACCATCCTTGAGCTGATCTACCGGATACTTCTTCACCATATCGTCGTAATGACACCAGTTGAAGCCGACTCCCTCGATTTCCTCCTTGCTGACACCGTCGCCGGGACAGTAAGTGATAGTGAACCTGCCCTCGGAAGAACCGTGGATAAGATGTGCGGAAGCTCCTAGATTGGCCTGTAGGTCAGCGTTGGCATTGGTGCACTCAAGAGTATGAGGAGTGCCCTTGTAGCCATACTTGCGTATAAGGCCGTCTATTGTCTTGTCCTCGCCGAACTCCTTGAGCGCAGGGGCCAGAACCACGAGCTCACCACCGTCGGCGATTGCCATACGGGTGCGGTAAACGCTCTTGTTGCCCAGCCAGGTGCTCTTGAATTCCTCTGGATCAAGATAAACCACGCATTTCTTTATCTGTTTCTCCACCATAATGAAGTTAGTGGCCAGCGAAAGGTCGGCGGCCTTCTGGAAGCACTCGAAATCGTCTCCTATGTAGAGTCCGCGTGTGACCATCTCTCCGCTCTTCTCGTCCTTGGCCCTGACAGTGAGTACATAGACTATGGGGACGTTCTGGAGGAAATTGACCTTGGCATATTCGAATACATCGCGTACCGGGGACTTGGCACGTCCCATAATACGCTCCATTCCGTAACTGGCTCCGATGAAATGACTCTTGTTGATGAAGTCGGAACCACCCACTCCCACGAATATGTTCTTGGTGTAGTTGGCCATTCCAATGACCTCGTGAGGAACAACCTGACCTATAGAGAGAATGAGGTCGAAGGACTGGTCAAGGAGGAGTTTGTTAACCTGCGCATCGAGCGAGTAGTCGAGCCTGCCTTCGGATACTTTCTTGACATAGTCTCCCGGGACTGTACCCACTGTGACCACGTCATTGCGCCAGTCGTGAACGCGGAACTTGCTCTCGGGAACACTGCCGAACATAGTCTTTATCTGCTCGGGAGTCATCGGAGAATGGGTTCCTAGCGCCGGCATCACATCAGTGAGAGTGTCTCCGTAATAATCGTTCACCATCTCCGTGATGGGCCCGGCGTAGGAGTTGAATCTGGTGAAGTCGGGCGGAATAGCAAGCACGCGGTTTTTCTTGCCCATCTTGTCGAACACCTGCCCTAATATGGCTCTGGTGTCCTCAGCTGTAATGACGTCGGTCTTGGACCCTCTTTCGAAATATATCATATAACTGTCTCTTTACACGCAGAACTATCTCTATACACGTAAACTATCTCTTAACACGTGCATTGCCGGCCCATATACTCCAGACCTGATCTTCGTCGGCAGGCTGGGCATAATCGGTGAGGAATGTGGTTGCAAGAGCACCGGTGGCCCATCCGAACTGAATCCACTTCTCGGGTTCCCATCCCTTGAGGACGGAATAGAGGAGACCTCCCACAAATCCGTCTCCGCCGCCGATACGGTCAAGGACGTGAATCTCGCGGGGTTCAACTATGTGCCAGTTCTCACCTTCGAGCATTATTGCTCCCCAGTTGTGGCTGTTGGTATTGTTGACCTGACGGAGCGTGGTAGCGTAAACCTGTGCGTTGGGATACTGGGTCTTCACGCGGCCAATCATCTCCTTGAATCCACTTATCTTGGAGGCGATGTCCTTTCCACCGGCTTCTGGTCCTTCTATTCCGAGACAGAGCTGGAAATCCTCCTCGTTGCCTATGAGGATATCGGCTATGCTGCATATCTCAGAAAAAGCATCGTGGAGCTCCTGCTCACGGCCTTTCCAGAAGGATGCACGGTAATTGAGGTCGAAACTGATGGCGGTTCCGTACTTTTTCGCAGCGCGGGCGATGTCAAGGCAGAACTTAGTTGTATCCGGACTGAGAGCTCCGATAAGTCCGCTGAGATGCACTATCTGAACTCCCTCCTGACCGAAAATGCGGTCCAGGTCGAAATCCTTTGCATTGAGGGTACGGCCAACTTCACCGGCACGGTCGTTCCATACGCGGGGTCCGCGGGAACCATATCCGCTGTCGGCCACGTTGATCTGGTGACGGTAGCCCCAAGGGCCTCCCTGAGGAACGTCCGGTCCTTCGAAGTCCATACCGCGGGAACGGAGGTTGCTCTTGATGAACGCTGCGAAAGGACTGCCCTCGACGAAGGTGGTGAGAACCTTGACTGGAAGTCCGAGATAAGAGGCGATGCTCGCTACGTTGGTCTCGGCACTGGTGGCCTGAAGATGGAACAAATCACTGCTGTGTACAGGCTGACCGCTCTCCGGGGTCACGCGGAGTCCCATACTGGTAGGGACAAGGAGGGCATATTTGCAGCCCTGTTTCAATTGTATTGCCATAATATCGCGAATTTAGCAAAAAAAAGGCAATTTTGGGGATGGGGCAACCTATTTTTTCAGTTTTCTATCCTACCCGATTAGATAAGTTTGGCGAAGAAACTGAAAGCAAGGCGAAGAAACTGTCGTACCGATGTGCGTCCCGGCCACACGGTGTCGGCCTTGAGCCATTATTAATTGAGAGAATGCACCCCGTCCACAATGGGTTGTGAGCGGGGTGCATCTTGTTTTCAGAAGCTTTTGTTCTTGTCCTCTTGACGGGAATCGGAAGCCCTAGACTGCTTTGACTTTGAAGATAGCCTTGTGAATGACACCTTCTCCGATGAGAGGTGCGTGAGCCGTATCCGGATCGAACGTGATGGGCTGGCCCTTATCCACAGTGATGGTCTGCCAATCCTTGTCGGTATAAAACAGGATATCCTTCTCAGCATTGAACTCCCCCTCGGGGCCGACCGCCTCGATGCGGGGCTTGACACCGTAACTCTCAGCTTTCGAGAGAGGAACCTGGATGTCGATATAGACGTTGTGCACTTCAAGACGTGCCTGAGATGGAGTCTTGAGATCGGAATCGACGATATTCACAAAGAGATTGTCACCGTCTATGAGATGCTTGCCGTTCTCCATTGCGGACAAATCGTTCTCCGCAATGAACTTGAGGGCGGCCTTGTAATATTTGTTTCCTGAAAGATCCATATATCAGAAATTGAAGTAGTTCTTGGCGTTGTTGTAGGAAATGTCCTGAACCATCTGCTTTATCTGGTCCATCTCGCTTGCGGGGAGCTTTCCGGCCTCAACATCCTTGCCGAGCACGTCGCAGAGTATGCGGCGGAAATACTCGTGACGGGGATAACTGATGAAGCTGCGGGAGTCCGTGAGCATTCCTACGAATCTGCTGAACAGACCGAGAACGCTTAGCGCGTCCATCTGACGACGCATCCCGACCTCCTGATCGAGGAACCACCATCCCGATCCGAACTGCATCTTGCCGGGTACGGTTCCGTCGTTGAAGGTGTAGGCCATAGTCATCATCACCTCATTGTCCTTGGGATTGAGACAGTAAAGTATTGTCTTGGCAAGCTTGCCCGCAGCGGTGAGGCGGTCGAAGAAACGGTTGCCTGCTGCAGCTATCTCAAGGTCGTGAATGGCATCGTATCCGGTGTCGGGTCCTACGAGATTGAACATTCTGGAGTTGTTGTTGCGTATGGCTCCGATATGGAACTGCTGGGCCCAGCCGGCCTCTGCGTCCATACAGGCCTGGTCGAAAAGGAATGCGCTGCGGAATTTCTCGAGTTCGTCGGCTTCTGGTGTCTTGCCGGCGAGAACTTTGGAGAATATGGCATCCACCTCAGCCTGAGTATAGTCAGCGGAATAGAAGTTCTCCAGACCGTGGTCAGAGAGCTTGCAGCCCATAGAGGCAAAGAAATCGTGACGTTTCTGAAGAGCGTCCTGCAGGTCGGTATATGTCTTTATCTCCATACCGGCGGCGGCACCGAGTTTCTCGATATATTCCTTGTATGCGGCCGGATTCTCTATTGCCATAGCCTTGTCGGGACGCCAGGCGGGAATCACCTTGGTGCCGAAGGGATTCTGAGCAATCATCTTGTGCCAGCGCAGGTCATCGGCAGGGTCGTCGGTGGTGCACACAGTCTCCACGTTGAATTTGCGGATAAGGGCCTGACCACGGAATTCAGGGGTGGCAAGCTTGGCGTTGCACTCTTCGAAGATTTCACGTGCGGTCTTGGGGCTCAGAAGCTTGTCTATCCCGAATACACGGCTGAGCTCGAGATGGGTCCAGTGGTACAGGGGGTTGCGCATCGTGTAAGGGACAGTCTCCGCCCATTTCTCAAAGGTTTCCCAGGCCGTATGCACGCCACCCGTCAGATAATCCTCACTGACACCGTTGCCACGCATAGCCCTCCACTTGTAATGGTCACCGTAGTGTCCGTCCACCAGCCAGAGCTGGGTGATATCGCGGAACTGAATGTTCTCCGCTATCTGCTGCGGCACGAGATGGCAGTGATAGTCAATGATAGGCATCTGTTCTGCACTTCCGTGATACAGTTCGCGGGCTGTGTCAGTGGACAGCATAAAATCTTTGTTGATGAAAGTCATATTCTGATTGCTTGTTATTGGTTATCGCAACCCCAAATGTATATCTTTTTTGGCATATTTGCAAAACTGCATTGCCTATGTTGCGGATTGCAGTATTCATACGTCTATTTGTCAGATATGTCATAGCAGCGTGGTAAACGAAGAACTCATAAACAGAATGTGGCGCTTCGCCCTGTCCGTTCTTGGCGACGGAGAGGAGGCGAAAGACGTTGTCCAGGATGTTCTTCTGCGTTCTTTCAAGAAAGTTTTGATATTCAACAACCAGGAAGCATATCTGATGCGGGCCGTAAGGAATGCGTGCATAGACCGTATCAGGTCCCGAAAATACTGGGCGGAGGAAGAGACAAGCCTTGTTATTGAAGAATATTCGCACGAATCCAGGGACACCGGTGAACTGGTGAGGTTTGCCATTTCCCGTCTGGGGTTGAAACAAAGGATGGCGATACAGTTGAAAGACATAGAAGGATATTCGACTGAAGATGTTGCCAGAATCCTGGGAGTGAAGGAAAATCAGGTCAGGACCATTCTGTCCAGAGCCAGATTAAAAATGAAAGCTATTATTGAAAAGGAGCTGGATTAGGAAGAAACAGTTTGGAAAATAGTTTGGATAACATAAAAGAATTGATTCATATTATGATGTCAGATAATGAAATAAGAACACTGCTGAATGCGTTTTACTCCGGAACCATCTGCGACCAGGACGAGGACAGGCTCGCACGCTTCTTTTCCGAGGCTGATTATGAGAATCTTCCGGATGATCTCAAAAGTTCGTATTCTCTCTTCTCCGGGCACAGGTCAATCAGAAGCCTGAAATGTCCGGACATAGTACGCCCTATTCACAATCTCAGGATGCCTTTCTTCGGATATGCACTGGCCGCCTTGACGGTAGCATTGCTGATAACAGGCGGCATTATTCTTTTCCCCCGAACCCATTACGGATATGACTTCGACGGCAAAATCATAGTCAGTGCAGACAAGGCTCTTGAAGAGATGGAGGAACTGCATATGCTGGCCCTGCTCAAGGATAACGAGGAAACCATCCATCAGATGTTTGACAATTGACAATTGACAATTGACAATTGATAATTGATGATTGATGATTGATGATTGATGATTGATGATTGATGATTGATGGTTTATAATTTATAATTGATTATATATGAAACGATTGATTGTATCACTTATTACATTGGGGCTTGCAGCAGCCTCCGCATCCGCTCAGGTAAACATAGTCAAGGCCCAGACCGACACCGTCGTGGCAGGCACAGACACTACCTTGGTTGTAAACGGCTTGGCTAAAATAAAAGACGACAAAATTATTGTCTCCGGAAATGGAGTTGTGGTTTACAATGATGGGACCATAAAAAGCGAAGACGGAACAAAATTTTACAACGACAATAATAACATTTCGATGGAAATAGCCGGGTTCCGAATCAAGCTCGGGTCCAGAAAATCAACGAAAACTATTCCCTCCATAAGCTTAAAAATGAACAGGACAAAAAACAAACTCAATTTCGATCTCATAGGCCCGTTCTCGTTCGGCTGGAGCACTTTGACGAACAACAACTATTATGGAGACTGGGCCGGACAGGGAAACTTTCTCCTTCAGAGCAATTGCTTCACCTTCGGGATGTCTTTCGCCCGAATTGAACTGGCTTTGTCAAAACACCTGGAATTCGATGCTGGATTCAGATGGTCCTGTACCAATTATAATTTCGGGACACCTGTCATTCTTGTAGATGACCTGAGAGGAAAGACAATGCCATTGTTCCCCACACCTGAAAAAATGGGATATACAGGCAAAATGTATCTTTCCTATATGGGTATCCCTGTCGGATTGTCGTTCAAAGCCAACAATCTGACTATAGGATTCAACGTCTCCGCCGAAATACTCCTGCAGGGATGCTCGAAATGGAAGGAAGAAAAAACCGAGTACAATTTTTCTGCATTGAACACTTTCAAGAGCCGCGCAGAATTCATCCTCGGTTACCACAAAGTAGGTGGCTTCATTTCATACGACATCACGCCTGTGTTCGTACCCGGAAGCGGAAATGACTGCCATCTGCTGACTTTAGGTTTTATGGTCGCCATTTAAAGCGTTGGATATGAAAAAGTTGCTGATAATACTGACGCTTCTTTCCATACCAGCCTTCCTGTACGCGCAGATGGAGGATATCGACACCTTCTTCAAGGATTATTCCGGCGTCAAAGGATACAAAACTGTCTGCTTCGGTCAAAAGATACTGGAATTGTATGTCGGGGAAGACAACCCTGTCATCAATGACATCGATATGATACGAATTCTCAGAAGTGAGAAGAACGACCCGGAGATGACTGACAGAATCAAGTTGATAGCCGAATCCTGTTACGAACTGGTGTCCGTAACGGACGACTCCGGCAACATCACTTCATTCCACCTGTCTGTACCGGAGAAAGAGAAAGATAAAGAGAAAGAGAAGGCGAATGGAAAGAAATCCTTTCTGATGATAGCCATCAGGAAAGGAGAGGACATAGTGATGGAGATAAGGGGCGATTACAGCGTGAAGGACATAGCCCTTCTTCCGAAGCTGGCTCAGTGAAACGAAAAAAAAACTAAATTTACGGCTTGAAAGACAAGATCACCAAGTTTTTTGAGATTCACTAATCCTTCGTCAGATAATGAGAAAGTTTTTGTTCACCATCTTAGCCGTCTCCTCTCTGCTGGCCTGTTCCCGGGAATCAGACAACAAGCCGCGGGTCCTCATCAGTACGGACATAGGCGGCACTGACCCCGATGACAACCAGTCAATGACACATCTCCTCCAGTTCAGCGATATGCTGGACATTGAGGGTCTCGTATCCTCCCCTTCCTACGGAGGAGGAAGCAAGTCCGAGATACTCAGAATGATAGACTTATATCAAAAGGACGGAGGCAAGAACACGAACAGACTCCGCCGCATCACCAAACAGGGCCGCACGGGACAAGCCCCTCTGTGTGGCTGGGGAGAACCGACGGAAGGATCGGATTGGATTGTGAAATGTGCAAGGAAGAAAGACTCAAGACCCCTGTATGTCCTGGTATGGGGAGGACTGGAGGACCTCGCCCAGGCCCTTCACGATGCACCCGACATCCGTAGCCGCATACGCGTCTATTGGATAGGAGGACCCAACAAGAAATGGAGTGCAGACTGCTACGCATACATAGCAGAGAACTTTCCCGACCTGTGGATAATAGAGAACAACTCCTCCTACCGCGGTTTCATATTCTGGGGCAGAAGAGTTTCCCCGTTCAAAGAGTTCTGGGCTGACTATCTGCGGGGGAGAGGGGCTCTGGGTGACGATTTTGTGCACTATTACAATGGAACAATCAAGATGGGGGACACGCCGTCAGTTCTCTACGTTCTCAACTACAAGAGAATGGATCCCTCCGACCCTACCATCGAGCACTGGGGAGGAAAATTCTGCCGCATCGACCACTCCGCCAGACGTATTTTCGACCGCCCCCTCAGCGTCAATGACACCATACCGGTATTCGGGGTGATTGAGATGCATATTCAGGGTCCTGTCAAGGACATAGCTCCCGACGAGCCCTGTCTGACAATGACCTGCGTCGAGCAGGAGTGGAAAGGTTATTATCTCGGGAACGGAGAGTATATGGTCCGCTATGCGCCCAAGGCCGCCGGAACTCTCAGTTATGAAATACAAGGAGAAGGCATAGAGCAGAGCGGAGAATTCACCGTCACCAATCTGTGGCCCGGACCCATACACGAGGATGATTGGAAACTCGGCCCCAACTGGTTCTCCGATCTCCCTGATTGGAACGAATTCGAAAACGGAAATCAGGGTGCAAATACCGTGGCACGATGGAGAGACACCGCTCTCGGTTTCTGGGCACAGAGGACTGCCGGTGCTAAATTCGGATTATAATTTTCGGATTATTATTTTCGGATTATAACAACAATGAAAAGGCGCGAATTCTTGAAAACGGCTGCCATTGCCGGAGCCGGAGCGATAGTGGCATCTTGCGGATTCAATGCCGCCAGAAAGGAATCCGGAAACCAGTCAGGGAATCAGTCTGAGGACCTTTCCGGTAATCAATCCGGAAGCCGGCCTGTCGAAGCACCGAACATCAACACCCTACCCACGGATGCTGTTATGAGACTCAGTTTCGAGCCTTACGAACTCCAGCTCGCACACACATTCACGGTATCTTCCAATTCCCGCAAGACCACGCCGGACGTGCAACTGCGGATAGACTACGGAGGATATACCGGCTATGGAGAAGCGTCAATGCCTCCCTATCTCGGACACAGCGTTGACAGTGTCTGCTCTTTCCTCTCCAAAGTGAATCTGGAGCAGTTCCACGACCCTTTCTGCATAGAGGATATCATAGCCTATGTGGACTCCCTCTCAGATGGAGATGCCCCTGCCAAGGCCGCCGTGGATATAGCCCTGCACGACCTTGTCGGAAAGATTATCGGCCAACCGCTCTACCGAATCTGGGGTTATGACAGAGCCAAAGCCGGAGACACCACATTCACAATAGGAATCGACAGTCCTGAAGTGGTCAAGGTCAAGACACTGGAGTGCGCCGGAAAGTTCAATATCCTCAAGGTCAAGGTCGGTCTGGACAATGACAAGGAGATGATAGAGACCATACGCTCGATAACGGACCTGCCCATAGCGGTGGATGCCAATCAGGGCTGGAAGAACAAACTTGAGGCATTGAACGAAATCCTGTGGCTTCACAGTCAGGGAGTTGTGATGGTGGAGCAGCCTATGCCTGTCACAATGATCGATGACATAGCCTGGCTCACCGAGCGCAGTCCGATTCCCATTTTCGCCGACGAGGCTGTACAGAGGCTAAGTGACATCCACGCTGTCAAGGGAGCATATTCCGGAATAAACATCAAGCTGATGAAATGCACCGGCCTTCTGGAAGCCAGAAAGATGCTGACTTATGCCAGAGCAGAGGGAATGAAAGTGATGATTGGATGTATGACGGAAACCTCCTGCGCTGTTACCGCAGCAGCCCATCTCTCCCCCGCTGTGGATTTTTCAGATTTGGACGGAAACCTGCTCATCACCAATGACAGGTTTGAAGGAATGGTGGTCCGTCAGGGCCGTATGGTTCTCCCGGACGGGCCGGGCTTGGGTCTCAAAGTACTGTAGCTGCTCCATTCTGTCTTTTTTCATCCTTTCTGTCTCTGTCTTCGTCTCCTGACTTCGTTTTTCCTGTTATTCCATTTGCAAATAATCGGTTTTTTCACGAAATTGCGGCTCAATCACACCATCCGTCTGAGGCAGACGGCCATTTGGTATAAATAAGGACTATACGCCACTGCCCCGCAACACAGGGCAGTTTTTTTGCTTCACTCACATTCAAAACAAAATTACAATGTTCTGCAACAATATATTGGGGGCGATAGGCAACACCCCGATGGTAAGGATAAATCGTCTGTCCCCCAATCCGAAAGTGAACATCTTTGCAAAGCTGGAAGGCTTCAACCCCACAGGCAGCATCAAGGACCGCATTGCGATAGCGATGGTGGAGCAAGCAGAGAAAGAAGGCAAACTCCATCCTGGCAAGACCATAATCGAACCCACATCCGGCAATACCGGCATAGGACTGGCAATAGCCGGCATCTGCAAAGGCTATCCCGTGGAGATAGTTATGAGCGAGGCCGTATCTGTGGAACGCAGAAAAATGATACGCTCTTACGGCGGCAAGGTGATTCTGACCCCGGGAGACCAGGGCACAGACGGAGCCATTCGCCTGGCGCACAAACTGGTAGCCGCAAATCCGGATAAATATTTTATGCCTGACCAATTCTCCAATGCCGGTAACTATATGGCCCATTACAAGACCACGGCCATAGAAATCTGGCAGCAGTGCGAAGGCGACATTGACTATCTTGTCGGTGCCATCGGCACTTCCGGCACACTGATGGGACTCACAAAATTCCTGAAAATAATGAATCCCGACATCAGGATTGTATGCGCCCAACCCACTTGCGGTCACTACATCCAGGGACTCAAGAATATGGAGGAGGCCATCGTACCCGAAATCTACAACCCTGACATCATCGACTCACAGGAGATGGTGGAAAGTGAGGAAGCCATAGAGATGGCACGTCAGATCATCCGTCAGGAAGGCATCTTCGCAGGAATGAGCAGTGGAGCCGCTATGCTGGCCGCCTATCGCACCGCACAGAAGATTGAAAGCGGAAACATAGTGGTGGTATTTCCCGACCGGGCCGAAAAATACTTGAGCACATCTATGTTCGACCCCTACGCCGACTGATTTCCGACATTCAAGAAAAGACAACAGTTCCCGGCTTTACTGAAAATTCAGTTCTATGGTTTCACCAGCACTGGTGTCGGCATCATAGAGGACCGTCAGTTTGTCCAGGGCGAAGGCTCTGAGGTCGAGATGGCAACCGGCATTGGAGGTCACAACGATTCTTACAGGTCTGCCGTCCTTCCAACTGAGTTCATCCACGGTGAAACCGCCTCTGGCGCGGAGTCCTTTTACGCAGCCGTCCTTCCACTCGGATGGCAGGGCCGGAAGAACGTTCACAAATCCCTCCTGACTCTGCAGCAACATCTCCGCAATACCGGCAGTACAGCCGAAATTGCCGTCAATCTGGAAAGGCGGATGAGCATCGAAAAGGTTGGGGTAGGTACCTCCCGCCTGTCCGCTCTGGACATCAGGACTCACATATTTGAGCTGATCCTTGATGAGTTTGTATGCGTGGTCTCCGTCCAGAAGTCTCGCCCAGCAGCACACTTTCCAGCCCATAGACCAGCCGGTAGAAGCATCCCCCCTCTGTTCCAGTGTATTGCGGCATGCATCAAAGAATGAGGGAGTACTGTAAGCAGATATTTCGTTGCCGGGGAACAGAGCCCACAGATGCGAAATGTGACGGTGATGGTCTTGAGGATTATCCCAGTCCTGTGCCCATTCCTGAAGTTGCCCGTACTGGCCCACTTTGAGGGGCGTAAGTTGGGATGATGCCTTCAATAGACTGGCACAGAACTTTTTTTCTTTTTTGAGTCCTAGAATTTCGGCCGCAGCTACGGTGTTCTTGAAAAGGTCCCGTATCATCTCGTTGTCCATTGTGATGCCGGCGTGAAGATTGCCGCCTTTTCCCTTGGGGCCATTCTCGGGTGAATTGGAAGGTACGGCCACCAGATATCCCGTTTCGGGATCCCGGACGAGAAAATCAAGAAAGAACTCACAGGCCCCTTTCAGCACAGGATACATCTCGGAAAGGAAGTCCTTGTCCCGACCAAATTCGTAACGATCCCAAATATGGTGGCAGAGCCAGGCCCCGCAGGTGGGCCACAGGCCACAATAGGCGTAGTCCACTGCACCCGTCATACGCCAGATGTCGCTGTTGTGGTGCATAGCCCAGCCACGGCATCCGTACATCTCCGACGCTGTCCGCCTGCCGGTTTCGCTTATATCCTTGATGAATTCCATAAAAGGCTCGTGAAGTTCCTGAAGGTTAGTGAGTTCAGCAGGCCAGTAGTTCATCTCTGCGTTGATATTGGTGGTGTAGTTGCCGTTCCAGGCCGCTGTCACACCGGCATTCCAGATACCCTGGAGATTGGCAGGCTGGCAACCGGGCTGGGAGCAGCTGATAAGCAGGTAACGTCCGTATTGGAAATATGTCGATATCAGGTCGGGGTCCCACCCGTCACCGAAATTACGCAGACGCTTTTCTATACTTTCATCGGCCTTTGCTGTATGCCCGAGATCCAGACTCACGCGGTCGAACTGCTTCCTGTACAGGGCGATGTGTTCGGCCTTGGCCTGGTCGTATGGCTTATCGGAGTTCTTGAGACAGACGGCGTTGCGTGCGTAAGGGTCTCCGCTCACGTCATCGTAGTGCACGAAATTGGTGGCGATGGATATGTACAGTGTGAGTTCATCGGCCCCGTTCACGACAATACATCCGTCCCTGCGTTCCAGACTGCCTCCCCTGTTCACCGCCTTGAGGTCAGCGACATAGTGGAGCCTGCCCTCATTGAAAGCGGTGGAGCTGTTGTCACCTTCGAGCCTGAGAAGACCGTCCTCAGTGAAGGAGAAAGAAGGTGATGGCATAGGGGTGGTGAAGTACAGCTTGCAGTTCACAAGCCCCGGCTTGGAGGCAGTGAGCTTCACTATTATCATATTGTCGGCAAAAGATGCGAAGACCTCCTCCTTGAATGAGCCGGCTCTCACCGAGTATTCTGTTTGGGCAATGGCGTTGTCCAGATCCAGGCTGCGGGAGTAAGACTGCACTCCCCTGTTGTTGGACGGGCAGTCTATATGCAGTGACCCAATGGTCTGATAACTCATTTCATTCCCAACTTTCGACACGAATTTCTCATCGCCCAGAGCCTGGGCCTCGCTGTATCTGCCCTCGAAAATGAGTTTCCTGATTTCGCCGAGAGCGTCCTTGGCCAGAGGATTGGTGTTGTTGTAGGGTCCACCCTGCCACAGAGTCTCCTCGTTTAGCTGAATCTCCTCGCTCACCGGATTGCCGTAAACCATAGCGCCTATGCGTCCGTTGCCCACCGGAAGGGCCTCCACCCAAGCCGATGCCGAACGGTCATACTTCATAATGTTCCGGTTTCCATTGTTCTGGCCGTGGAGACATACCGTCGCCAGAGAAAGGACAAAAAATGCAACACAGAATCTTTTCATATTGGTGAATCTCCAAAAATCACTTGCTTGTTATGTCGGAAATATTCTTGAAATTAAGTAAAGGACCAGCGTGAGAGCGCAAAACGGACGGTACCCGGGACGCCGGAATAATCTTATACTCGTATGGAACGCTCACGCTGCCGTTGTCTGTCGGGGTGAAATCCTCGACAAAGATGTTGTCACGGAATGTGACTCCCTCGGAACCGGGGTCGGCGAGGAAGATTTTCTTCACCCCCTCGTCGAAGTAGCAGCCTTCCATCAGGATTGACGATCCCTTGCAGGAATATACTGCGTCAGAACCGTTTCCGGCGCAGTTGTACCAGTCATTGAGAAGATGAATGGTACCCCAACGCACCGCCGGCATCCTGACCTCACAACCACTCCCCCAGATACAATAGGCAAAAGTCACATTCAGATTGTCCACTCCCTGATCTGGATTCTCACTGCTTCCTATCAGATTAGTCGCTTTGTGATCGTATGCGTTGTCGGTGTACTGGAACGTGCACCAGCTCACCGTGATGAAATCCGAACGCGAGTTGATGTCGAAATTTCCGTCCATTCCGTCAGTGAAACTGCAATGATCAACCCATAGATGCTTAGTGCCGTTGGAAACGGTCAGAAGGTCCGCGGCACCTACATCGATAGGACCGGGTCCGACAAAGGCAAGATTGCGTATTATGATATTCTCACAGGCATTGAGGGTGAAGATGCCTGAACGCCTGTATCTCTCCGACAAGTCACCTGTGTAGTCAATTATCGCCTGCCGTGTATGCTGTTCCCTCTCCTCATACACGAAGGCTCCGTTGGAGAGGAATCCGCCTCCGCCCTGATCGGACATAGCCTTGACTCCCAAGGAATCCAGCAACGCTCTTATCTCAGGAGTGTTGCGGTACCCGGTACACAGTCTTGCACCATTGATGCCGATGAAAGTTCTGTCTTTCAGCCCACGGAAATTGATAGAAGACGAGATTACAAAGTCTCCGCAGGATCCGTCCAGCACGATGGTCCTGTGGTTGAGTGCCGCCGAATCAATTGCCTGGCGCATATCAGATCCGTCGCTTGTCAGCACCACCACATCCGAATCACCGCCACCGGTGACATTGTACAAGTCCCCTTCCGTAAGAGACACGCTGTTCGCCCATCCGAAAGGGGCATCCGGCATAGTACCGACCGGATGAGCGCACCCGGCCAGAAAAAGAGGAAACAGATAAAA
>DCIN01000072.1:4063-14644 GCA_002315815.1 Bacteroidales bacterium UBA1725 | reverse complement strand
GAGTTTGTTCTTCGTATGTTCTCCAGCTATTCTCCGGCAATGTAATGGAGCATTACAGCCATCTTGTTGATATAGTCAGATGTGGATATCCCCTGTACAGATGATCCGAAGTTGCTGTAAGGAGATGTGTCGTGTTCGTCACCGACATTGGTGGACACATATTTCGTCTCGTGGCTCGGAGTGTTGTCCTCATACGGAGCATAGGGGTTGGAAGTGTTGTTCAAAGGTGTGAGCCAGCATCCCTGAGGAGTCTGGCTGCTGATATAGCCCTTGATGATGTCCTCCACACTCATCGGGGCACCTCCTCCGAAACCTCCTCCGAAATTTCCGCCGAAGCCACCGCCGAAGCCTCTTCCCGCTCTGGACGCAGTATAATATTTGTCAAGAGGCACAAGGCCTTTGTTGAGCAGGGGGGAATCCTTGGTATATTCCTCAACTGGAGTGGAGATGACCTTCTCGTACTGGTCGCGCAGGTTCTTGATATTGGCGGAACCAATGGAGCTGTAATGACCTATGGTGTTGGAGATGTCGGTATTGAAGAAATATCTTCCGTTCTGCACATTGCTCCCCTCGCGATGGACATAATGGGGCTCACCGGTCACCGGATCCACGAAACGCGGAATCATCACGGAACCCGCACCGATACGTCTGCCGGACTTTTCTATTTCTGACTGTGGCAGGGCCTGGGATTCCAGATAATCTATAGCGGCCGGGATTCCGGACAAGAAACGGGTGTCTCCGGTGAGGCCATAGTATTTGTACATCTGATTAATCATCCTGGTGGTGGTGCTGCAGTTGATTCCCACAGGCTCGTAGGAGCGGGCGTGAGCCGGCTTGAGGTCAATCACGGTGTACTGGTCTGCCCAACCGGAATAGGGTTTTCCCTGCTGTAGAGTGATGCACAGATACATAGCACGATAGATGGGCTCTCTCAACCCCTGCTTGCCCAGACACTGGAAGCACTGTACCAGAAAGTCTATGCACTGTGGGATAACGTCATCGTTCAGGGTCACGAAGGAGGAATAGTCAGCCTTGCCCTGAAAGGGATGATCATACATCAGGGGATATCTCTGGGGCCATCCTCCACAGGGGTACTGGCTCTCCAACACGAAGTTGATGAATTTCTCCAGAGGAACCAGATATGCCGGGTCATATTTCTCGACATACATTCTCAGGAGGAACTTGCCGCAGTCAGTGGAAGCTGAGTCGTCGAAAGTCGCATTGCCGTAATAGTGCTGGAATTCCTCGAGCCTCCAGCCGTTGGCTCCAACCGTTGCGTACCAGTCCTTCAGCGACTCTTCGCCGGCAAAATCAAAGCAGTAGTTCCACCCTCCACAATCCAGCTGTCCCCAAATCAATGCGTTGGCTACCTTCTTCGCCATTTCGTAGTAATATTCGTCTCCGGTAGCGTGATATGCATCCAGAAGAACGTGTCCCACCTCGGGAGTGGAAGATTGTGTCCATACCATAGTGCGCTTCGCCTCCATCTCTCCCCATTGGCGGGAGAAGTCCGGGAGATAGTTCCACACGAAACCTCCGTTGTAACTGACAGTGTTCATCATATACTCCGTAGCCGCTTTCATCGACTTAAGCACGTCGGAGTTGGTGAGCTTTTTTGAAGCTCCTGAAAGAGCAGGACAGACAAACGCAAAAAGAGCAATCGAAACGATAATCCGATTAATTTTCATAACTTTGGTCATTAATTGGTGCATTATGGCAAATTTACTGAAAAATCTCCTATTTTTTGCTGTCGCCGCTGCAATTTCCGCCGGCTGCTGCAACGGAACAAAACAAAATCAGACAAACGAAACTGTTAAAGAAATGACACAGATGAGCGAAAACTTTATCTTCGGAGACCAGACCGAATGGCACGACGCCGGAGGCGGCGTAGTAAGGCAGATTCTCGGATACGACGACGACATTATGATGGTCAAGGTCAAGTTCGAAAAGGGGCAGAAAGGTGATATGCATCATCACCCCCATTCACAGTGCACCTTCGTGGCATCCGGAGTGTTCGAGTTCACAATCGGTGACACGACAAAGATTGTCCGTGCCGGAGATGCCCTCTTCAAGCAGCCCGATATGGTTCACGGATGTACCTGCCTCGAGGATGGCATACTCATCGACTGTTTCTCTCCTATGAGAGATACCTTCCTTGAAAAATAAGAAACAACGACAAACATAACAGAGGGTGACTCCAGCAAGTCCGGACGGACTTCGGGGTCACCCTCTTCGAAGGTCTGTTCTCACCTATTTGAACAGCAGCGGAGCCATTGTGTACAAGGCCCTTCTCCAAGTCAGGAATTCGTGCGCGGTCCCTTCAGAAACGTGTCCTGTGGCATTGAACCCGGCCTCTTTGAGTGAATTGACTGCGCTTTCGATTGCAGCAGGATTCTCCTTGCTGCCGGCACTCAGGAAGATAGCCTCCGGTGCCTCGATTTTCTCAAGGTCGGCGGGAGAATATGTTCCTCCACTCAGGAGTCCCCAGTAGCCGAACACTTCAGGTCTGCGGAGAGTGATGAGCCTGGTCTCGAAACCTCCCATAGAAAGTCCGGCCATTGCACGGCTCTTTCTCTCAGCCTTGGTTCTGAAATGAGAATCGACATAGGGAATGAGTTCATCTACAAGAACTTTCTCGAAATCTTTGGCATCAAATCCGCCCAGACCGCCAATTTTCACGTCGTTGGTCATCCCATAGGTCATCACGACTATGAATGGCTCGATGAGTCCGTCGGCTATCATATTGTCCATAATGAGACCAGTCTTGCCTTGCACAGGCCAGGAAGTCTCGTTCTCGCCCCATCCGTGCTGGAGGTAAAGAACAGGATATTTCTTTTTGCCTTTCTCGTAGCCTGCGGGAGTATAGACATTGGCCACACGGCACTGATTGGTGCTTTCCGACCAGAAGAGAATCTGCTGGATATTTCCGTGGGGCACATTCTTGAGAGCATAGAAGTCCTGGTCGTGGGCAGGAATCTCGATTCCGCTCTCCCAACGGCAGGATCCGAAGAAATTGCCGGTTCCGGGGTCGTTCAGGACACCGCCGTCCACAATCAGATGATAATAATGGAAGCCCTCGTCCATAGGTCCCTCGGTGGTTCCTGTCCAGTATCCGTCCTCACCTTTCACAAGCGGGGTGCCGCCTCTGCCACCAAGACCGAGCGTTACGGTAACCGACTTTGCTTCAGGAATCTGGATGCGAAATCTGGCATATCCCTGAGAGTTGACCATAGGATAGTCCTGTCCGGGCTGGTTGAACGATGAGGGTACGAAATCCTCCTTGACGGCGCAGGCCTCACGGGCCTTGTCAAGAAAATCGACCATAGCCTTGAGATTTGCCTCCGAGTACATATTGACTCCGTGACCTCCCTCAGGTTCGATGTGAAGTTCGGTCTTCACCCCGGCTTTGTCCAGTTCCTCGTACAGTTCCATTCCCTGACAGACAGGAACAACATTATCCTTCTGGCCGTGGAATATTATCAGAGGAGGATCGGAAGGGTCGATGTAGGTGACCGGACTGATTGCCCTGAAATCCTTGTCATATTCGGGAGCATAGGCGTGACCTATGAGAGCCTCCTCAGGAGTGTTCCCCCACTTGCGGGGCTCGTCACAGTTCATTTTGAGCATATCGATGGGGCCGGACCAGTCGCAGGCGGCATTGACCTGGCTGCTGAATGCAGTGTATTCGCCAACATTGCCCTCCAGCTGCCTTACCCCGGCGGAAGTTGCCGTCAGTGATGAGAGATGACCGCCTGACGAGAATCCGGATGTAGCGATGAAACTGGTATCGAAACCATACTTCGCGGCATTTGCACGTACAAAGCGCACAACAGCCTTGATGTCATATATCTGAGCCGGGAACTTGGCATCAGCGGAGGAACGGTGATTGGGGGTAACCACAGCATAACCTGCATTGAGCAGGGTGTTGACTATTGTCCCCAAATCCGCCATACCCTTGGAATTGTTGCTGAACCAGGCACTTCCATAGATATGGATGACAACAGGATAGGCATCTTTCTTCTCTTTGGGGAGATAGATGTCGAGATTATGATAGACCTCATTGTCCCCCGCATAGTTCACATCCGTGAATTTTTCGGAGTAATCCATCTTGATCTGAGGCATCTGCCATCCGCCGAAACCTCCGGCGGGCTGAGCGTTCGCAGCGGAAGCCGCGAACAGCAGGGAAACGGACACAACGACCGTCTTAAATAATTGTTTCATAGTATTTTATATTAACAAAACATAACAAGACATAACAAGAGTCCTTATCATTTCATAAAAGAACTATATTACCATAATGTTTCATAAAGAACTATATCACTTTATCACTTTATCACTTTATCAAGAAACATATCACTATATCCAGAAACATATCACTATTTGAAGGGCTATATCTCTACTGAGTAAATCTCAAAAAATAACTTGGTAATCTTGATTTCGTCTTATTGGTCCATATTTCTCTTTACTGAGGAATGACGTAATATTTTCTTTTCTGTTTGAAATCTATTATCCATTGGTCCAAAACGATGTGGTCATCTTCAGCCTTTATCCTGAGACTGTGCTTCCCCGCCGCAAGCCTGACTGGAAAAGTGACGCGGGCCTGATTGCGCATAACATTCTCCTTCCACCTGTCGCTTCTGAACGGTTCCTTTATGGAGGCTGAGACTGCTTCGGCACCGTCAATGGAGATGCTGAAGCGTATGTCGCCCTTGTCATTGGCCTGAGTGGGAAGAACGGCGACTGTCAGTTGTCCGTCATCATAGGGTCTGTCGATTTCTATATCATATTCAAGCCATTCTCCTTTCGGGATGGGAACGGCCGAAGCGCTATGTCCCAGATTCTGTACTGGAGAAGGTTTGAAACTGGCTTTGGTGCAATCTTTTGCATTTCGGGAGATGAAGTCGTTCCCGGCATCGGTAGCCTTCCATCCGGCGGCATAAGCGCTCCACATCTCCACTTCAGCCTCATTGAGGTAAACCGGGAGGGTCGGAGCCCTGAAGACGGGGAGGTCACGCGGCATCATAGACATAGCTCCTTTCCACTTTCCGTTTGATACTCTGTCATATTCGGCGGTAAGATTTCTGATGTCCTGATAAGCTTTCTGGCTGAGGGCGCACGCTGTCATCATCACAGTGTCTGTCTGCCAGACGTAAGGAGAGTATGTGGTGCGGATGCGGGAACGGGCCTTCTGTGCGTAGAGCATCTTCTCCGCCATCGATTCCGTAGCGCATACCGGATAGAGAATCTGGGCAAAAAAACTGTCGGCGTTGCGCTCGGGGACGAATTTTCCGGCCTCTTCCACAGCCCTGCGAACAGCACGGAACTGGTCTATGTATCGCTGGGCTTCATCTCCGAACTCGTAGAAACTGAAATCGGTGTCGCTCACCGGAGAAAGTCCTCCAGGGTAGCGGTTCTTGTCTGAAAGTTCGACCTGACTCCAACCCATATGCTCGGGCTTGCGTATTGAGCAGAGTCGGTAAAACTCCGCCATCGGCCCCGCAAGCATCTTTCCGGCAGACTTTCCGTATTCCCTGATGAGCCACGACTCCAGATGGGCATTTATCCTGTCCGGGCTTACGTTGTTGATATTCCACGCCATATCAAGGAATAACTCAAGGTCGTATGATGCCTTTTTGGGGCTGTTTACGTTCACCACCCACAGTTTCCTGACATTGTGGTCGTAAGCCTGACGCATTTCATTGTATATCAGTCCGGGCTGTTGTGTGGTAAGCCAAAGGTAGTCGTGGGGTCTTCCTGCATAGCTGATATGATAGTATACTCCGGCTCCGCCACTGCGCTTCTGCTGCCCGGAGTCGCTCAGACGCGTCATATAGCCGTAATTGTCATCGCACCATACAATAGTCACGTCATCCGGCAGATTCAAGCCGTTCTCCATTATCTCCAGCACCTCCTTGTATGGCATAAACATCTGCGGTATCCGTGTCACATCGGTGTCTAAGTGCTTCTTCAGCAACTCTCTTTGGTCGTTTATCACTTCCTGCAGGGCTTCTGTCTTCCTGTCCAGGCCGGCGTTCCCAAGACCCTCCATAGAGCCGTCGTGGATGCCGCGCATTCCTATTGTGAAAAGGTTGTCCCCGGTCTTCACTTCCTCCAGCCTTTCCGTCCAGTATTTCTGGACTCCGTCTTTGTTTGTCAGGTAATTGAATGCGCCCCTTTCGGCAATGTTCCATTCTCCGACATTGTTCCTGAGCAGAGGTTCACAGTGGGATGTCCCGATATGAATACCGCACGAGTCAGCGGCTTCCTTGGCCCCGGGAATCTGGAAGAAGGCAGTCGTGCCGTTATGCATCCCGGGCCAAATAGTATTGGCCCTGAGCCTGAGCAGGAGTCTGAACATCTCGCGGTAAGTGTCGGCGCTGATTGTGAGTTTGTCCTCCTGCGGGGAATAGTGCATCGCACTCCAAGGCCGGAATGCCCAGTCTTCGTCATTCAGGAAGAAGCCACGGTATTCTATTGACGGATGCTGAAAACTGCTGTATCCTTCAGGAAGTTCCAGACGGGATTTTTTCTCGGGTTTGTTGTCCCCCCACCATATCCAGGGAGACACGCCCGCCAGACGCGATATTTCAAGAATACCGTACGCCGTACCCCGTGCATCGGAACCGACTACGAGTATCTTTTTGCCTTTTGCGGCTATGTAAAAGGCTTCCTTGACGAAATTCAGGGAATCAGCTATGTCCCCGGGGACACCGAAGGCAGTGAGCGATGAGTTGTCAACGTCGTGTTGGATAATGCGCAATGTGGCTCTGTCGAAACCGCTTGGCTTCGGTTTTGCGCCGGTGACCTCCTCCAAATCGGAACACATCATCTCAAGGGCCGTCTGCACCACCGGCTCCGTACTGCGACTGATATTGTAAGTCAGCGGGGTCTGTGCGGAAAACCACACGACAGCTGCTATTGCCAGAATATTCATAGACGTGACGTGACGTGAAATGAAATGAAATAAAATGAAATGAAATAAAATGAAATGAAATAAAATGAAATAAAATAAAATGGAATAAAATGGAATATTATCAGTTGAGCTTTTCGTAATCCTTCAGGAACTGATCCGGGGTGAGAGCTTTGGGAGTGACACGAATCTTGTACACAGCACCCTTGAACCAGCTTCTCAGGTTCTGGCGGACGCCTACGGAAGTCTGCCCTGTCTTGATCATATCCCTGTAGTTGATGGCCACTTCCCCCTCGAGCACCCCATTGACGTAGCCCTTGACTCCGTCCTTCGTGCCTACCAGAGTGACGTTGTACCACTTGTCAGCGGGATGCGTCTTGGCGGGATCTATCATAAGTGCTGTCTCGGTACCCTGAGTCATAACCACGAAGAAATCGGCATACCAGAAATTTTCCGGAGTGACACGGGTCTCAAACATAATTCGGGGACCGTTGATTTCTCCGATATGAAGGTAGCGGTTCTCGAAATTGGCGCTTCCATACTGGTTCATAATCACCTCGAGGGTAATCTCATCCATTCCGGCCACAGGCACTGAAGGCAGAAAGACACCGTCCGTCGAACCGTTGAATTCAACCGCAGGCCCGAGTTTGGTCTGGATTATCTTTGGCTGGCCCTGAATCTGGCTTGGATCAGGATGTGAAGATGCATCCCAGACTACGGCGTTCTGGGCGCAAAGTGCCGTGCAGGACAGAAGCGCGGCAAATATTAGATTCAGTCTCATAATGATCTGTATTTGAAATTACTGAATTTTACCTCACCTTCTCCGGCAGCCATCAGGCCGGGGAGAACGCTCTGGAAATAATAACAGGTATTGTGGTTATAGCCGGAGATTTCGTGGCCCCACTTCTCGTCCACCCAATTCTCCCCGTCGAGGCTGTAGGCCGCTGTGATGACGTGATTGTCGTTGCGGAGCCTCAACCAGATATGAGTGGCATCGGGCACCCACGAACGCAGACTTCCCTTGTCTTTGCGGTAACGCATTGTGCCACGGTTGTTTATACCTGTGCCGGTATAGAACTGGTCATCGTAATAGAGCACAAGCCCCGCGATTGCTTCCGGATCCCTTTCAATCTCAACCTCAAACTCGTAGGAGTGTTCTCCGGCCACGAACATCATAGGAGCGGAATCGCCCGGACAGGTCCCGACGCATTTGAGCGTAAGCACCTCGTTCTCAACTGATGCGCGGGAAGGATCGAATGTCTTGTAGTATTTCCAGTCCAGTCCGATGCGGAACTCTCCAATATGGGCTTTGCGGTCAACAGGGTTGGCAGGGAGAGGCATAGGGATGGGACCGGCTATGTCCAGACCCTCTACCGGTTTGAACCATCCGTCTTCGGTCAGTTCCACGGGCTCCAGCAGAGTCTGCCTTCCCAACCCGTAATAACCGTTCTCGTATGAATGATAAACGCAGTACCAACGTCCGTCTGGTGTGTCTATCAGGGAGCCGTGGCCACGTGACCACCAGCGGTCAGTATTATTGTAGGTGTGAACCAGAGGGTTGTACGGGGAGTTTTCCCAAGGCCCGTCGAGGGTCTTGGCACGGGCAACGACGACCATATGGCTGGTGGGAGGGCCTGCTGTACCACCTTCAGCGCTCAAGTAATACCACCAGTCGCCGATTTTTTTGATTTTGGGACCTTCCAGACAGAAGCCCTCGGTAACCCATTCCTCAGGATACTGCCACCCGGCATATACCCGTTCGGGGTTGCCCACAGTGCTTTTGCCGTCTTCGGAAAGTCTGATGCGGGTGCCACCGCTTACGAAGAGCCATTTGGCACCATCTTCAGCAACAGCTATGCAAGGGTCTATTCCGGATCTGTACACCATCACGGGCTCACTCCAGGGACCGTAGGGAGAATCAGCCTCGACCAGGAAATTTCCCACATTGTGAACGGTGAAATAGATGCAGTACTTGTCCCCAACCTTGGAGATGTCGGGTGCCCATACAGAACCCAGATAGGTCTGGAGAGCGTAGCTTATCGGTTCCCAGTTCACCAGGTCGGTGGAATGGAATACTATCAGTCCCGGATTGTAGTCAAAGGATGAGTTGGTAAGGTAGTAGTCATTACCCTCCCTCATTATGGAAGGATCGGGGTAATCTCCTCCGAGTACAGGATTGGTGTATGTGGCGGCAGGGTTCTGAACGCAAGTGACAGTAATAAGGGCGACAGCAATGAGGGCCGCGGCCAGAAATGCCTTTTTTCTTCTTATTTCCATATTGCCTTGACTGAATGAATCATTATTTTGCTCTCGCCGCCGACGGTACTGGTGTGCTGCACACCTATGCCGCCGAAGTCATTGGGTTCATAGGGAGCTTCAAGATCGACCACATTGTGGATTGCGGGGTCATTTACTCTCTTCTCGGGAGGTGTGTTGCCTTCGACGTGCGCAACGAGTCTGTTCCCCTCTGTTCTGATGCTCATTACGCAGCCGGTCAGGAAGCAGTCGGTGGATACGCCCTCTGTGAGAGGTTCGATGACGCCGTTGGTGTATTTCACGATAAGAATGTCCACTGCATTGGAGAACTTGGTGGTGCGGATTGCGCGGAGAGCGTATCCGGTGAGTGACTTTGTATCAAACTTGATGAAGAGGTCGAGATACTGGGCGCGTGCACTTGCAAAACCCTGACCGCCGAGTTTGGCGGGATCGACCTGCCAGGTGACTTCCATATCGCCGTACTTGCCTTCGAGAGGAGTATAGCGCAGACGAGCACCCTGCTGGCTCTCAAGCATACCGTACCCAACGGCTCCGTTGATACCGAGTCCGTAGAACCAACATTCACGGTCAAGGTTCACTGACCACTCGTAATCCTTTGTGTCAGAAGGCTTGTTCGCGTCCACTGTCCACCAGCCTGGTTTCACTTCAAGCTGATTTACTGCAGGGAAATCAGCAAAGTCGGTGAAGAGAACATTGGAGTATTCCGCCTGAGAAGACTTGATCTTTGACTTGAGGGAAGCCTTTTCCTCCGCACCGGCAATGCAGCGCAGATGCTTGGGAGCCACACTGACGGAAATGATATGACCCACGTCATCCTTTGTGAGTCTGTAACTGCGCAGAGGAGTGTCCAGACGGCTCACCGCCACGAGAACTCCGTCTCTGTACCAGTTTACGAGGGACTGGTCAGCACGGTCCCGGAGATCGAGTTGATAGTCCACAACCACTTCCTTGCCCACGACCTTGAGAGAAGGCTTCTTCAGGAATGCGGGAGCCTCGACGAAATCGGGGGCTACAGTAAGCTCGACTGCGCACTCAAGACCCTCTTTCGTGTATGCGATGACATCGAACACTCTGGTCGGATCATCGTGGTTGACGGGGGTGACTTCGCACTCCGGGCCCTCGGTGGCAGAGAGCGTGACATATTTTTCGAATCCCGGCTGCACCTTCCAATATACCGTCTGGTTGTTCAGCACATAGCCGAGATTGCGGTAAACAGTCGCACTGAGCTTCAGGCTGCCCTCTCCGGTCTTGAGGGACGCTGAGTGGAGATTGGTTTCCAGACAGGTGGCTATATTGGCATAATCGATGCCGTCACGCACGCTCAGACGTTCAACAGTCTCCCTGACTCCGAGAGGATCCCAATCATCTTCTCCGCGGAGAAGGTTGTAGGTGTT
>DCIN01000072.1:2977-3964 GCA_002315815.1 Bacteroidales bacterium UBA1725 | reverse complement strand
TAAGGCTTGACAGCACCTATCAGTTGGGGATGCCCGTTGAGAGTTACATTGTACTGGTAGCAGCGCAGCCACTCTTCCGGACGTTCCGTCCAGCCGAGAGTGACCTGCTTTGCTGAATGATAGCGTACATCCACCATCGATGCCCTGCCGACCATCTTGCTGAGATTCTGACCGTTGTAGGTATGCATCACATTCAGGTCACTGTTCAGGAAAACTGTGCCGTAGCGGCTGGTGCCGCCGAAAGGAAGCTGACCCCAGAAGTCACAGGAGCAGTCGATGTAAACTCCGTTGCCGTTGAGCGAATCGTCGGTGCTCTCCGTATGGCATCTGACGAACACGACCCTCTTGGCTCCACTGAGGTTGCAGAGGTTGAGCCTTGCCATAAAGCGCACGTTCTCAGCGTAGATTCTGTCGCCCTGAGCCATCGAGACCTGAGCTTGGGTGATGGCATTGAACCTCTTCTTGAAATTCAGGGAAGGGTTGCGGGGGTACACCAGGTCGATGTTGCAGTAGTTGCCCAGGGTGAGATTCCTGATCTGGAGGTCATCCCCTATGAACTGAATCATAGTGAAGTTGCCGTTGGAACCCTGGCTCTGCCCGCGAGCCGATGCAAGGACAACGTCCTGAGCGTCATCGCTCATTCCGAAAATATGCAGGCTCTGGCACTTGACAGTGAGTCCGAGAGGAGCCATTGATCCGCGGGTAGGGTTCATCACTTCGGGATTGAAAGGGTCGTTGACCCAATAGACCCAGGGCTCGATATAGACGCACATAGGGTCTTCCGGAGTGCCGTCCGTGAGATGTTCCATCGCTTCGTTGAAACTTTTGAACACGTATGGTGAATCCCAGGAGTGGTCCGGGTTGCCGTCCACGAGAATTGAATGGGGGCCGAGGACAATCTTTTCGTCCTTGTAGTCAATAGTCTGTGCCTGTAACGCAACTGCGAGGAAGCACAGGATGATAGTCAGCTTGATTTTCATATTGGTC
>DCIN01000072.1:0-2891 GCA_002315815.1 Bacteroidales bacterium UBA1725 | reverse complement strand
GTTCACAAATATACTAAAATAATTGCTTACCTTTACAAGGAATGAGTCACAGCTCAATGATCAGCCATAACTCCAAGAATAACCACAACTCGGAATGAAACGTTTGTCCGCGGTTACGGCCGCTATTCTCGCCTTCACGGTAATCTGGGCGCAACCACTCGCCCTCACCCCGGCATTCAGCCCCCTCACAGCATCTGACACCGACATCACTTTCAACACCTACCCCAACGGAGACCGCATCCCGGATTATTCTTTCTGCGGATATCTTGCCGGCGAGGAAGGTATCCCGGACCTGCTCGCCCGCAATGATGTCAAAGTTCTGAAAATATCTGCCCGTGAAGGGGATATGACAGCCTTCCTGCAATCCCTGATTGACTATGCTTCAGGTCTCGAGGCCGGTACTGAAGGCTTCCGTGCAGTGCTGCTTCTGGACAAAGGACTGTTCAGACTGGAAGGTAGCCTCAGGATTAACGCTTCGGGAATTGTTCTGAGAGGCAGCGGTCCTGAGACCGTACTTCTGGGATCGGGATACAGTAGGGAGACCCTCATAAAAATCGGAGGTGAAGATGACAGAACTTACTCTGCCGCTTCAGCCATAGACTGCAGTTACCTCCCTGTCAATTCAAGCTATATTCCCCTGAAGGAAGGACACGGCTTCAAGGCCGGCGACAAAGTGCGCATCAACAGACCCTCACCCCACAACTGGATAACCGACCTGGGGGCTGACAGGATAGGTCTGTATGCAGACTACAATCTTCCGGCCTGGAAGGAGGGGGATTTCGACCTCAATTTTGACAGGACTGTATTGTCCGCAGACGAGGGAGGCATAACGGTGGATGTTCCGATTCCCCAGTCCTTCGATGCTCGATACGGAGGAGGCAGCGTGCGCAGTTTCATCTGGAAAGGGAGAATCCAGCGCTTCGGAGTGGAGAATCTCACTTTGGAATCCGAATTCGAAGACGGATATCCCAAAGACGAAGACCACAGATGGATTGCTGTCAGCATAGACAATGCCCGCGACGGATGGGTGCGCAGGGTGACCGCAAGGCACTTTGTCAGTTCCGCAGTCGCAATCTTCGAAGGAGGATCACGCATCAGCGTGGAAGAATGCAAGTCCCTCGAGCCTGTAGGGGAAATCGGAGGATACAGGCGTCTGAGTTTCCAGACCTTCGGGCAACAGACGCTCTTCAACAGGTGCTTCAGCGAAGAGGGATACCACGACTTCAGCGTGGGTATGTCAACTGCCGGGCCCAATGCTTTCGTACAGTGCTATGCAGCACGTCCTCACGGATTCAGCGGAGCCCTCGGAGGATGGTCCTGCGGTACTCTCTTCGACCGCGTCACGGTGGAAAGCGAGCCCATCAAGTTCAGCTACCTCGACCTGGACCTTCAGGGAGGCGGTTGGAGCAGCGCCAACTCTCTCTGCTGGCAGTGCCGTGCGCCTCAGATTCATCTGAGCGACCCTCCGGGAGCACACAACTGGGCATACGGATCCCGCGGACAGGGCTATGGCAACGGATCCCACGCCCAGAACAAACTGACGCATCCGGAGAATTTCTATTTTACCCAATACGCCCAGAGGAAAGGGACCGCCCCACAGGATGAGCTTGACAAGATTATCAGGTACAACCCCGAATTCTCGCAGACTGATGCCGCTTTCGCCGCGAGGGAGAGCGCACGTGCCCTCGAAGCGGCCTGGACCATAGACAGATGGATTGACACACTCTGTGCAAGGTACCCGCTCAGAGACAATGCCGTTGCGTTCACGGACGCCTCCACAATCAAGCTTCCGGCAACAAAGGATGCACCAGCGGAAAAACATCTTCTGACGATTGAGAACGGTCTGATTCTGCGTGACGGAGCGTATGCCGCAGGAGGATCCACGCGCACCGCTCTATGGAGAGGGAATCTCAGACCGTCCGAAGTCAGGGCGGCAAAGCCTCACCTCACGCGCTTCGTCCCCGGAAGGGAGGGAAACGGATTCACCGACAGACTCGAAGATGTGGCGAAGTACATCAAGGACAACGCTCTGGCAAGCTTCTTCCATTTCCCGTCACTGTGGTACGAAAGGCGCAGGGATGACCACGGGCGGATGATGCGTGCCGATGCTGATGTCTGGGCACCGTTCTACGAACAACCTTTCGCCCGAAGCGGCGTACTCGAAGCCAATGACCGTCTGTCACGCTACGATCTGGATCGTTGGAACAGATGGTATTGGAGCAGAATCACCAGATTCTCTGACATAGCCGACCGCACCGGCACCGCCTTCTTCCACGAACACTACAACCAACACAATATCATAGAGGAAGGCGCACACTGGGCCGACTATCCCTGGAGGCAGGCCAACAACATCAATGATCTCGGATTCCCGGAACCCACATATTTCCAGGGAGACAAACGCGTCTTTATGGCGGAGCAGTTCTATGACCTGAGCAACGAGAAACTTGTCTCCTACCACAAGAAATACATACGCAAGAATCTGGATGCCGTCAAGGATGCCACCAACGTGTTCCACCACATCGGGCAGGAATACACCGGACCCGCGGACTTTATGAAATTCTGGATACGGACGGTTATGGAATGGGAGGAGGAGAACGGCATCGACGTGAAGATTGCCTTGAACGCCACCAAGGATGTCACTGACGAAATCCTCGCCGACCCCGAACTTTGCGCGGCAGTGGACGTGATAGACATACGTCAGTGGAACTACCGAACCGACGGACGGATATATATGCCGGAGGGGGGTGTCAGCCTCGCTCCCAGACAGTACGCAAGAGTAATGGACACAGGCACATCTGATGCGGAATGCGTATGGAAGGCAGTGCGCGAGTACCGCCTGCGTTTCCCTCAGAAGGCAGTCATTTACAACGCCACAAGAGTTCCCGGAAGCG
>DCIN01000036.1 GCA_002315815.1 Bacteroidales bacterium UBA1725 | reverse complement strand
GACTGTCCTGATTCTGATTCTTTTCGAGTCATATAATCTTAATGCCCGGGAGGCCGTGGGCATCTATTCCGGTTCCGTCACCAACACCCCTATGCTCATCGCGGCCCAGGAGGCTTCCGCCGGTTCGGGCGATGCGGACCTCATAGGCGCCGCTTATGCCGCCGTCTATCCGTTCAGTGTGATTCTGGTGATGATGTGCATCCTTGCCACCACAAAGATGTTCCCGAAGAGCAGGGCGGCGTCGCTTGTGAAGACCGGCGACGAGGACAACGTGCTTCTGGAATACAGAATCAGTTCCGAGGCAATGGCCGGCAAGCCCGTCAAGACAATAGTCACCGGCAGCGGACTGCACTTCGTGATATCCAGAATCTGGCGGAACGGGAAAGTGTCCATCCCGCTGTCCGACACCGTCATCAGCAAGGATGACCATATACTTGTCATCTGCAACACCTCCAACAGGGATGACCTTGACCGGTATTTCGGCAAGGAAGAGGCCACCGACTGGAACAGGCCGGACATCGACTGGGACGTCGTGGACAAGGATATGGTCGCCCGCACCATACGTGTCACCAACAAGTCCGTCATCGGTTACACGCTCGGCCAGCTCAAGCTGCGCAACAAGTACGGGGTCAACATCACTCGTATCACAAGGTCGGATTTCACCATCGTGCCTTCGGCATCCACCGAACTTCTCTTCGGCGACGTGCTCACCGTGGTGGGCGGTGAGACCTGCATCAAGGTGCTCGGCAAGGCTGTGGGCAACGAAGAATCCAGTCTCGACGAACCCCGTCTCATCCCTCTTCTGACCGGCATCCTTTTCGGAATCATCCTCGGCTGCATCCCCTTCACCATACCGGGACTCACGGCACCCATCAAACTCGGCCTCGCCGGAGGAGCCATCATTATGGGTATTCTGCTCGGCGCAGCCGGACCTGCCCTTCACCTCCATATCTACACGACCCGTTCGGTGAACCTTATGCTCGGACAACTGGGCATCACCACTTTCTTCTCGGCGGTCGGCTTCAGCGTCGGCGGCACCTTCGTGGAAACGGTGTTCTCCACCCGCGGGCTTACCTGGATAGCGATGTCCACTGCGGTCATCATCATCCCGATAATAATCGTCGCCATCCTGAATGATAAGGTCTTCAAAATCGACTATGCCAGAAACGTGGGCGTCATCTGCGGTATGTGTACCAATCCCAATGCCCTCAGTTTCACCAACAACATAATACACAGCAACACTCCTTCCGAAGCTTATGCCACCGTCTATCCCGTCGTCACGTTCCTCAGGATATTCCTGGCCCAGATACTGATACTCGTGCTGTCCTGATAATTTTACACTTCAAATATGTATAAGACCCTCGGCCTTCCAAACACAGCTTCGCACAGGTGGTGAAGCTGCTCATCCTGTTCCCGTTCTTCCTGATATTTATCTTCGCGCTTCTATGTCTGGAGTAATTGTGGCTATGGATTCTTTCAAGGGGAGTCTGCGCAGTGTTGAAGCAAACGCTGCTGTGCTGGACGGTCTCGTAAAAGCGGGTTTCAATGCTGAAGACATACTCTGTGTTCCTGTCTCTGACGGTGGTGAAGGATTCTGCGAAGTGATAGAAATGCTTGTTGATGCCGCACGTGAGTCCGTGCTGATACATTCAGCAGATGGGCGTTCTGCTTTTGAGTCGCATTTTATGATGGACTCCGACGGCACTGCGTATATCGAGTCGGCTCTGGCCTGCGGCTATGACCGGAATCCCGGACATACGCCGTTCAGGTATTCCAGTTTCGGACTCGGCGAACTCGTGAGGGAGGCAGCTTCCCGAAAGCCTGCGAAAATTGTGGTCGGCCTGGGAGGAACTTGCACCAACGATGCGGGAGTGGGTCTGCTACAGGCTCTTGGCGTGAAGTTTTATATGGGGGATGCCCTTCTTCCTGACGGTGTACCGGCCTTGATGCTGCCAATCAGTTCCATTGATGCAAGGGCTCTGGACGGATGGTCCGTGCCCCTCGAAGTATGGGCGGACACTAGGGCCGTGTTCTGTGGTGAGCACGGGGCTACGAGGGTTTTCGGCCTCCAGAAGGGCTTGACGGAAGATGAGTTGGATGGTGTTGATGCCTGGATGTCTTATATGGCAACGCTCTATTGGAAAGGACTTGGCCCGGCTCAGTCCTATGAGCTGGCCGGAATTACTCGGGACTCAGTGATGGAAAGATGTATTCAGAATCCAGGGGAAGCCGGTAGTATTGAAGATTTCGGGGAAGCCGGTGGTGTTGAAGGCTCCGGGGCGGCCGGTGGTATCGGTGGTGCCCTTCACGCATTTCTTGGTGCTGGAATCCGTTGGGGTGCTGAAGAGATTGTCCGTCTTTCCTCATTGCGGGAGAATATGTCGCTTCTGTCTCCGGCTATGGTGATAACCGGAGAGGGCAGGTTTGACGGTCAGACTCAAACCGGAAAGCTGCCGGCCTGGATATCGCTCGTGGCAAAAGAAAGTGCTCCTGGATCTGTGAGAGTCTGTGTCTGCGGCTCTGCTGAGGTAACGCAGTCTTCTCTGTTCGATGCCGTCATCCCTGTCACCCCTCCGGGAATGCCTCTCAATGAGGCTATGGACAAAAATGTGGCCCGAGGCAACATCATCAATGCTCTGTCTGAGGCGACATCATCAAAGTTCTGGCATAGTCTGCGGTTTTGTCCCAATTTTGTCATTGACCGAAAATTGAGTAAATTGCGAAGATTTGCGGTCAAACGTGAGAATACAAATGCAAAATGATATGACAGCCAAAACCAAACAATTGATGAACGACAATCCGTTTTTGCGGTGGGCCGTTCTCGCTCTTGTAGCTCTGACGATGTTCTTCGCCTATATGTTCGTGGACGTTATGTCCCCTCTCAAGTCACTCGTGGAGAGCAACTTGGGATGGAACAGCGGCGTGTTCGGCAAATATGCCGCATCAGAGTACATCCTCAACGTCTGCGGTTTCTTGATAATCGCCGGTGTCATCCTTGACAAGCTCGGAGTCCGTTTCTCAGGAGTCCTCTCTGCCGGTCTTATGGTTCTGGGAGCCGGAATCAAGTTCATAGGAATCAGTGATTGGTTCCAGGGTACCGCTCTTTGCGGCTGGCTGGGAACCTGGTGGGTGGAGATGCCTGCAAGTGCCAAGATGGCATCTCTTGGCTTTATGATTTTCGGCTGCGGCTGCGAAATGGAGGGCACCAATGTGTCCAAGATTCTTGCCAAGTGGTTCAAAGGCAAGGAAATGGCTCTTGCGATGGGACTTGAGATGGCTATTGCAAGACTCGGAGTTTTCGGCGTTATGTGGATAGCTCCCCTTATTTCGGACAAGTTTGGCGGCACCATCAGCGCTCCTCTGGGTTTCTGCGGAGCTCTGCTTTGCATAGGGCTTCTGAACTTTGTGATTTTCTCCTTTATGGACAGCCGCTTCGACAGTCAGCTCGTTGAGGAGGGCTTTGCCACCGAAGAGAAATCTCCGGAGGATGAGTTCCATATCAGCGATTTGGGGGCGATTTTCAGGAGCAAGATGTTCTGGATTGTGGCTCTGCTCTGTGTTCTGTATTACAGCGCAATATTCCCGTTCCAGAGATATGCGACCAATTTCCTCGAAGAGACTCTTGCTCTGGATGCCGCCGCTGCGGCCAGACTCTTCAGCTGCTTCCCCATACTTGCAATGTGCCTCACCCCTCTCCTCGGCATTTTCCTCGACCGTGTGGGCAAGGGGGCTACAATGCTGATGGCTGGTTCAGTCATAATGATAGCTTGTCATTTGAGCTTTGCATTCCTGCTTCCCGTATTCCCGCAGAAGTGGCTGGCTCTCACGCTTATTGTTGTTCTGGGAGTCAGTTTCTCGCTCGTTCCGGCAGCTCTCTGGCCTTCAGTACCCAAGATTATCGACGAGAAGATACTCGGCAGTGCATACTGTCTGATTTTCTGGGTTCAGAACATAGGACTCTGTTTTGTCCCGATGCTCATTGGCTCTCTGCGCCAGAACACCGGAAGCTACCTCGTGCCTATGATAGTATTCTCCTGCTTCGGTGTTCTCGCTTTCATCTTCAGCCTGCTTCTCAGGGTTGAGGACAGGAGGAAGGGCTACGGGCTCGAACTTCCCAATATCAAGAAGTAATCGGGCAGTCTGACCGTGCTTTCCGGCTTTCGAAAAAAACACAGCCTGAAATGGCTGGCTCTTGCCTGCCTTGTGGTTCCGATGTTCGCGTCGTATTTCTTCGACGATATGTTCTCATCGGTATCGCATCTGTTCGGCAATCCCGGGCAACTTGCCCTGGGATGGGATTCCAGAGACTTGGGCAATTTCATCGGCGACTACAGCCTGCTTTGCGTCTGCGGCGGGCTCATTGTCGGAGGGGTGCTGCTCGATATTTTCGGAATTCGCATTATGGGCTCAGTGTTTGTCGCGATGATGGCCTGTGGAGCCGCGCTTTCCTGTTTCGGTGTTGCGGGAGGCCTGCCCAAGCCCGAAGCCGTTGCCCTCGGACGTGTGGGCAGGATGCTTTTCGGACTTGGCAGCGAGATTGCCGGAGTGGCGGTGACCCGATCCATAGCCAGATGGTTCAAGCACGGCAATATGTCTTTCGCAATGGGCCTGCAACTGGCCATTGCCCGTGCCGGTACTGCAATTGCGCTGATATCCGCGCCCTTTATAGTCGGTGTCCCCAAGGATTACTACACTGTCGCTGACACCGCCCGTCCCGCTCTGGTCGGTATGGCCCTGTTGGTGGCCGGCGTACTGGTCTGGGGTCTGTTCGTTTTTCTGGATGCCCGCAAAGATGCTGCGGAGGGTGTCAGATACAGTCGTGGAACTGTGGAGAAGGAGGATGCTTTCTCGTTCAGGGACATTCTGGGTCTTTTCAAGAATCCCCGCTTCATAATGATAGGACTGCTATGTGTCAGCTTCTATTGCTGCGTGAGCTCATTCAAGAAGTTTGGCACTGCGGTGGTCATTCCAAGATTCGGGACCGATTCCGCCGCCGCCGGCACTATGGTGGCGATGATTCCTTTCTTCACCATTGTGTTCACTCCTCTTTTCGGTGTCCTTGTGGACAAATTGGGGCACGCGGCACGGTGGATGATTCTGGGAAGCGTTTCCGTTCTGCTCGGGCACGTCTGTCTGGCCTTTGCCCCGCAGGGAGTGCAGTTCTTCGGCTATGCAGGAATCGCTCTTCTCGGCCTCGGCTATTCGCTTGTGCCTTCGGCTATGTGGCCGTCAGTCCCCAGGACGGTTCCGGAAAAAGCTCTTGGCACGGCTTACTCGCTCATCTACTGGATTCAGAATGTAGGACTCTTCTTTGTTCCCAAGATAGTAGGCGGGATTCTGGCTGAAGACTCCGGACTACCCGGCGTGGCCAAAGTGGAGTGGCTTTTCCTCTGCCTGGGTGCAATGGCAGTCTGTCTTGCCGTGACGCTTGACAGATTGCGGCACTTGAATTGAGCAAAATAAGCAAGATACGAGCAAAATATGCAGGATACGGAGCAAGATATGCAGAAAATGGAGTACAGACTTCTGGACAAGATAAATTCACCGGCTGATATCAAGGGTTTCAGCATTGCTGAACTGGGTGAATTGTGTTCGGAGATACGCTCGTACATCCTGGAATGCTGTTCCATCTCCCCCGGCCATCTTGCATCCAGTCTCGGGGCGGTGGAGCTGATAGTGGGAATGCATTATGTTTTCGACGCTCCCGAGGACAAGCTGGTGTTCGATGTAGGTCATCAGGCTTACGCGCACAAGATACTCACCGGCCGCAGGGAACTGTTCCGCAAGATCAGGATGCGCGAAGGAATCAGCGGATTCCCCAAGATGTCTGAGAGCGAATACGATGCGTTTGGAGTCGGCCACTCATCCACTGCGGTTTCGGCTGCCGTCGGTATGGCTGAGGCATCGCGCCTTCTGGGGCTGGACAATAAAGTCGTAGCTCTGGTAGGTGACGGTGCCCTTTCCGGAGGACTTGCCTTCGAGGGCCTGAACAATGCAGGGGAGAGCAATACCGATATTCTGGTGATACTCAATGACAACAACCAGTCCATAGACGGGAATCGAGGTGCCCTGCACAACCATCTGCTCAAAGTCACCACCAGTTCCAGTTACAACAGGATGAAGGCGCAGGTGTGGGACAGGCTGGGAGAGAGCAGGGTGCGCCGGGCTCTGCAGATTTGGACGAGGAGCCTCAAGTCCTGGTTCGTCAAGCAGAGCAGGGGAGACATTTTTGAATCTCTGGGTTTCCGATATTTCGGACCTATTGACGGCAACGACATATCTCTGGTGGTCGACACTCTGGAGAAGCTCAAGCGTCTGCACGGACCCCGTCTGCTTCACTGCGTCACAGTCAAGGGCAGGGGATTCGCCCCGGCGGAAGCGGATCCGGTGACCTGGCACGCTCCGGGGCGTTTCAATCCCGTTACCGGTGAAAGAGAGAAACATTCCTATTCCCGCAATCGGTATCAGGATGTTTTCGGAGAGGTTCTGCTGGAGTTGGCGAGGAATGACTCCAAAGTTGTCGGAGTGACACCGGCAATGTGCACAGGCTGTGGGATGACAGCCCTTTCGAAGGAACTTCCTGCTCAATTCTTCGATGTGGGGATAGAGGAGGAGCACGCCGTCACTTTTTCGGCTGGAATGGCGGCCTCCGGGCTAAAGGTCTTCTGCAACATATACTCCACTTTTTCGCAGCGTGCCTATGACCAGATAATACACGACCTCGCCCTGCAGCGTCTGCCCGTGGTCCTGTGCTTCGACCGTGCCGGACTTGTCGGCGAAGACGGTGCGACTCATCAGGGTCTGTATGATATGGCGGCATACCGCAGCATTCCCGGAATGGTGATAGCTGTCCCCAGAGATGAACTTCAGCTCAAGCAGATGATGTACACGGCATACAGGTATGCCAAAAGCCCCTTTATAATAAGATATCCACGTGGAATGGGGGAGGGGACAGACTGGCGTGACTTGCCTTTCTCAGAACTGCCTGTCGGTAAAGCAGATGTTATGAAAAAGGGTAGAAGTGTCGCTGTAATCGCCGCCGGTCCCTTGTCTTATCGGGCTCTTGAGGCCGCCGCCGAGTTCGGAGACGAGGTCGGAGTCTATTGCTTCCATTTCATCAAGCCTCTGGATGAGGGTCTTCTTGCTGAAATCGCCACAAGTTACGGAACTATTCTTACTGTGGAGGACGGCTGCCTCAAGGGCGGTCTTTACGGGGCCGTGGCGGAGTACCTCGCAGAAATACGTTTCCGGGGGGTTCTGGAGGGTGCAGGAGTTCCTGATGAATTCCCGGAACAGGACAGCCAGACAGCTCAGAGAGCGCAATACGGAATAGATGCAATGGGAATACGAAAAAGATTAAAAAAGTTTTTGGAAAAAAAGAAATAATGTTTACCTTTGCAGTCCGCAAATCGGGACTTTGAAATAAATGCCGATGTAGCTCAGTTGGCTAGAGCGCGTGATTTGTAATCTCGAGGTCGTGGGTTCGACTCCCTCCATCGGCTCATCGCATTTTTGATTTATTGGGCAAGTACCAGAGTGGCCAAATGGGGCA
>DCIN01000053.1:2018-5959 GCA_002315815.1 Bacteroidales bacterium UBA1725 | reverse complement strand
CTTATTTTTTTCGCTTCACTTAGTCAAAAACAAAAATATGAATAAAAAATCAAGGGGCAATGTGACGCTGTTCAGCTTCTGTCAGTTTTTTGCTATATTTGAAGGTTGAATCAACATAATTCATAATAACAGCATTCATAATAACTGCAATGAAATTAACAGACATCAAGAAGGCCGGTTTCAATCCGTCCGAATGGGAGGCTAAGGGATACCAACTTCCCAAGTTTGACATTGAGGCCGTAGCCAAGAAGACTTACGAAAATCCCACCTGGGTTCACTTCGGAGGAGGAAATATCTTCCGCGCTTTCCCCGCAGCCATTCTCAATGACGCTCTCAATACAGGAAAGTATGACCGTGGAGTCATTGTCGCAGAGACTTTTGACTATGAAGTTGTGGATAAGGCTTACACTCCTTACGACAACCTCTCATTACTCGTAAGTCTGCAGTCTACAGGAACCATCGAGAAGAAAGTCATTGCTTCAGTGACGGAGACACTCAAGGCCGATTATCAGTTCGAAGACTGGAAGCGTCTTGTCAGCATTTTCCAGAACCCCTCACTCCAGATGATTTCTTTCACCATCACGGAGAAGGGATACGGTGTACCTCCCGCAGATCTGGAGCGCGGACTTCAGCCCGTGTTCGCAATGGGTAAAGTGGCCGCACTCCTTCTTGAGCGCTACAAGGCCGGACAACTTCCTCTTACGGTGCAGAGTATGGACAACTGCTCACACAACGGAGACAAGGTTAAGGCCGGAGTGTTCGCATACGCAGAGAAGTGGGTCAGTGACGGACTTGTGGAGGAAGGATTCCTCGCATACCTCAAGGACGGGAAGAAGGTCACCTTCCCCTGGTCGATGATTGACAAGATTACACCCCGTCCCCATATCAAGGTAAAGGAAATGCTTGCTGCTGACGGATTCGAGGACAATGACTACATCGAGACAGAGAAGCACACATTCACCGCTCCTTTCGTGAATTCCGAAGAGGTACAGTATCTCGTCGTTGAGGACAATTACACCAACGGCCGTCCTCCGCTCGAGCTCGGTGGCACGCTCTACACCACACGCGAGACAGTGGACAAGGTTGAGACTATGAAGGTCACAACCTGTCTCAATCCTCTTCACACTGCAATGTCCATATATGGCTGTATGCTGGGTTACACCCTCATCTCTGCTGAGATGGCAGACGAAGACCTCCGTCCCTTCATCCAGAAGATAGGCTATATGGAGGCTATGCCCGTTGTAACTGACCCCGGTGTCCTCAATCCCTACGAGTTCATCGGTGCCGTTATCAACAAGAGGCTTCCCAATCCCTTTATGCCCGACGCTCCCCAGCGTATTGCTATGGATACCAGCCAGAAACTCTCGATACGCTTCGGCGAGACCATCAAGAAGTACGTTGCCCGCGGTTTGGATATGAGCAATCTTGTGCTCATTCCCCTCACGCTGGCTGGATACGCACGTTACCTCAAGGGAGTCAAGGATGATGGAGAGGCTTTCGAACCTTCACCCGACCCTATGCTCGAGGAACTTCAGGCAATAGTCGCTCCTCTGGAGATTGGCAAGGCCGACCAGGACTGGAGCTGTCTCAAGAATCTTTACAGCCGCAAGGATATTTTCGGACTTGACCTGTATGAGGCCGGTCTTGGAGAACAGATCGAGGGCTTTGTTAAGGAACTCTTCGCAGGTGCAGGAGCGGTGCGCAGGACTTTGCACAAGTACGTCAGCGAGAGATAATTGCTTCAAACAATAAGAGATGGAGCCGACCGGAATGTAAAATTTGGTCGGCTCCATCTCTTATTTGTCGATGCTTGGCTGCGGTCTGCGGTCGCCTTCTTCGAATGGCGTTCGGTGCCGCAGGAGGCTTTGAGCTGTCTGGAAGTCCATCAGGGCTCATCAGGGCTCATCAGGGCTGGACAGCAGACCCTGAATTGCGTTAATATACTTCCTGTGGTCGCGCAGGTCGGGGCGGCCCTCATAGTTTCCTTCTCTGTCTGCAAGGATATAGTAAGGAATGCCGTCAACGTCGAAATACTTGTCAAGTTCGGAAATCTGCTCTTTGGTAAGGCGGATGTGAACTCCTCTGATGTCCTTTATCATCGATGTGTAATCAGAGATAGGTGATGATTCATCGGCGATGTATATCCAGACAATGTCTTCGCTGTTCAGCTCTGAATTCTTGACAGGTTCGTTGCTCTTGATGGCCGCCCTGCAAGGTGCGCACCAGGTGTTCCACAAATCAATCATCACAACTTTTCCCTTGTATTGACTGAGCAGGCTTTGCAGCCAATTCTGGGCATTGTCCCATTTATCGACGGTTGTGAATGTGCTCCCCGCCTCGAGAGATGCCTCCGCCTCTTGCTGCATCGATTTCAGAACATCGCCGATGAATGTCCATTCAAACGCATCAATCACGGCCAGGTCTTCTTCAGCAAGCTTTGCATTTTTCGCTTTTGTCAGGTAGAGGTTTGCCGCCTGCCCGAGTTCGCTCATCCAGTTTCCGGTGATTCCTTCACTGTCCATCCATTTTGCTGTATAGAAATAGGAGCGGCTTGGAAGGGAAATGCACCTTTCCCGATCAACGGGATGTTTGCTGAGAAAACTTTCCATATTGGCTTTATCCATCACCGCTACATCAAAATGAGGCATATAGTCATCCCTGCTCTTGGAATTCAGAGCATAACAATTGGAGATTATCATCTCGCAATTGACAAGCGCATCCAGAGCCTCCGAAATGAGTGAGATTCTGTTGAGTTCCTTCACCACAGGATTCATATCCAGAGTTTCCAGACTGTCAGACAGTGTAGTGTACAAGTTGTCAATCATTTCGGCATAGTCGTCAGTACTGATATGGAAATCCTTGACAGCATCTTCGACGTACAGATAGGAATTCATACTGATGGGGAAACGAAGATTCTGAAATGCATCGTACCTGCTTCCCTTTGCCCCCGAATACCTTATTCCGTCTGATGAGACAGGGATGGGGTATTTCCCGGTCCTTTGCCTGACCCCCAATGCCTGGGCATCGAAATAGATATCAACCGTCTCTCCCGGAGCAATATAGCCGCGATATGCAATCATATGAATGCCTGAAGAACCGATTCCAATGGAAATGCTTGCGCTTCCTCTCTGCAGGAAGCTGTATTCAGAAAAACCGTCATCTTCCAAACTGAGTTCCGGACTCCTTTGTCCGAACATATCTTCTATTGTCAGACTGCAATCCCGTTTATTGTGTGAATCGTAGTTGAGACAATGGAATCGGACAGTGCTTTCTGCAATACTCTCGTCGAAAGGCGGGAATGTGTCAGATTGGGGCGGAATGGGGATGAGATTGCTCTGCCTCGGACGCTTTTTCCCCGTCAGGTCAATCCCCATAATTTTGAACCATCCTTCTTCGTCTCCTTCGATGATATCCATACTTTTGGCGGAGAAAGGAAGCGGTTTGAACTTGAGAACATATACGCTGTCCCCAGTTTCATTCATCCATAGTTTTTCTCCAAGCACGATACCGTCGCCTCCGATGGCTTCATAATGGTCAGATTCCACCTTGGCATAGGTCCCGCTATCCCATCGTATCCATTGACCGGGAATGTAATTGTGGTCTATTGTAACGAATGTAGCAGAATCTGTCAGTTCCACACTGAGTATTCTGATATCGGGAGGAGCGGAGTTGAAATAGGGATTTTCAACTGTTCTTGGACCCATCTGACTGCAAGCACAAAGAATCGGCAGCAGGACGGATAGGAGCTTGAATGTAGTTTTCATTATTGTAGACTTTATTTGAGGTTGTTTGTCAATCCTGTATTTGGCACAGAGCCTTCCGACGGCAAGTTAGTTATTTATTCGAATAAGTAGTCAAAAATAGAACACTATGGCAAGCAAAATCAATCAAATCTATTTAGTAAAGAGAAAAAAAGTTGGTAAAGATTGACGAGTATTATT
>DCIN01000053.1:1442-2000 GCA_002315815.1 Bacteroidales bacterium UBA1725 | reverse complement strand
TTTTGCTCTGAAGAGGGAGCATAGCGGGCTATATGACCGATGAATCTTATTACCGTCGTCTGATGTGAGTACAAATATGCATCAATACAAGAAGCCGAAGGCCCATAGAGGTATCTTTCTATAGATGGCACAATCAATATCGTCAGCTGCCACGTATCCGTTGTCTTCCTTCTTGATCTGACCGAAACCCTTTTCCGAACCACCAACTTCAACCATAATGGTTCCGTCAATTCTAAAATCCCCTGTGGATAATCCTCCGTACTCGATAATATGACCGGCAGATTGTAACTGATTTACGAAGAAACTTTCTCGTACTGTACCTATCTGGGGGGTAATGTCTGACAAGGCATAGATTAAATTCGGATTATCCAAAAGGATCTTGTCCGGTTTTTGCAAATCTGTGATTGTTGAAAGGTTTTGAAACAATCGAACAATCAACTTCCCTTCCTCCAGGTCCTTCATATACTTCAAGAGAGTTCCTCTTTGGATACCAATAGATTTTGAAATCTTTGCGGTATCCACTTCAAAGGGAACCATCTGTGAAATTAGTTTCAATAA
>DCIN01000053.1:0-1366 GCA_002315815.1 Bacteroidales bacterium UBA1725 | reverse complement strand
GATGATATAGTCGACGACATTCTCCAATTGGATCGGATATGTTTTTCGGCTCTCGAAAAAGAACGGATAGTATCCCTCATAAAGGAACCTCTTGAAATATTCAAGTGGTGTGCACCTGGTCTTAATCTCTGAACAGAATGTATTAGGACTAGCAAGAAGATCATCCAACGAGATTGCCGGTAACTCCAAGCCTTTCTCAAGTATGATGTACTCTCTCAACGAGAGCCCCGGGACCATATATGAAACCATTCTTCTTGACAAGTCTGCATCGCCATCATTCAGTTTAATCAAGGAAGAACCGCTGAGAACAATTTTCAGATTCTTGTGTGCGTCATATATCTCCTTGATTTCCAGGCTCCATCCCGGGTACTTATGGATTTCATCAATGAAAAGGTGCGTGCCGCCGAGCATAACAAACATATCGGCGACATCCTCAAGGGTGTGAGTAGTGAAATAACTTGTATCTGCAGAACAATAAAGGACGTGCCTGTCATCTGGGCGATAATGTTGCTTTATGTACTGCTTCATCATTGTCGACTTTCCCACGCCCTTAGGCCCCTTAAGAATAATCAGACGAGAATCCCAATCGATACGATCTGCAATGTTGCGAATATAACCCATAGGGACATCGGACATATAGTTGTCGTGCCGCGCAAATAACTTTTCCATACGCCAATTGTTGTTTCCAGACGCAAATATAGTGTTTATTTAATAAAACACATATAAATATAATTAGTTCTCTGTAAAAAACACATCAATGGTTTTGTTGTGAAAGTCGGGCTACAATTACTGGCAATTAATTAGCTTTTGTTCAGTGCAAAAGTAGCACTACAGCCGTCACACTGAGTGGATACGTTGGTAAAATTTCTCTGTGGTCCTTTTTTCAATTATTATCTACAGTGTAATATGTCAAAGGGTGTTCAATTTTATATGTCAATCTACAGATCAACGCTGCGCGAGCTGGATGGAGCTGCTCGCTGGCGTTGATGTGGCTAATTATATTAGAGATGGAAAACAGGGTGTATCCAGAATAGGCGACCGCCGTCGATTCCGCTCTCTGTCAATCGGGAGCAAAACGGACCCGAAACGTTCCTAAAATGGAGCAAAAATGAGCAAATGGGAACGAAACAGGCCTTCATCGTTCCCAAAATGAGGCCAAAATGTGCAAATTGGAACAAAAACGCAGAAAACGTTTCCGGAATACATCAAAAAACACAGGGTTTTGCCCTTGAGCCTGAATTCCTCGTATTTGTTCTTGTGGGATGTGACCGAAATGTCACTTATATGTTCAAGGTACAGAAGATGTTGGGTTGTCGTGCTACTCAGGAACTTGTCTATGACAATGTTCCCGCCAATGCGTTGTTGC
>DCIN01000005.1 GCA_002315815.1 Bacteroidales bacterium UBA1725 | reverse complement strand
GTGGTCTTTCCGGAACCGTTGGCCCCTCTGACAGCCCAGCATTCCCCTTTACGAACAGTGAGGTCAAGATTCTTGAGGATGAATCGCCCGCCATACCTTATGCATACCTTGCGCAGCGACAGAACCTCGTCCCCTTCATAAGTAGCAGGTGGAACAGGAAGTTCTGAAATTCTGCGGCGGGTATTATCGTCAAGTATCCGGGAAGAAGGTACCCGGGAAGAAGGTACACAGGAAGGCAGCCCGCCAGCCAGTCCGGACGACGGGAACGGAGCAGCCATATATTCAGAATGAGTTCGTTTGGCCAGCACTTTCTGCTCTCTCATCGGAATAATATGTGTGACATAATCCGGAATTTCGTCCTCTCGGGACAGCACGAGAACAAGAGTGAAGTCGGAATTGCGGGACAGTTCTGAGAGGAATACGTTGAACTGTGTCCTGGCTGCGGAATCAAGGCCGATAAAAGGGTTATCAACCATAAACACCCGCGGATTTCCGAGCAGCATACGTGCAATCTGGAATTTGCGCATCTCACCACTGCTCAGGAGTATGACACGCTTTTCCTTCAACTCCTCCAGATGGAACAGCCGTTCAAGCCTCGTTTTCATCTCCTCAACCGCCTCCGTCGCTTCTCGCATAAGCTCCGCATTTCTGGCCTCCCTCAGGGCCTTCTGCTCTTGTGTCTCATCCCGGACAATGAAAGAGTCATACACACTGATTCCTGCATACTCCCGTACCGCCTTCCGACAGGATTCTTCGAAAATGTCACCCACCAAAGGAGAATCGGAAATGTCATTTTGATTCCATCTCTGCTGATAATACTCCGCCCCGTCGGTTATATCTCTGAATTCCAAATATTTGATATTGGAGCTTACTGCTTTCCCCACTCTGGGGGAGAAATTGTAGTTGCGGACTCCACGGCACAGAGGATGCCCGGACAGAAGCATATCCACCAGCTTGCTCTTCCCGCTTCCGTTGGGCCCGACAATCGCAGTGCATTCACCCGGGAGAATCTCAAGACTTGCAGGTTCTGCCAGTTTGAAATCAGGATGAATGGACTGACAGGACTCAAGACAGATCAGAGGCCTGCCAACCAAATGAGACTTGTCAATCATAGACGGTTTTCATCCTCTCCGTATCAGGGACCTCACCGGACATCAGTTCATATCCCCTGACTGCCTGCTTCAGATGCCACGCGGTTCCGGGAATGTAAACGGAGCAACAGGCATCCCTAAGGCAGGGTCTGCTGTAACAGGCTTCGAGTATGACAGGTACTTTCACCCCCTCTATCTCAGGAATAGCCTGAGGAATGTTGTAAATGAGTACGTCCGAGTGCAGAGCCAGCATCCTGACTTCTGACAGCGGTCTTATTCCTTCGGCCTTGGAGGTGGTTCTGTTGCATACGGTCACATCCATTCCAAGATCCCGTGCGGCTTGAGCTGCAGCCATTCCGGCACCTCCGAATCCAACTATCAGAGCACGTATCCCTGACGTGGCGGCAGAGAAACGTTCCGCCAGCACTCCGGAAACCCCAAGATAGTCCGAATTATGGGCTACAATACCTTCTTCCCTGTGCACCAATATGTTGGCGGCGCCTATTGTCTTGACTTCAGGGGCGAGAAAATCGGCCCTCCGGGCAGCAAGGACCTTGAAGGGAGCAGTCACGTTCACCGCCCTGTATTCCCTGTCGAATTTTGCCCAGGCCTCGTCAAAGTCGGGAATTTCTATGAGTTCATAAGAATATCTGCCATTGTACGCAGCATTGAAAAGAGCAGGGCTGAGCGAATGGGAAATCGGATATCCGATAAGACCATATTTATCCATAAACAGTTGTAGTACAGTTAGATACTATTTCATTACCAATCGTTGCCGCACAGCTTCAAATAGCAGGATAGCGGCGGAGACAGAAACATTGAGCGAGTCCATCATCCCGAGCATAGGGATGCGGATATGAGCATCCGCAGCATCACGCCAGGAATCTGTAAGTCCCGTGGATTCTGTTCCCATCACTATTGCAGTGCCGCATTTCATATCGCAGTCATAATACAGCGAAGAATCCTGCAACTGGGCTGTAAGTATCTTGATTCCTTTGCTTTTGAGCCAAGCTATGGCCTCCTGAGAGTTGCAGGCCACCATAGGAACGGAGAAAACGGCACCCAGGGACGCTCTGATAAGGTTGGGATTGAAAAGGTCCGTGAGAGGATTGCAGACAAGGACTGCATCCACGGCTGCAGCATCGGCACTGCGGAGCACTGCGCCCAGATTGCCCGGCTTCTCGACACTTTCCAGCACTACAATCAAAGGGTTCTCTTTCAGCGTGATATCCTGAAGGCCATAGCTACGGGTTTTGATTTCTGCAACTATCCCTTCAGTACCATCCCTGTATGCCAGTTTTGAATAAATGTCAGGGGTTATTTCGAAAAGTTTCGTATCCGGCGACAGTTTCAGGTCTGCGGCAATTGCTTCAGTGGAAAGGTGTGCGGACGGAGATACTATCTCAGGACAAATGAATACTGAATCCTCCCGGTATCCAGCCCTCAGACAGCGCTCCAATTCCCGTCTGCCCTCCACTACGAACATCCCCAGTTCCTTTCGGATTCTGGATTTCTCCTGAAGTTCCGCGAGCTGTTTGATTTTCGGGTTACGGGCCGATGTAATGGTTTCCGTTCTCATCATTTGATCTCTGTTCTCATTTGTTTTCTCCTCCACGCAAAGTTAACATATTTTGCAGGGACTGCACCCCATTATCTGTTGAACTGCTTGCAAAATATG
>DCIN01000017.1 GCA_002315815.1 Bacteroidales bacterium UBA1725 | reverse complement strand
TTTCATATTGGTTGAGTGGTTGTAAGTGAATCTCAAATAACAATTTGATGACTCACAAAAATACAGGATTATTTGGAAAAATGAGTAAATTCGCAAAAAAGAATGATTACCATTTATGAATAAATTTGAGGATTTCAGAATCAAAGTTTTTCTACAACTTGTCCGATGTGGAAGCTTCACATCTGCAGCTAAAGAACTTGGTGTGAGCCAACCGGCTGTAAGTCAGAATATTGCAGAACTGGAGAAGACGTTGGGGGTTCGGCTTTTCGAGAGGAATCGCTCTGCTCTCACTCTGACGCGTCAAGGAGAGATTTTCAACGATTATGCCCGTCAGATAGACCATTGGTACTCTATGGCACTGTGGGCCGTGTCCTCAGAGTCTTTTGCTTCTGAATCTTCCGGTGCAGAAGCGGACCCATTCTGTACTTTGACTCTTGACAACGGAATTGACGCTCAGTTGTGGTCCTATGGTGGAGACATACATATCAGTTTCAAAAAGAAATGAATACCTTATTGATAAAGAATGTCCTTCACGAAGGACGAAAAACCAATATTCTGGTAAAAGGCGGCCGTTTCGAAGCCTTTGACGTTGTTGCGGATACGCAGGCCGATAAAATATACGAAGCCGACGGTCTTGCAATACTGCCTGCTCTCTACAATACTCACAACCACGCTGCAATGACTATGTTGCGCGGACTTGGGGAGGACAAGCCCCTTCAGAACTGGCTTCAAGAAGATATCTGGCCCTATGAGGAAAGAATGACCGTCCAGGATATCCGCAGAGGAAGTGAGCTGGCAATCAGTGAGATGGCATCATCCGGAACGGTATTCTTCTCCGATATGTATTTTGATATTGAGGAGACAATAGATGTCGTGGCAAAGAGCGGAATCAGAGCTGCCATAGGCATAACCTTCCTGGACGGGCACAGCAAGACCCAGCAGAACGAGAAACTTGATCTGCTCAGACACTGGACCGATCCGACTGGGGGTCGCATCTGCCTGACTCTATGCCCGCACGCCATATATACAGCAGGGTCCGAAATGTATAAAAAAGTGTTCAAGCTGTCGGAAGAGTATGGTGTGAAAATGCATACTCATCTGTCGGAAACCCGCAAGGAAGTCGATGACTGCCTGCGTGAGCACGGCACCACTCCTGTCCGGTATCTGGATTCCCTGGGAGTTCTGGGCCCCAATGTAATTCTTGCCCACTGCGTCCACGTGGACAAAGAGGAATGGGACATTCTCGCCGAAAGAGGCGTAAGCGTCTCGCATTGTCCCTGCTCCAATATGAAACTCGGCAGCGGGCGTTTCCCTTATGAGCTGGCCATTGAATCAGGTTGCAGAATCACACTTGGCACCGACGGCGCCTCCTCGAACAACAATCTCGACCTAAGGGAGGAAATGAAATTCGCCGCCCTGCTTGCCAAGGTGGCCGGCAATCCCACCTTGCTTCCTGTGGGGGAACTCTTCCGCTGGGCTACGGTGAACGGTGCCGCGGCTTTCGGAATCGACGGAGGAGAAATTGCCGCCGGAAAACTTGCCGATGCCGTATTCCTCAATATGAAAAAAGAAAGGTTGCAGCCTTGCCACAACCTTGTCTCCAACTGGGTCTATTCCGCCGACAGCAGCTGCGTAGCGGCCACGATGTGCGACGGGAAGTTCATCTGAGCTCTTCTTTTAATTGTTCGGATGGGGGGACGGATTGTTTCTGTCATAGACATTCACGTCCCATACCTTGCAGCAGCGGTCTTCTCCGTCCGGCCCGCTGACAAAGAGGGTTGTCACATAGTGTGAACCGTCCTGCTCGTAAGTGTGTACGGGATTCTGCTCGTTGGATGTAGTCCCGTCGCCGAAATCCCATTTCCAGGAATTCACCTTGCCCACTGTCTCATCGCGGAATACGACGGTACGGCTGTCCTTGATGACGGTGAATGACCACCCTGCCTGAAGGGTTTTGGTAAACTGTGGCTCCAGGGGCATCAGGGTGAACATCCTCTCCATAGAGGCGTTGCCGTACATCTTGTGATACTTGGACAGATTCCAGAAACCGTTGTTGCCACGGCCTCCGTCATAATCTATTACAGCCCAGCAAAGTCCTATGTTCTTGTTGTCATAGAATTTGCTCTCCACTGACTGTGCCGGTCCGTCGGGATTGGCGTAGTCATATACGGTGATGTAGAATTCGAACCTCAGAACTCCGTCCCCGCCGTGCTTGAAATTGTAGCTGTATGCGTGGTTGGACCAAGGGAATTCCTTGAGCCACTGCTGAGGCCCCCATACCATAGTCCAGTCTTTGCCCGGAGTGGGGGGAGTGAAGATATGGTAATTCTGTGCGTGCTGGTTCTGGAGATTCATAAAAGCCGCCATCTGGCTCATTCCCTCGGGGTTGGCGCGGAATTGGTCAATGTGCGGACCGCCGGAGAGGTCTCCGTCCACACATATCTCAAAGGTGTCGTTGCGCAGTTGGAGCTGGTCGAAGTCCCAGTAGTTGTCATACGCTTCGTAATAGAAATACAGACGGCTCAATCCCTTGACCCACCCTACTTTCACCTTGATGTCAAGGGTGGACTTGTCCGGGTTTTTCCATTTGCCGCTGTCGTCCCACATACTGTCTGTTGTGACCACATAGCTGTCCGGTACAATGTCCCAGTCGGAGAATTCACCGTCTATGCGGGGAATCTGATTCTGAGGAAATTGGAAAACCTTGAAAGCCGGTCCGGTAACCTGTGGGTCACCCTCGGCAGGCTGAGCCCCGAGAGTGAAAAACAGGCCTGCCGCAAGCAGCAGACCTGTAATTGAAAGGATTCTCTTCATTGATATTAGTTCAATTGGATTATTCTTCTTCTTGGACAAGCAGCAGTCCCGTTCAAGCAAGTTTCTTGTAGGTCTCGAGCCTGAGTTTCGCAAACTCTTCGGTCTTGCTGAGAAGTTCCTCGGCGCGTTCGGGGAAGAGCTTGTACAGGGAAGAGAAACGGACTTCGCTTTTGAGGAAGTCCTGGAACTTGCTCCAGTCGGGTTCCTTTGAATCCAGTTTGAAAGGATTCTCACCCTTCTCGGCAAGAGTGGGGTTGTAGCGGTAGAGATGCCAGTATCCGCACTCCACTGCGAGTTTCTCCTCCTTCTGGCTGAGCCCCATTCCTGCCTTGAGACCGTGGTTGATGCACGGCGCGTAGGCGATGATGAGGGACGGTCCGTCATATGCCTCTGCCTCCTTGACGGCGTTGAGGTACTGAACCGGACTGGCACCCATAGCCACCTGGGCCACATATACGTAGCCGTAGCTCATTGCCATCATTCCGAGATCTTTCTTGCGAATCTTCTTGCCGCTGGCCGCGAACTTGGCTATGGCGCCTGCGGGCGTGGCCTTGGACGATTGTCCTCCGGTGTTGGAGTAAACTTCAGTGTCGAGTACGAGAATATTCACATTCTCGCCGCTTGCCAGCACGTGGTCAAGTCCGCCGTATCCAATATCGTAGCTTGCTCCGTCACCGCCGAATATCCACTGGCTGCGCGAAGGAATGAAATGCTTGAGTGCGAGCAGCGCCTTGCTTACTTCGCAGCCGCATTGCTCCATAAGGGGAACGAGTTTGTCGGCAACCTCACGGGTGGAACTGTAGTCCTCCGGTTTGTCGAGCCACTGCTGGTAAAGAGCCTTCATTTCATCGCTGCACTTGGTGCATTCCAGACCCTTCTTCATCCAGCCTGCAACCGTTTCGCGTATACGGTCTGAGCCGAGGTGCATTCCGAGACCGAATTCGCAGAAATCCTCGAAGAGGGAGTTCTGCCACGCAGGTCCGTGACCCTGGGCATCGGTGCAATATGGTGATGCAGGGAACGATGCACCATAGATGGAAGAACAACCTGTGGCATTGGCTATCATCATATGGTCGCCGAAGAGTTGTGTGATGTTCTTGATGTATGGTGTCTCGCCACATCCGGCACAGGCGCCGCTGAACTCAAACAGAGGCTGGGCGAACTGTGCGTTCTTGACGTTGCCCTTGGGGTCGAAGAGTTTCTTGTAGCCCACCTTGGAATTGAGCCAGTCGAATTCGGACTGTGAGTCCTTCTGGTTCTGGTAGTCATCCATTGTGAGTGCACCCTTCTCCTTGGCGAGACATACATCCACGCAGTTGCCACATCCTGTGCAGTCGTCCACTGATATGCCGAGTGCGAACTTGTACTCCTTGAGAGTAGCTTTGCCGTCAGCAGTTTTGACTCCCTTGGGAGCGGCAGCCGCCTCGGTCTGGGTGAGGATGAACGGACGGATTGCGGAGTGAGGGCAGACGAATGCGCAGGAGTTGCATTGGATACAGCTCTCAGGATTCCATACGGGAACGCTTACAGCGACTCCACGCTTTTCGTATGCGGCTGTGCCGGCGGGCATTGTGCCGTCCTGGAAAGGAACGAAAGCACTCACCGGAAGATTGTCTCCGCACTGGGCGTTGACTATGTCGGCTATATCCTTGACGAAAGGAGTGGCAAGACGGTCCGCATTGGGATTTACAAACTTGGCGTTGATGCTCTCCCACTCTGAAGGAACCTTCACCTCAACATACTCTCCACCGCGGTCGATGGCGGCGTAGTTCATATTGACGATGTTCTCGCCTTTTTTGCCATAGGTCTTGAGGGCTGCATCTTTCATATATCTGACTGCATCCTCTGCTGGAATGATACCGGAGATGCGGAAGAATGCACTCTGGAGTATGGTATTGGTGCGTCCGCCCAAACCAATCTCGGAGGCTATCTTGGTGGCGTTGATGATGTACAGCCTGATGTGCTTGCGCCCGATGATTGCCTTGACGTTGTCGGGAATGCGTTTGAGAGTCTCCTCTTCACTCCAAAGGGAGTTCAGAAGGAAACTGCCGCCGTCCTTGATGCCCTTGAGCACATCATATTTCACAAGGTAGGAGGGTACGTGGCAGGCCACGAAGTCGGGTGTGCCGACCAGATAGGGAGCTTTGATGGGGGCATCGCCGAAACGAAGATGAGAGCAGGTGTAACCTCCGGACTTTTTGGAGTCGTAGTCGAAGTATGCCTGACAGTATTTTTCCGTGTGAGTTCCGATAATCTTGATGGAGTTTTTGTTGGCACCCACTGTACCGTCGGAACCGAGTCCGAAGAACTTGCACTCGGTTGTCCCCTTCTTCACGATGGAAATTTCCCCCTTGGTGGGAAGGCTCTTGAATGTCACGTCATCAAGAATGCCGATTGTGAAGTCGTTCTTGGGAGCTTTGAGCTCGAGATTGTCATAGACTGCGATAATCTGAGCGGGAGTGGTGTCCTTGGATGAGAGTCCGTAGCGTCCGCCCACAACGAGAGGAGCGTTGTCCTTGCCCTGGAAGAGAGCCTTCACATCCATATAGAGAGGTTCCCCGAGAGCACCGGGCTCCTTTGTACGGTCCAGAACGGCAATCTTCCTTACGCTCTTGGGAAGCACTTTCAGGAAGTATTTCTCGGAGAAAGGACGATAGAGATGAACGGTGATCAAACCGTATTTGCGGCCGTGCTCGGAGAGATAGTCTATGGTCTCCTTGATGGTCTCGGAAACAGAGCCCATAGCCACGATGACGCATTCTGCGTTTTCTGCTCCGTAATATTCAAATGGACGGTATTCACGACCGGTGAGTTCGCTGATTTCTCCCATATAGCGGGCCACGATGTCGGGTACAGCCTCATAAACCTGGTTGCGTGATTCTACTGCCTGGAAGTAAACGTCTCCATTCTGGGCTGTTCCTCTGGTGACGGGAGCATCGGGGCTGAGAGCCCTGTCGCGGAAATTCTGGAGAGCCTTGTCGCTGACCATAGATTTGAGAGCATCCTCGTCAAGAGCCTCGATTTTCTGAATTTCGTGCGAGGTGCGGAAACCGTCGAAGAAATGCAGGAAAGGCAGGCTGGCCTTGATGGCGGAGAGATGTGCCACGGCGGCGAGATCCTGAGCCTGTTGCACCGATGATGAGGCAAGCATACAGAAACCGGTCTGGCGGCAAGCCATCACGTCCTGGTGGTCTCCGAAGATGGAGAGGGCGTGGGAGGCGAGGGCACGTGCTGATACGTGGAAGACGCAGGGAAGCATCTCTCCGGCAATCTTGTACATATTCGGAATCATCAGCAGAAGACCCTGTGATGCGGTGAAAGTGCTGGTGAGTGCTCCGGCCTGCAGGGATCCGTGAACGGCTCCGGCAGCTCCTGCCTCGCTCTGCATTTCAGTTACCTTTACTGTCTCGCCCCAGAGATTCTTCTTTCCATGCGCCGCCCATTCGTCAATGTTCTCGGCCATAGTGGAAGAGGGAGTGATGGGGTAGATGGCTGCATGCTCGCTGAACAGATAAGCGATGTTCGATGCAGCCTGGTTTCCATCACAGGTGATGAATTTCTTTTCTTTTGCCATGTTGTTTTCGTGTATTTTTGTTGTGATTTGTCGGAATGGTCAAAAATCTCCCAAAGTTACACAAAAAGATTTGAAAAAATCCTACCGAAAAAAATAAGTTGGTAAAGATTGACGAGTATTATTGAGGACAGATTTTGCTCTGAA
>DCIN01000048.1:9808-20882 GCA_002315815.1 Bacteroidales bacterium UBA1725 | reverse complement strand
ACTCTTCTCTGCACAGGCTTTAGACCGTCCACTATGTGCGGCACGGCGCGGTGCAGTATTACATAGGATGCATAGTCGAGATACCAGTCCCTGAACATCCCGGAGAGTTTGAACTTTCTCGCGTCGGATTCCAGAAGGCGGTCATATTTTCCTGTCGGAACTCCGTTCTCCGTCATTCCGTCTTCTTCGGCCATCATTCCGTCCTCTTCGGCCGTCATTCCGTCCCCGTCCATCAGTATTTCGTCATCTTCAGACAGCATCCTGTCTTCGTAATCTTCTTCCATAGTCTTTTTTCAGTGATAATCCGATACTGCTACTCCTCGTAACCGAATCTTCGGAGTTCCTTCTTGTCTTCTCTCCAGTCGGGGTCCACCTTCACATACATCTGAAGATAGACTTTCTTCTGGAAGAAGTCTTCCATTTCCATTCGTGACTGTGTGCCGACCTTCTTGAGTGCGGATCCCTGCCTGCCTATGATGATGCCTTTCTGTGATTCCCGCATCACATAGATTACGGCACTGATGTCATATCTTTCCGCCCCCTCCTTGAAACTCTCAATACCCACTTCGCAGCAGTACGGAATCTCCTCCTTGTAGTTGAGCAGAATCTTTTCGCGTATTATCTCGGAGGCGAAGAATCTCAGGTTCTTGTCCGTGAATGCATCCTTGTCGAACCAGGGCGGGCATACAGGCAGCCTTTCCACTACGGCGTCCAGAATGCTCTCCAGATTGAAATGCTCCTGAGCCGATGCCGGGATGATTACGGCTTCGGGAACTCTCTCCTTCCAGGCCTCCATCAGTTCTGTCACCTTCTTCTGGTCGCTGATGTCTATCTTGTTGATGACAATGACAACAGGACAGGCAAGGTCCTTGAGTCTGGAGACATATTCCTCGTTCTTGTCGGCTTTCTCGACAGTGTCAGTCACATAGAGGATGATGTCCGCATCTCCAATGGCCCCGTCCACGAAGTTCATCATATTCTGCTGGAGACGGTAGTTGGGCTTGAGTATGCCTGGAGTGTCGGAATAGACTATCTGCCAGTCATCCCCGTTCACTATGCCCATAATGCGGTGACGGGTGGTCTGAGCCTTGGCGGTGACAATGCTGAGTTTCTCTCCCACGAGGGCGTTCATCAGCGTGGATTTGCCGACGTTGGGATTGCCTATTATGTTAACGAATCCGGAACGGTGAGCCATTATACGTATGCTCCCATTTTAAGAATATTTGTCTCGCCTTCAGTAAGGAAGCGCCATTCTCCCTTCTTGAGTCCCTTCTTGGTCAGGCCTGCGAAATAGACGCGATCCAGAGCCTTGACATTGTACCCCAGAGATTCGAAGATGCGGCGCACGATGCGGTTCTTCCCTGAATGGATCTCGATTCCGAGCTTGCGCTTGTCGCCCTCGTCAATATACTCAAGTTCATCGGCTTTGATAAGACCATCGCTCAATTCCACACCGGCGATGATTCTGTCGAAGTCCTCTTGCTCGAGTGGCCTGTCCAGAGCAACCTGATAGATTTTCTTCTTGTCGTATGATGGATGGGTCAGACGTTCGGACATCTCTCCGTCGTTGGTGAACATAAGCACACCTGTGGTGTTCTTGTCCAGACGGCCTACGGGATAAACCCTGAATTTGCAGCCCTTGAGCAGGTCCATTACTGTTCTGTCTGCGTGAGGATCGGCAGAAGTTGTCACAAATCCTGCCGGCTTGTTCATTATGATGTAAACCTTCTCCTCTCCCTTGAGACGCTCGCCGTTGAAGCGTATGTCATCCTCGAATATGTTCACCTTGGTGCCGAGTTCAGTGACGACATTGCCGTTCACCGTTACCACCCCGGCTTGAATGAGGGTGTCTGCCTCCCTGCGGGAACAAACACCGGAGTTGGCGATGAATTTATTGAGACGTACCTCGTCACGGGCCATTGAAGGAATGTTGTCGTTGTCAGACATTTCCTGTCCGTTGATGACGGGGCGACGGTTTATCATTCTGTCTATTCCTTCTTCACTGAAGCGGTCGAAATCAGGTCTCTGCTTGCCTCTGAACGGTTTTTTGAAACCCGGTTTGAAGTCAGAGAAACCGCGGTGTCCGTCAAAAGAGCGGTGTTCACCGGCTTGTTTGTTGTCACCGAAGGAGCGATGCTCACCGTAGGGTTTGCGGTCTCCAAAAGATTTGTGTTCTCCGAAAGATTTGTGTTCTCCGAAAGATCTGTGCTCGCCATAAGGTTTGCGGTCTCCGTAGGGTTTGCGGTCTCCAAAAGACTTGTGTTCTCCGTAAGACTTGTGCTCCCCGTAAGACTTTCTGTCCCCATAGGACTTGTTTTCACCGTACTGACGGTTTTCGCCATACTGACGATGTTCCCCATAGTTCTGTCCCGCATTTCTCGCCTCGGGATTGTACTCCACTTTCTCCGGTTGTGCAGGGTTTCCTGCTGTTTTGCGAGGTCTAAGTTTACGGCCTTCTTTAGAAAATTGATCCATTACTTTAATTTGAAAATGTAAGTTATCGTACCCTGTTGCAGTGCCGGGGCATCAGCACTCATATTGAAATGAGTTTTGAGAGCTGCTTCCCGCGCTGCTGCATTGAGGGTTTTGTTTGATACCGTGGTGCCGTCACCTCCCGGCACGGCCTTGGCTACGTTTCCGTAGTTATCCACCCATATTTCCACAACAACCGTTCCCTCTTCCTGCACGTTATATGCAGGTTTTGGAACGATTCCGTAAGTGTTTCGTCCTTTTAAGACAGCATTCGGAGTTCCGTCGGAGCGCCCGGCTGTGCTGTTGCCCTTTATTCCTGCTGCCAGCGTATCGGCTGCTGAACCCTCATCAGGAGAGGTTTCGGCAGTCGCCTCAGGTTTGTTCTTCGCCATACCCGGGAAAGATGCCCTGGGGTCCAGACCACTGTCCTGCACCTTTTCCGTCGGCTCATCCATCTTCGGATTCTCGGCCTTGGGAATCCTCGTTTCGGTACGCACGTCAGGCAGCGCTCTTACAACTTCAGGAATTATCTCCTCTTCCTCTTCCATTTCGGCCTCATCCTCGAATTCCAGCACGAAAGACGATTCCGCAGGTGGGGGTGAGATATATTTCAATCCGGCGGATGACAAAAGAACAATGAGGCCGCCGTGGAGCGCCACTGTAAGCAGGATGCCCGTAAGACCTGTTGTCCCCTTGTCAGCCTCTTTCATCTGTATGCTATTCGGGAGAAGTTGCCAGAATCACCTTGTAGTGGTTCCGCTTTGCTATGTTCATAACCTGTACGACCTCCTTTATGGGCACAGTCTCGTCAGAGTATATCGAGAAGGTCGGATCCTCCTCGTTCTGGAGGAGTGATACGAGTTCATCTTCGATTCCGGAGAATGCCACGGGGGTTTCGTTCCCGTTGATGTGGTATGAGAACCTGTCCTCTCCCCAGTCCTTGATGGAAACTGTGACCGTAGCTTTGGCTCCCACCTGACCTGTGCTCTTGGGAAGCAGCAGTTTCAGGGCGTTGGGGTTCACCAGAGTCGATGTGACGAGGAAGAAAATGAGCAGGAGGAACACGATGTCCGTCATAGAGGACATCGCAATGTTGGGGTCTGCCTTGACTGTTCTTCTGAGTGCCATTATTTGTCTTCAACTGGTTCTCCTACGGCATCCAGGAACTTGATTGTGGCCGCTTCCATATTGAACACCAGAGAACTGATTCTGGCGGTGAGGAAATTGTATCCGAAATATGCGAGGATACCGACCACGAGTCCTCCCACGGTGGTGATCATCGCAGTGTAGATTCCGCTCGAGAGGAGGGTGATGTCTATGTTGTTGCCTGCCTGAGACATATTGAAAAAAGCCTGGACCATTCCAATCACCGTGCCCAGAAATCCTATCATAGGTGCCCCTCCGGCTATCGTGGCCAGATAGGGGAGACCCTTCTCAAGCCTTGCAACCTCGAGGTTCCCGGTATTCTCGATGGCTGCACGGATGTCTTCGAGAGGTTTGCCTATTCTGTCTATTCCGGCTTCTGTCATACGTGCGACAGGAGTGTCGTATCTGGAGCACAGCATCTTGGCGGACTTGACCTTGCCGTCGTGAAGATAATCACGGATATCCATCATAAAATCCTTGTCCGTCCGTGCGGCACAGTGTATCATCCACCACTTCTTTCCGAAGATGAACACGGCAATTATGGATAGAGCAAGGAGTACCAGCATCAGCCATCCTCCCTTGGTGGCCATCTCAAGAAGCGAATAGGACATCTCCTGCTGTACGGGGACGGCCTCCGAAATGTCTGCCTGAAGTAAAATGAACAACATATCTCAACGAATTACAAAGCTACAAATTTAGTCATTTTATTTCAAAATCAAGGCGGTTGAACGGACGGAAAAATATACTTATATTTGTGAGGTATATGAGGTCTCAGGCTCTGTATTCCCAATACATCATCGACGGTGTCCCGCAGGAGTTCACCCCTGCGCAGATTCTTGACTCCGTGTCCGAAACAGCTGCTGTCCCGGGACTATCCGGCGATGATGGCGATGATTCCATTATTGACGAGGTTCTGGACCCTGTCATCCTGCCTATGGACTTTGATTCCGGCAAGACCGACGAATACCTTGCGTTGGTGCTTGGCTCAGACAGAAACTTCAGTACAGCATATTCCGGCACCTGCACACGTGTCAAACTCCTCTCCTCCATCCTGGACAGTCTCTGGTTCGATGGCAGTTTCAAGCTGGGGGATATCAGCATCAGGGCCGAATGGCATTGGAACCTTGCCCCTGTGGGGGCCGCTTCAGCCTTCTATGAGTCTGTTCAGAGCGCGGCGGACCTGATAGATTCCCTCGGCATCAGAATCAGTCATTACTCTCTTGTCGAGGATGCCGGCACCACAGTCAGTTTCGAGCCCGGCCTGTCGATGGATACAGACGAGATGGAAGACATTTTCGTGAGGGAAGCTTTCCGTTCCAGACATCCTGTGCTTTCGGCGAAAAAGAGAGCCTGTCCCGCAGTGCTTGACCCGGACCCGCAGAGCTGGCTGGTGTATGTGCCTTTCGCCACCTGCGATTTCAGGCTCGGAGGTTCACTGCTATCCCGCAGTCTCGCTCTTGGAGGGGATGTGGCTCCCCAGGTTGCCGATCCGGACTATTTCATAGATTGCTTTGAAGTACTCCGTGAACTGGTGGAGGACAGGATTGTGGTGTCCGGAGTCACCGTCGCCGAAGGGGGACTGATGGCAGCTGTCTCCGGGATGACATCCGGGGGTTGCGGAATCACGCTCGACCTCTCCGGTCTTATGAGTTCATATTCAGAGTACAATGCGGTGCGTCTGCTCTTCTCCGAAGTCCCGGGCGTACTCATTCAGATAAGGGATATTGACTTCGACTATCTCGATGCCGAGTTGTTGCTTCAGGATGTGGCCTATTTCCCTCTGGGTCATCCTGTTCCTGGAGGTGGACTCAAAGTGGACAGTTCAGGCAAGTCCGGTATCAGAGCCATATTGGAATCTCTGATGCAGAATGCCGAAGGCGAAGACTGACATACTGATATACCGATTTTCTGATTGTATTCTTAACTGATGAAAAAAATCTTTGTTCTCGACACAAACGTGGTCCTTCACGACCACAATGCCATCCGTCATTTCCAGGAGAATGATCTGGTGATTCCCGTAGCCGTTATCGAAGAGGCGGACAAATTCAAGAAGGGCAATGACGCACTGTCTTTCAATGCCCGTGGCTTTATGAGGGACATAGACAAAATTTCCGGAAAATCAAGTTTCCCCCAGACTGGTATTCCTATAGGCAAAGGCTTGGGAAACATAAAGATAGAACCGAACCATCCTTTCAGTGCGGAATATGCCCGACTCTTCAGTGACGACATTCAGGACCACCGCATTCTGTCCACTGCGATGTGGGTTAGGGACCACAATCCGTCCACATTCGTGGCTCTGGTCTCCAAGGATGTCAACCTCAGGCTCAAGGCCAAGGCCGTAGGTATGAATGTTCAGGACTATCTCACTGACAGGGTGGACGAGAGCAGATTCGAGAATTCGCAGAAAGAGGTCCAGATTCTCACGGTTGATGACGCATTGTTGCAGAGACTCTGCTACGGTCCCGATACTGCTGTCCGCTGGCAGGAACTGGTGAGCACCAGACCTGAGCCCAACCAACTCTTCAAGTTCAGATGGAAGGGAGCAGGGGAAGAACTGGTCTGCGCCCGTTTTGACAGTCGGCGCGACAGCATAGTGCTGGTGAAATCCAAGGCCGCTTTCGGCATCAGAGCCCGCAATGACGAACAGAAATTTGCACTTGACGCTCTGCTTAATCAGAAAGTATCGCTTGTATCCCTGACCGGAGGTGCCGGTACGGGAAAGACTCTGCTGGCTCTGGCGGCCGCTCTTGAACAGGAACGGGACTACGAGCAGATAATCATTTCCCGCCCGACAGTGATACTGGGCAACCAGGATATAGGCTTCCTGCCAGGAGACCAGAAGACTAAGATGAGTCCATTCCTCCAGCCTCTGATGGACAATCTGAATGTAATCAAGGGACAGTTCAGGGCGAATTCACGCGAAGCCCTCAAAATCGAGGGGATGCTGACTCAGGAGAAACTGATAATCGAGCCGCTTGCATATATTCGCGGACGCAGTCTCGGAAAATGCTATTTCATCATCGATGAGGCACAGAATCTCACGCCGCACGAAATAAAGACCATCATAACCAGAGCGGGGGAGGGGACAAAGATGGTGTTCACCGGTGATGTCTTCCAGATAGACCAACCATATCTGGACCGATGGTCCAACGGTCTTTCCCACATAGGAGAGAAACTTGACGGCCAGGAATTGTTCCAGCACGTGTATCTGCGCAAGGGAGAACGCAGCGCCCTCTCGGATCTCGCCGCCAGATTGTTATGAGATACAATTTCACAATTCTTGTGAGAAACAATTTCAGAGCAGCGGCTTTCTGAACAAAGGAATGGCTTCTGCCACTACGAAAGTGCTCCCTCCGATATATACAAGGGGGGAGTTTTCTTTATTGATAAGTGGGGCCTTCATATCAGCCTTCATATCAGCCTCCAGCGCAGCCTTCAAAGCAGCTTCCACCGCATCCTTCACTGACGGGAAAGAACGCAGGCTCAAATCCGGCCGCAAGCGTGAAAGTCTGGTTTCGAGTTCTTCGACCCTCAGGGACCTTTCCGTGGAGGGGGCAGCCAGAAAAAACGAAGCCTTGTCCGGCATCAGTGGGGCAATGGCATCAAGATCCTTGTCGGCCATTATCCCATAGACTATCAGAAGCGGTCTCCCGAGTTTTTCGAGCTGTCTGAAGTTGATTTCCAGTGCTTGGGGATTGTGCCCTATGTCACATATCACTTCCGGGCTGATGCTCAGCCTTTCCCAGCGACCGTGGAATGAGGTGATTGCCGCAGTGTGTGACAGGGCTTCGAAATCAGGCTCAACACCCTCCAGTTGCAACGCTGCCAGCACTGTACGCAGATTCATCGCCTGACAGGGGCCGCTGAGGTCGAAGCCTTTCAGAACTCCGGCCTCCACGTCATCAGATTTTTTGTCAATCTGAGTGCCGGGAACCAAGTCTTCCTGAGTGCCGGGAACCAAGTCTTCTGCGAAGAACAGAGGACAATGAACCTCTGCGGCAGCATTCTCGAAGACGGTCACCGTCTCGATGTCGCGCGATGCCACAAGGGCCGGTACTCCTGGCTTGAATATTCCGGCTTTTTCTCTGGCTATCAAAGCTTTGGTAGATCCAAGAAGTGCGCAGTGGTCGAGTCCTATTCCTGTGATGATGCTGATTTGTGGGACGATGATATTGGTGCTGTCCAACCTGCCTCCCAGTCCGGTCTCTATCACGGCAATGTCCACCTCGCAGTCTGCGAACCAGCGGAAAGCCATCCCCGTGGTAATTTCAAAAAAGGAGAGGCCATCTGTCTGCACGCTGCCGAGAAAGTTGCAGACATATTCTTCGGACACCATTTCCGCCTTGCCTGCTTCAACGATTTTCATTCTCTCGCGGAAATCGACAAGATGCGGGGAAGTGTACAGACCCACTTTCAAGCCTTTGGCCGACAATGCAGCCGCCAGCATCGAACTGACTGAGCCTTTGCCGTTTGTGCCGGCAATGTGAACGGAGCGGAACCTTCTTTCCGGATTGCCCAATCTTCCGGCGAAAGCAATCATAGCATCCAGTCCGGGTTTGTAGGAAGCGGATTGGAATCCTGAGTTCTGCACTGACGGATGCCGCCTGAAAAGGTCTTCCACCAGAGACTTGTACGACGAATCAGATGATTTCAATGTCTGTCGATTTGAGCCATCCCTGACGGCCGTCTGCGAGTTGGATGTTGCGCCAGATACCGACTTCGTCCAGAATTGTCACCTTGGTACCCTCGTGCAGAATGAACAGGTCCTTGCCATTGCCGGAATCGGGTGAACTCTTGACAGATGTCACGGCGCTTACCACTATGGCAGCGTCATCATTAAGGCAGTCGTTTTTCTGTCCGAACGAGAAACAGAGGCTCAGTGTCAGAAGAACGAATCCACATATTCCGGTAATGAACCCTGCCTTGCGGCGGGAACTTGTGCCTGACAGAAGGAATGTCAGGAGAGCCGCCAGAGTGACGGCGAACAGAACGAGAGCCAGTATGGCCCACATATCTGAAGACAGAAGACCGGAGATTTTGTCCCAGACCATCTGCAGGAATGTGTCAGGAATCTCCTCTATCTTGTCCTGTACCTGATTACGAGCGAATTTCAGATTGAATTCCGCGTCACTGCAGGAAGGATCGAGCATCAGTGCTCTCTCATAGCCGAGTATCGCTTTGGCCAAATCACCTGCCTTGAACCAGGCGTTCCCCAGATTGCATTGCAGTTCGGGGCTGTCGAGTCCCATTCCAAGTATGGCATTCCAGGACTCCGTCGCTTCTTCCCATTGTCCCTGAGAATATGCGTTGACCCCTGCGTTCCAGAGGGAATCCGCACTGGTATGTTCGGCGGATTTGAGACCTACAGGGAAGAGCAGAAGCAGCAGGAGTGCGACAGCAGTTCCGTGAGAATTCCTTGTTTTTTTCTTCATACTCTCATCTATTGAAGAAATGACAGTTACAGCGCTGTCGAAATGGGACTTCATAGCCACGTGACCGGAATCCGGAGAATAACGGGCGAATTCGCAGGCATCCAGAAGCGATACGAATTCCGTGGCAAGGGATTCGGACACCAATCTTTCGATGAATCGAGCCGCGATGTTCTCCTTCGTCATCTCAGAGGCATCCATAGTGAGTTTGTCGGATGCAAAGCCGAGAAGAGTCTTGTGCAGTTCCTCGTAGAATGCTGTGTAGAGATTGTCTTCGAGATAGGATTCGGCCCTTGACAGGCGCTTGCGTGCCATTTTGGTTGCGCTTCTGTTCTTGCTGCCGGCTACATCTGCCCGCATTGCAGCCACTTTTCTGAATGTAAAGTACAGAACTGCTGCAATTACCGCCATCAGAATAAAGATGACAATGAACAAGGGAGAGCCTATGAAGAACCTGTCCGCCTGAGTGAAGGAAGGCAGTTTGGTGCTGATGAATCTAATGTCGCTGCCAAGGTCACGCACATCCTTGCGGTTGACACCCTGAACGAGGGTGCCGCCGCTTTCTGAAGCAAAACTGTCGTTGCCCTTTTCCACCTTGATGGGGAATGGGCCGCTTTCAAGGGTGACGTATTTTTTGGCGGAAATATCGTAATAACTGTATTTCACCGGTTCAATGCTGAATTCTCCCGCACTTCTGGGAATGAAGGGGAATTCAAAGCATTTGCCGCCCTGTACATCGGTAGTCTTGGTATCATAAAGCTCAAAATCGGGTGGAAGGGTGATTTTGGGTGCATCCAGAAGGGAAGTGTTTCCTGTACCGGTGACAGTGACTTTGAGCGAGGCCGCGTCGTGGGTCTTGAGCGAATCTTTGGACAGGCTCACGCTCATAGTGAATTTGCCTACACCTCCTCCGAATGAATCGGGAGCTCCGGACGGCAGGGGCTGGATGTGCAGAGTCATCTCTTCCGATTTGATTCGCTTGCGTATTGTCTGGTAGTCTTCTTGGAAGAAACTGTCAAAAATGCTTCCGGTCGATGCTTTGGGAGTCCTTACATTCACCAGACAAACCAGTTCGGACGGTTCTATCCTGATGTCTCCGCTCTGTTGTGGAATCAGCCTCCAACTTCTAAGCACCGCGGTGTTGTATATCATTCCATTGACATTTTCCCTCTGGAAAACGATGTCGGTGGGAGCCTGCTGCTCCTGACTCCAGAATCCTGTGAAGCTGGGGAATCGTGCGTCTTCGAATCCGGCGATATTCACTCTCTGGTAGAGTTTGAGCGTGGCCGTGACACTTTCCCCGACCATTGCTGTACTCTTACTGAAAATGAGTTTCATATAGAGGTCTTCTCCTGAAACGGTGCCGCGCTGCGCTTGAGTGCCTCCGCCCTGACCGTTTTGTCCGCCCTGATCATTTTGTCCGTTCTGACCGTACTGGTTGCCCGAAGCGGATGTGCCTGACCGGGATGTCCCCTGATTACTTGATACCACCTCCACGGTGGCACGACGCGAAGTAATCAGTTTCCCCTTGACCGTGGCTGATGCAGCAGGGAGTTCGAATTTGCCCGTCCTCTTCGGCAACAGGACATAGGTGTAGCTGACTTGGGATACCTTTGTCCTGTTTCCGTTCACGATGGTAACGGAACTTGACATTCCTTTCTGCGGACCCCAGACAAGCTGGAAATCATCTCCGGGAGTCCAATCAAAAGATGATGGAGAATTTTCGCCATCCACTATGAATGATACGTTGAACTGCTCGTCCACCGCTACTACATTCTCCACTCTGACCGTTATGCTTGTCTGGGCAAAAGCCCCGCAGCTCAAGAAAAGCAAGGCTGATGCGGCAATAATTCTCTTCATTACCAATTCTTTTCTTTCTGTTTGGATTTCAATACCTTGGCCATTTCTTCCTTAACTTTGTCCTGCGTGTCCTTTTCCTTGGCCTGGATTGCGTTCAGCATCTGCTGGGCCTGTTGCTTCGAAATCTGAGGTTGCTGGTTCTGGTCTTGGTTCTGGTCTTGGTTCTG
>DCIN01000048.1:0-9657 GCA_002315815.1 Bacteroidales bacterium UBA1725 | reverse complement strand
CTGGTCCTTCATCATCTTTTTGGCGTAGATGTAATTTTCCTTGGCGTCCATATCACCCGGATTCAGGAGCAGGGCTTTGGTGAAGGCATCCACCGCAGCACTGTAATCCTGTTTCTGCAATGCCACGTCACCCTGATTGTAGAAGTAGTCCGGAGATATGGCTACACTCTGAATGGCGTCCAGGGCCTTTCCCGCGCCTTCGAAATCCTGCTGACGATAGAGCGCCGAAGCAAGATTGTATTGCCCGGCCACGGACAAGGAATCCTTCACCACCGCCTTGCGATAGTCTATCTCCGCCTCCTTGTAGTTCTCCTTCTTGAACTTGCGGTTACCGGCGCGGACCTCGCGTTTGTCCGTCTGTGCGTTTGCTGCAGGCATCATCACTGCCAGGGCGAGTAAGATGGTGAAGAGTTTCTTCTTGGGACGTCTCTCACCTACAAGTGTTTCCAGCACAAGGAAGAAAAGTGCTATAGCAAAGAAATACATATATTGCTCGTCATATTCCTCGAAGACAACGCTGTTCAGTTTTTCATCCTCCAGTCTCTTGAGGTCATTCAGTACAGGGGTCAGACCGAACTCGTCGTTTCCTGCGTGAACGTATGCCCCGTTGCCGGCGGCAGCCACCTGCTTGAGGGTCTCTTCGTCAAGTCGGGTCACGACAATCTCTCCGGATTTGTCCTTCATAAGTTCCCCGTCCTTGGGGATTGGCTGTCCCCGCAGCGAACCTACTCCTATTGTATAGATTCTGATACCGGTTTCAGCCACCTGCCTTGCCGCTTCCACCGCATCGTCCTCGTGGTTCTCACCATCTGTTATCACCACAATCGCACGACTCTTCTCGCTTTGTGCGCTGAAACTTTTGGCTGCGGTGAGTATCGCATCTCCCATTGCCGTTCCCTGTACCGGAATGGATTCAGTGCTGATTGACGAGAGGAACAATTTTGCGGAAACATAGTCCGTGGTGATGGGAATCTGCACGAAAGAACTTCCCGCGAATATTATCAGTCCCAGTCTGTCCTCCTGCAACTTGTCCACCATTCTGGATATGGCGAGTTTTGCTCTGGAAAGCCTGTCGGGGGAGTAGTCCTGGGCAAGCATCGAGTTGGAAACGTCCAGACATATCATTATCTCCGCTCCGTGAGTCTCCTTGTGGGCAAGCTTCGCCCCCAACTGAGGACGGGCGATTCCTAATGTGAAGAAAGTGAATGCAAGGGTGAACAGTATGATACGCCACCAACCCTTGGCTCCGGACCAGGATGGCATAAGCTGTTTCACAAGATCCTCCTGCCCCAGTCTTCTGAGGCGTTTCCTCCTCAGTGATCGTGTGACTGCATAGACCGCAGGGATTGCGGGCACCAGCAGAAGCATCCATAGGAAATTGGGTTGCGAGAAAATAAGCATTACGGTAGTCTTCTCAATAACAGTCTGACAAGCAGTTCGAGAATCAGGCACACAAGAGCGGCTATGGCGAATTTGCCGAACAGTTCTTTGTATATCGGAAAACTGTCCACCGTGGTGCGTGCTTTCTCCATCTTGTTGATTTCGGAATAAATCTCCGCCAGTTTGGTGTTGTCCGTAGCCCGGAAATAACGTCCTCCCGTGGTGGAAGCAATATTCTTCAGCAGGTCTTCGTCTATCTCCACCTCCATATCCCTCACCTCTACGCCCCAAGGCGTCATCACAGGATAAGGGGCTGTTCCGTTTGCCCCGACTCCGATGGTATAGACTCTGATGCCGTAGGTTCTGGCGATTTCGGCGGCGGTACCCGGGGCTATCGATCCTCTATTGTTCACACCGTCGGTAAGAAGAATCACCACACGGCTCGGTGCGTCTGAGTCGCAGATGCGGGCTACGGCCGTGGCGAGTCCGTCACCTATGGCGGTGCCGTCCTCGATAAGACCGGTCTGAATCTCCTTCATCAGGTTGATGAGTGTCGCCCTGTCGGTGGTGAGGGGACACTGGGTGTAGCTTTCGCCCGCAAAAACCACTATACCCATACGGTCGGTCGGCCTCTGGGAGATGAATTCTATGGCTATGTCCTTGGCGGAACTGATACGGTCGGGCTTGAAGTCCCTGGCCAGCATACTCGTCGACACATCCATCGCCATAATTATGTCTATGCCCTCGGTGTCGATTCTTTCCATCTCGGAGGATGACCTCGGCCGGGCGATGGCCAGAACAATCATAGCCAGGGCCACGGTTCTCAGCAAAAAGGGAAGATGTCTTATAACGGCAAGGGCCGAAGAACCGCCGGCCTTCCAGGGAGCGGCTGCAGACACCCTCAGGTGCGGGGTTCTTCCTTTCAGTTCACGCCAGACGTACAGTGCCGCAAGCAGCACCGGTATGGCCAGAAGCCACAGGAGATATGGATACTCAAAGTACATTTTCCTTCTGCTCCTCCTCCAGCTCTGTCTGATATGTTGATGTCACGAATCTTACAGCGAGAGGGAGTACCCCGGCATTGTCTTCGTCGGAGGCGGTGTATTTCGCGAATTTCACGAAATCAGCCCTTTCGAAGAGTTCCTTCATCGACTGGAACAGCTCGGGAGTGAGTTCATTCCTACCCTTGAGTTCGGCGAAAAGCTCCGCTGTGGTCATCTCCGGAGCATCCACCTCAAAGCGGGAGTCGATATAGGTTTTGAGCGCATCGGTGACACCCGAATAGAATGTCTTCTGCTTGTCCGGAGCCCAATACTTGTCAGAGCGGAACTTGTCCAGAGAACGCAGAGCCACGATGTGTGCCGGGTCTTCGGGCTTGCCTGCCTCTGACTTGCGGTTTTTGTGAATCATCACCAGACATACCGCAAGTATGACGAGCATTGCCAGAAGGTAAAAACCTCCCGCCCAGGGCGCAATCTCGGCAACGGTGACCGGATACCGCATCTGTCCCTTGATGTCGTGAATCTCGAATGAGGTCGTGTCGATGGGAATCGTTTTCACCTCCAGCGAGGTGCCTTCGACCGTCAGAGTGTCGGCCCTGCCTTCCCTTATCAGGGCCAGCTTGAAATCTTGAAGCTGGTATGCGCCTTCATCGAACGGAGCCAGAACCAGACTCAGCCTCAAGTTGTGCATCAGAGGAGCCTTCCTGCTTCCTATAGTCTTGAGTGTATCCAGACTCCAGTTTCTGGCGATGAGCAAAGGCCTGTCGGAAAGAACGGAATTGTCCGGGAGAGCTATCTGCGTACCCGTCTTCACGCTGTCCAGCAGGACGCCGTACTCCAGCTGGTCGGCTATGAGTATCGAGTCTCTCGGCTGCAGTTGTTTCAAATAAGCCTTCGTGCTATGATTGCCTCCGGGAATGTCCGGAGCAACTTCGGGAACGGGTTCCGGCCCGAGTTCCGGCCCGAGTCCCGACCCGAGTCCGGGTACGGCAAGCAGTATGGTCAATAATAACTTGAACATAAGCTATCTTCTGTTGAACAGGGACATCAGCGCCTTGACATAATCCTCGTCCGTGGCTATATCGACGCTGTCCACCTGATATCTGTTGAGTACAGCCGTCTGTTTCTGGTCGAGGCGTTCAAACCAAGCGGAATATGCTTCACGCACTCTGCGGCTGTCAGTGTTTATCCAAGCATCCTCAGCACTCTCGCTGTCCTTTATGTGTACAAGGCCAATGGACGGTATTTCGCGCTCTCGTGGGTCGTGCACCCTGATTACAGAAAGGTCGTGCCGTCCGACAGCCACCTTGAGAGCGTCCTCATAACGGGGGTTGCCGCTTGTGTCGGCGTTAATCATATCGCTGAGCAGGAAGGCCGTGCATTTCTTCTTGATGGCATTGGTGAGGAAACGCAATGCTCCGCCTATGTCCGTGCCGTCAGACTGAGGCTGCAGTTCCAACATCTCGCGTATGATGCGCAGAAGGTGCGAACGACCTTTCTTGGGCGCAATGAATTTCTCGATGCGGTCCGAGAAAAATAGCGCCCCTACCTTGTCGTTGTTGAGTATTGCGCTGAATGACAGGACTGCCGCTATCTCCGCGATTGTTTCACGCTTGGTCTGACCGGCGGTACCGAAGAGTCCGGACCGGCTCACGTCCACAAGCAGAACCACGGTAAGTTCGCGCTCCTCCTCAAACACCTTCACATAGGGGCTGCGCAGGCGTGCAGTGACGTTCCAGTCCATATTGCGCACGTCATCCCCCCACTGGTACTCACGCACCTCGCTGAAGGCCATACCCCTTCCTTTGAAGGCGGAATGGTACTCCCCGGCGAAGATCTGGTGCGAGAGAGCCTTCGTCTTGATTTCTATTTTCCGGACTTTCTTCAGCAGGTCCGTTGCGTTACGGGACGATGACTGCATTGATTACTTTCTCGATGATGTCTTCCGTGCTGACATTCTCCGCTTCCGCCTCGTAGCTGAGGCCTATCCTGTGACGCAGAACTTCAGGACATACGGCGCGGACGTCTTCCGGAATCACATAACCGCGTCTCTTGATGAAGGCATAAGTCTTGGCCGCCATACTGAGAGAGATGCTGGCGCGGGGCGATGCTCCGAACGAGATGAGATCCTTCAGGGAGGACAGACCGTAGTCTCCCGGAGTTCTGGTGGCATAGACTATGTCCACAATGTAGCGTTCAATCTTCTCGTCCATATACACGTCACGCACCACCTCCCGTGCCCGGACAATGTCTTCGGGACTGACGACGGGCTGGGCCTTGGGGAAGGTGCCGCTGTTGTTCATACGGATAATGAGTTTCTCCTCTTCCTTCTTGGGGTAGCTCACGATGACCTTGAGCATAAAACGATCCACCTGAGCCTCTGGCAGAGGATAGGTTCCCTCCTGCTCCACGGGGTTCTGGGTGGCCATAACCAGAAATGGTTCCGGAAGCTTGTAGGTCTCGTCGCCGAGGGTGACCTGACGCTCCTGCATAGCTTCGAGCAGGGCCGACTGCACTTTGGCGGGAGCACGGTTGATTTCATCGGCAAGTACGAAGTTGGCAAAAATAGGACCCTTATGCACCTCGAACTGCTCTTTCTTCTGGGAGTAGATGAGAGTCCCGGTGACATCGGCCGGCAGAAGGTCAGGGGTGAACTGGATACGGCTGAATTTTGCATTGACGGCTTGTGACATAGTGCTGATGGCCAAAGTCTTGGCAAGTCCGGGAACGCCTTCCAGAAGTATGTGCCCGTTGGCCAGAAGGGCTATCATCAGGTTCTCCACCAGATGTTTTTGCCCCACGATGACCTTTCCCATTTCGAGAGAGAGGATGTCCACGAACGCGCTTTCTTTCTGTATGCGGTCGTTGAGTTCCTTGATGTTTACACTTTCCATTTTATTTTAATACTCCATTTTATTTTTTATACTTTTGCATTCAGTTGTTCAATTACGAATATGCAGTGCATACGTTATAAAACCACTCTTTCCTTCTGCGGCGCCCCGTTCAGGGGCTGGCAAATCCAGCCTGACGCTCCCAGCGTGCAGGGCACTCTGGAGGACGCTCTTGGAAAACTTCTGGGCTGCCGCGTGTCCGTGACAGGTGCCGGAAGAACCGATACAGGCGTAAACGCCAAAGGTTACGTCGCTCATTTTGACGCACCTTCGGAGTTTGATTGCGGACAATTGTGCTACAAATTAAATGCCATATTGCCCGGAGCAATCGTCGTACACTCTGTAGAAAAAGTCCGGAATGACTTCCACGCCCGATTCAGCGCCACAAAACGCGAATATACATATTTTTTGAATAGGGTGAAAGACCCTTTTGTTCAAAATTTTTCCTGGTGGTACGGCTATCCCGGACTTGATTTCGACGCTATGAACCGGGCAGCATCCCTGCTTGCGGGCACACACGACTTCAGCTGCTTCGAGAAGACGGGCGGAGACAACAGAACATCTGTATGCACGGTGTTCAATGCCTGTTGGGTGAAGGAAGATGAAGACCACTGGTATTTCCGTATCTCTGCAGACAGGTTTCTGCGCAATATGGTCAGGGCCATCGTAGGAACATTGCTTGAGGTCGGCAGAGGGAAGAGATCCATAGACTCAGTGACCAGTCTTCTGAACGGAGGAAGCCGTTCCGAAGCCGGAGAATCCGTTCCGGGTCACGCCTTGTTCCTGAGTGCTGTCGAATACGGTCAGGAGGAAAAATACGGTTAGGAAGTATGGGAGAAAAACCGTATATTTGCAGGTTTTTAGATATCAAGGTATAAAAATTATGTTCGAAGGAAAGAAAAGAGTCTATCGCTTCGGCGGCAAAACCGCTGAGGGAGACGGTTCTATGAGAGAGCTCCTTGGAGGAAAAGGAGCCAATCTGGCTGAGATGAGCAGGCTGGGGATGCCTGTTCCTGCCGGTTTTACCATTACGACAGCCTGCTGCGCCGAGTATTATGAACTTGGCGGAGGTTATACCCCGGAACTCAAGTTCGAGGTCAAGCAGGCGCTTGCGGCTACTGAGGCCATAATGGGCAAGAAGTTCGGAGACAAGGATGACCCCCTTCTGGTGAGCTGCCGCTCCGGAGCACGCAGTTCGATGCCCGGAATGATGGATACGATACTCAACATCGGACTCTGTTCCGAAACCATCCCCGGGATGATAAAGAAGACGAACAATCCCCGTTTTGTATATGACGCATACCGTCGTCTGATAATGATGTATTCGGATGTCGTGATGGAGAAGGCTGAGGGTATCGAACCCGCTGACGGTCAGGGAATACGCCAGCAGCTTGACCGTATGATGGAGTCGCTCAAGCAGGAGAAAGGCTACAAGTCCGACACTGAAATCACCGCTGAAGAACTTGAGGACCTCTGCAAGAAGTTCAAACTGAAGGTAAAGGAAGTTCTCGGAGTCGATTTCCCCGACACCGCCGAGTCCCAGCTCTGGGGCTCAATCGGAGGCGTGTTCAAGTCCTGGAACGGCAAGAGGGCCATCGCCTACCGCCGCATCGAGAAGATTCCCGACGACTGGGGCACAGCAGTAAACGTTCAGTCTATGGTGTTCGGAAATATGGGAGAGACTTCCGCAACAGGAGTGGCGTTCTCCCGCAACCCCGCTACTGGAGACAATAAATTCTACGGAGAATGGCTCATCAATGCCCAGGGTGAGGATGTGGTAGCCGGTATCCGCACTCCAAATCCTCTGAACGAGGCCACCAAGACGGAGCACAACAGGTCCCTGCAGTCACTCGAGAAGGCTATGCCTTCGGTATACAAGGAGCTTGACGGAATCCGCACCAGACTCGAGGAGCATTTCCACGATATGCAGGACATCGAGTTCACCATACAGGACAAGAAATTGTATATGCTTCAGTGCCGTATAGGCAAGCGTACCGGCATAGCCGCACTCCAGATGGCTATGGATATGCTGGAGGAGGGGATGATAGACGAGAAGACAGCCGTTATGCGTCTCTCACCTTCGCAGCTCGACGAGATTCTTCACCCCATACTCAACCCCGCGTCCGAGAAGGAGGTCAAGGTCATTGCCAAGGGACTTCCCGCATCTCCCGGAGGAGCCGTGGGTACGATTGTGTTCTCTCCCGAAGCGGCGATGCTGGCTGCATCTGCCGGCAAGAAGGTGATACTCGTGCGCGAGGAGACTTCTCCCGAGGATATCGAAGGAATGCGCGCCTGTGCAGGAATTCTCACCACCCGTGGAGGAATGACCTCTCACGCCGCCCTCGTCGCCCGTGGTTGGGGCAAATGCTGCATTGTAGGCTGCGAGGCGATGAAAATCAACTTCGACGACAAGACCGTCAGCTTCAAAGGTTGCGACAATGTCTTCAAGGAAGGTGACATTCTTTCGCTCAACGGTTCCAAGGGATATGTATATCCAGTGGCCATAGAGACTATGGATGCCAGCGAAAATCCTCTCTTCATCAAGTTTATGGGCGTGGTGGACAAGTTCCGCCGTCTTGGAATCCGCACCAATGCCGACACTCCGGAGGATGCTCAGCGCGCACTCAATTTCGGAGCTGAGGGAATAGGTCTGTTCCGTATAGAGCATATGTTCTATGGAAAGAACAGCGAGATACCTCTTGCAAAACTCCGCAAGATGATAATGTGCAAGACTGACAAGGAACGCAAGTCGGCACTCACTGAACTCGAACCTTTCATAATGGCTTCGGTGAAGAGCACCCTGAAGATAATGGACGGCAAGCCGGTGGTGTTCCGCTTGCTCGACCCTCCTCTCCACGAGTTCGTCCCCAAGACTGTGGACAAGGAGCAGGAGCTTGCCAACGAATTGGGAATCAGCCTTGCAGAAGTAGAGAAGAGAGGACAGAGCCTCCACGAGGTCAATCCTATGATGGGACTCCGCGGAGTACGTCTGCACGTCGCATTCCCCCAGATTGCCGAGACTCAGTACAGAGCCATATTCAGAGCGACCGCCGAACTCCTGAGGGAGGGCTATCACCCTGTTCCCGAGATAATGATTCCCGTCACTGTATCCGGCCGTGAGCTAATGTTCCAGAGGGGTATCTGTGAGCGTATCAAGGCAGAGGTCGAGAGCCATATGGAGCAGCTTATCAGCTACCGCTTCGGCACTATGATAGAGATTCCCCGCGCCGCTCTCACAGCTGACAGAATGGCACGTGCTGCAGAATTCTTCTCTTTCGGCACCAACGATCTCACCCAGATGACCTTCGGCTTCTCCAGAGACGATGTAGGAACCTTTATGGGAGAATATCTGGGCAACAAGATTCTGGATGACGATCCTTTCCAGACCATAGACACCAAGGCTGTGGGCAAGCTTGTCTCTTACGGTATCCAGATAGGCCGCAACACCCGTCCCGACCTCAAGTGCGGAGTCTGCGGAGAACACGGCGGTGATCCGGCATCCGTCCATTTCTTCAACAAGATTGGAGTGGATTATGTGAGCTGTTCGCCTTTCCGCGTGCCCATTGCACGTCTGGCAGCTGCACAGGCAGCCATCGAGCAGAGCAAGTAACAAGATTGTTCCATACTTGCATTCCGCTGCAAGCACAGAAGAAAGGTGACCATTGCGGTCACCTTTCTTCTTCTTCTTCGGGTTCGTCCAGCTTTATTCGTTGAACTCATCAAGACTTTTGGTGATGCTGTTGCAACTGTCAATAATCGTTTTTGAATAACGGAATTCTACAAACAGGCAGACAGTGAGGACAATAGCCAGAAATGAAACTGCGCATACCGTTTTGAGCGGCGTGCTCCAGACTTTAAGTATTCTTGGTATAAAGGATACAATTATCGCAATTGCCGCTATCCAGACGACAATGTTCATCTGAATGTATGATTTTTTGAATTCCTTCATTGTTTTAGAGGCATTCAAGACATCATAAAATGGGATCTTGTTCAAATCGTATTTCCTGTAGAAAACCACAGTGGCAACAATCACGACGAGAGCGAATATTTCCACTATCACCAGGAACTTGAGAGGAACGGAGAATAAAAAGGCTATTATCGGCATAACGACTGCCGCAACAACCAAGGCAGCAAGAGATAATTTCTTGTCGAACATTAATAGCCTGAAATTGCGCTTTAAAGCAGATTTCATAAGCTCGTCATTGATTATTTTCTCTGTCTCCAGTTCTTTCTTCAGGACAGAATAGTTTTCCTTCAACTGTTTGAGCTCATCAGACATTTCAAAACCTTCGTTATTCATAATGCTATTTGTTTTATTGTTGATATTTGTTTAATTGTTGATTTTCTTTAAGTGAAGAGAAAATAATAAGTTGGTAAAGATTGAC
>DCIN01000058.1:29059-63623 GCA_002315815.1 Bacteroidales bacterium UBA1725 | reverse complement strand
ACTTATTTTTTTCTCTTTACTAAAATTCGAACCCAATATCCTTGGTGAGGGGAAAGCGTGTAATAAATGAAAGAAATCAAATTTTTCATTATATTGCCGTCTTATGTGAATCTTGAATAATAACTTGGTAATCTGTCCTCAAAAATGTTATGGACAAGGTTGGTAAAATATTATATTTTCTCATTCTGCTTGCAATGATGCGGACTGTTCCGTCCTTTTCACGCGACGGAGTACGTTTCGATTCCAATGAATGGGATTTCGGTCGCATCAAGGAGATTGACGGTGCAGTCAGTCATACTTTTCTAATTATCAATGACTCTTCCTCACCACTTATGGTCAGCCGCGCTGTTCCCGGATGTTCCTGTATTACTGCAATCATCCCCAAGGAAGTGGTTGCCCCCGGTTGTTCTGCGGAACTGGAGGTTTTCTACCTGCCTTCCGGTGCTGACGGAGTCACATACCGCAGTATTGACATATTGGAAAGCGGTGGCAGCAGTCTGGGAACACTCAACGTAAGGGCTGATGTGGTGCCTGCTGACAGAAGTATTCAAGAAAGATATCCGTTCACAGTGTCGGATATGCTGTATGTAAGCAGGAAAAGTATTCCTTTCGGATATCTCGGCCACGGAAAGACACTGTCCAAGGTCATATATTTGGCCAATGCTTCGGCAGAAACTATGGAAGTCGGGACGCTGGCTACGTCTTCGCCTTTTTTCGACGTAAGTTGCCCGGCTTTTATCGGCCCCGGTAAAGAACTGCCTGTGCTTCTTACTTGGACGATGCCGTCGGACCGGTCTTTCATTGCCACTTGCAGGGATACGGTGTGGTTCTGCGTCAACGGCAAGCGTTCCGTAAATCCTGTCGTTGTGTCGGCTGTCTGTACGGACGTGGCTGCAAAATCTCCTTCTGCACCCGGATTGCAAGTCTTCCCGTCTCAGGCACAGTTGAAGAAAAGTCTTTTTACTTCCGACTTGTCAGGGAGAGTCTCCATCGGAAATGTCGGTAGGACTGTACTTGAGATAATGGCTGTTGAATTGCCCGAAGGAGTGTCAGCTGACATCAGGGGGGGGACCAGACTGCATCCTGGAGAAACAGTCACTATGAATGTCAAGACAAAGGACAAGCTGAATGTGGAAATACGCGTAAATATTTTTACCAATGACCCCATTCATCCGTACAAAGAAATAATATTCAAACCATAAATACCTTATGAAAAGTTTTAAGAAAGCATTTGATGTCCTGATTGCAACCGCTGTTGTGGCCATTGCGTCATCCTGCGGCACGAAACAGAGTTATGATTATCCTTTCCAGAACCCGAAACTCTCTGTGGACGAGCGTGTGGAGAATCTTATTTCGCTTCTCACTCCGGAAGAGAAGGTCGGTCTGATGATGAACAAATCGATATCTGTTGACCGTCTCGGAATTCCTTCCTACAACTGGTGGAGCGAAGCCTGCCACGGTGTACGTCAGGACGGCTATACTGTTTATCCTCAGCCTATTGGTATGGCTGCCGCCTTCAATCCGGAGCAGATGTATGAGGTCTTCTCCACAGTATCTGACGAGGCGCGTGCAAACTGGAACCGTTCGGACCACAACATCTTTGAAGTACCTATGGGTGTTACCTATTATCCCGGCAATCCCGAGCTGACATTCTGGTGTCCGAATGTGAATATTTTCCGCGATCCACGCTGGGGCCGCGGACAGGAGACCTGCGGTGAGGATCCCTATCTGACGGGAGTTCTTGGACTTATGACAGTCAAGGGTATGCAGGGCAATGATGACAAATATTTCAAGACACACGCCTGTGCAAAGCACTATGCAGTCCACAGTGGTCCGGAACCTCTCCGTCATACTTACAATGCATCTGTTTCGATGCGTGATCTGTGGGAGACCTATCTTCCTGCGTTCAAGAAACTTGTAGTTGAAGGAGATGTACAGGAAGTGATGTGTGCATACAACCGTTACGAAGGAGTGCCCTGCTGCGCGAGTGACCGCCTGCTCGTGGATATTCTTCGGAACAAGTGGAATTATGACGCCATCGTTCTCACGGATTGCGATGCTATTAACAATTTCTATACTCCAGGCCAGCACGAAACCCATCCTGACCCGCTCAGTGCCACTGTCGATGCCGTTCTCAACGGAACGGACCTGGAGTGTGGCAAGGTGATGATGAATTTGGTCGAAGGCCTTGAAAAAGGGCTCATTTCTGAGGCGGAAATAGACAAACACCTCCGTTATACGCTCAAGGGCCGTTTTGAACTTGGGATGTTCGACCCGGCAGAAATGCTGCCTTGGGCCGGAATCGGAGAAGATGTAATATGCAGTGAATCCAACAACGCACTGGCCGAACAAGCAGCCCGTGAATCGATGGTTCTTCTGAAGAACAATGGAGTTCTTCCTTTGTCGAAAGGGCTAGGGAGTGTTCTTGTAGTGGGTCCCAATGCCGATGACGTGAATCTCCTCAACGGCAATTACGGCGGTACCCCTTCAGACAATCACAAGCACTCTCTTCTGGAGGGAATCAGGAATGCACTTCCCGAAGCCAATGTGATTTACAGCAAAGCCTGCGAACTTACAGACGATTACAATACAATACGCCTGCTCGGGAAATTCAATGACGGCAATGGAATTAAGGCAGAATTCTACGAAAACAATGAACTCAAAGGCGAACCAAAGGTGGCAGGAGATTATAACGATATCAATTTCAGCACTTTCGGAGCCTATGGTTTCGCGGACGGAGTTGGCACCGAGAAAATTTCAGTACGTCTTTCTGGCAAATACACAGCCGATTTTGACGGACCTCTGAGCTATTATGTGGCTTCCGACAACGGATACACACTCAAAATAAACGGAAAAGTTGTCGAGAACTCGAATCCGGCTGCCAGAGGAGGTTTCGGTTTCGGCTTCGGCCGTCGAGGTGGTCAGGAATACAAGACCTTCGATGTCAAGGAAGGACAGACCTATGACATTGTAATTGAATACAGAAGGGGTAATGGTCCTTTTGCTATGCTTCGTGCCGACTTTGCCAGGAGAAAATACGCCGACTTTGCGGAAGAGAAAGCTTTGGCCGAAAATGTTGATGCCATCATAGTCATCGGAGGTATTTCCGCTCAGATGGAAGGAGAAGGTGGTGACAAAGCAACCATAGAACTTTCGGAAGTCCAGCAACGTCTGCTCCGTACAATGCATTCCACAGGCAAGCCGGTGGTGTTCGTAAACTGTTCTGGTTCCTGCCTTGCCTTTGCAAGCGTCGAGAATGAATACGATGCACTCATACAGGCCTGGTATCCCGGACAGGGTGGCGCAAAGGCTCTTGCAGACGTAATCTTCGGCGAATACAATCCTTCGGGCAAACTTCCTGTCACCTTCTATGCTTCCAACGACGATCTTCCGGACTTTCTCGACTACAGTATGGACAATCGTACATACAAGTATTTCAGAGGTACTCCGCTCTACGCCTTCGGCTATGGTTTGTCATATACCACATTTGAGTACGGTGAAGCAAAACTCTCCAGAACTTCGATGAAAAAGGACGGGAAGGTGACCGTAAGTGTTCCTGTAGCCAATACAGGAGATATGGACGGAGCAGAAATCGTGGAAGTGTATGTAAAGGCGCTGGACTATCCTGAGGCTCCAATCAAATCACTTCAGGGTTTCAAGAAAGTTGAAATCAAGGCCGGATCAAAAGCCAACGTCAAGATTGAGCTTGATGCAGCTTCATTCGAATACTATGATGCCGATATCGACGAACTCTCCACCCGTCCCGGCAAGTATCAGATCCTGGTAGGTTCATCATCTCTTGACAAAGATCTGCAGACTCTTGATTTTGAAGTTATTATTTGAGATTCACTTAATGAATATCAAATAATAAGTTGGTAATCTTGTCGTTGTCTTTAAGGAATGAATTTGTAGTATTAAGGAATGAATCTGTAGAATATGGAAGACAAAACATTTGCCGGGCTTGGCAGAGTGGAAGCTATCAGACAGTTGTTCGAAGGAAGCGGTTATGAACCATTTCAGGAACCTCTGTTTCTGGATTCGAGTGAGTCTGATTATGTCACCACGGTCTCAAAGGTCCTCCTGGAAGGGATGGATTTTGACCTTGTGTATTTTCCCCTCAAGCATCTTGGCTACAAAAGTGTGCTTGCTGTAACCGGTGAGTTGTATGCGGTCAGGTCCACTCCGAAAACTCTCTCGGTGGTTCTCGGCATTTCAGCAAAACTTGATTTCAAGCAGACAGAGGAAATATGGAGAGGCGTGTATACCGCAGCAAAGGAACACGGCTACAAGGCTCTCAGTCTGGAGTTGCTGCCTTCCAAAAACGGTCTGAGCATCAGCCTCGCCGCTACAGGAACTGAAAGTGGAGTCAGCAGGGGAGTGGCTTGCAGCAAGGACCTGATATGCATATCAGGCCGACTTGGAGCCGCATATTTCGGACAGCAGGTGCTTGAACACAAAGCTGATGAACTTGAGAAATACAAGATGATGCTTGCCTCGTACCTCAAGCCGGAACTGGATGCGACTGTTCTGCAGAGGCTTACGGAATCAGGAGTGAATCCTTCGTTCGGGTATTTCGTTACAAGAGGTCTTTCCGATGCTGTTTTGCGTCTTGTGAGGGACAGCAGACTGGGCGTAAAGATATATGCCGACAGAATTCCGTTCGAGGGAAACAGTTTCTCTTTAGGTAAGGAACTCAATATAGATCCCATCTCCGCCGCGATGAACGGCGGAGATGATTATATTCTTCTGTATGTGGTTCCCATAGCCCAATTTGAAAGATTCAGCAAAGAATTCAAAGATTTTGAGGTTGTTGGACATCTTGCTCAAAGTGAAGTGGGTGCCGTACTGGTATCTCCCGACGGTCTTGAACATCCTGTCACTGCTCCGGGCTGGCTTGAGCAATCGGTCTGATTACCTGCTTTCGGTGATGGCCTTCACCGGGATGCTGAGATTCCTGAGTGCGTCTATCAGGTCGGCGCATACTGCTACCTGGAATTTCTTCGAGTTGAATTCAATGACGTAGCCGGTGTTCCTGTCTGTAAGGGTGATTACAAGACGGGTCTTGCCTTTGTAGCTCTTGAGCAGGGATACCAGCGTTTTGCGCAAATCTCCGTTCAGGCGTTCTGTATCGATTATCAGAGATAATCCCGAAAGTGAGGATTCGCAAATATTACCCAGCAGTGAAATGTTCTGAATACGAAGAGCAAAAGGAGTTTTGGCGGACGACTCTTTCTGGATGTATTTAGCCTTAATCTCACAATTCAGGAAAATCTCTTCGTGCAGGACCATATACTGTTTGAATGCATCACAGTCTTTTCCGAACAGAACAAGTTCATATTGGCCGCTGTAATCTTCCAATTTCGCCTTCAGAGACGGTGTTCCTGTTCTGGTGACTCCTGTGTTCACATCCACCACAATCCCCGCTATAGAGACTTTTTCCGCTTTCTGGGCATCATTGCAAGCCTCGATTCTGGCTGGGATTTCCGCCATTGTGCAGTTGGTGAAGGTCTGCATCTCGAAGGCATATCGGTCAAGAGGATGAGAGGACAGATACATTCCGACAACATCCTTTTCTTTCTGGAGCAGTTCCAGATTGTCCTCTTCCCAAGAGAATTCGGGCATCGAAGGGCGCACCGGCTTCATCTCCTCGGCATCACCGAACAAGGATGACCCTTCTTCCACTGAATCGTTCTTGTAGAGATCGGCGTAACGCACGAGTTCGTCTATGAAAAAATCCCCGTTGAGTGTGGGATGGAAGAACTGTGAACGCTTGTAACCGAATGAGTCGAATGCACCTGCATAAACCAGAGTTTCCAGGGCCTTCCTGTTCACAGCTGTGTTCTTTATGTCCTTTACTGACCATAGTGCCATTCGCTCCATAAAGTCAAAAACATCTGCGTAGCGGCCTCCTGACTGTCTTTCCTGCATAATGGAATCAACCAGATTGGATCCGAAGCCCTTCATACCGCCCAAACCGAAGCGGATGTTGCCGTCTGCATTGACGGTGAAGTTGGAACAGGATTCGTTGATATCAGGGTTGAGGACTTTTATCTTATGAAGTTTGCAGTCCGCCATAATCTTCTTTATCTCATCCATATTGGATAGATTGCAGGACAGATTTGCGGCAAGGAATTCTGCGGTGTAATGACATTTGAGCCATCCTGTCTGATAACTCACCCAGGCATAACAGGTAGCGTGCGACTTGTTGAAGGCGTACTGAGCGAACTTCTCCCAGTCTTTCCAGATTTTGTCAAGTGTCTTTTCGGGATAACCTTTGGACGTACCTCCGGACATAAATTTGTCCTTGAGTGAATTCAATATGGCTATCTGCTTCTTTCCCATAGCTTTGCGGAGCTTGTCCGCTTCGCCTTTGGTGAATCCGGCCAGTTTTTGGGAGAGAAGCATCACCTGCTCCTGATAAACGGTGATACCGTAGGTGTCTCCCAGAAATTCAGCCATATCGGGAAGGTCATATTCAATGGGTTTGAGTCCCAATTTCCTGTCCACGAAATCCGGAATGTAATCCATAGGACCCGGCCGGTAGAGGGCGTTCATCGCAATGAGGTCCTCGAAGCGCTGAGGGTGAAGTTTCTGGAGCCAGGTCTTCATACCTTCGGATTCGAACTGGAACACAACTGTGGTGTCTCCGCGTCCGTATAGGGCATAAGTTTCCGGATCGTCTATCGGAATGGCTTCTATGTCTATCTCCTTGCCAAAACGTTCTTTGATGCTGTCCAGAGTGGCGTGGATGATGGACAGGGTATTGAGCCCAAGGAAATCCATCTTGAGCATCCCCACATCCTCGATATAGTGGCCGTCATACTGCGATGTCCATACATCTTCTCCGGTTTCCTTATCCTTGGACAGGCAGATGGGAATGTAGTCGGTCAGTCTTCCGCGTCCTATGATGGTGGCGCAGGCGTGCTGCCCTGTCTGGCGTATGCAACCTTCCAGCTGCTGAGCATAACCAAGCACCTCCTTGCTGAGTTCGCTACCATCAGAAAGTTCTGTCCTGAACTCGGGAACGAGCCTGTAACAGTTCTTGAGAGTGATTTTTACGTCCGTGTCTTCGAGACCTGTCTGGAATGTCTTGAGAACCTTGATTTTCTGTCCTTCGTGCTCAGAATCATCGATCTCAACTTCTCTCTCCACTTTCTTGAAACCTGACTTGAGTTCGTCCAGTTTCTCGTTGAAAGGATATTCCTTTTCAACTTTCTCGCTCAAACGGTCAGGTACCATCTTGGAAAGCCTATTGGAGTCGTCGAGACTCAGCTGGCTGATACGCGCAACATCCTTGATGGCACTTTTGGCTGCCATTGTGCCGAAGGTTATGACTCTGGATACGTGATCTTCTCCGTATTTCTGCTCCACATATTTGTGCGCGGCTGCGAGGTTCTCGAAATCCACGTCAATATCCGGCATACTTATTCGGTCGGGATTGAGAAAACGCTCGAACAGGAGTTGGTATCTGATTGGGTCCAGATTGGTGATACCCAGACAATAAGCTATCACGGAACCGGCTGCGGATCCACGTCCGGGACCGACAAGCCACCCTTGTGCCCTCATTGCGGCAATATAGTCCTGAACGATGAGGAAATAGTCCGGGAAACCCATTCTGCATATTGTCTTGAGTTCGAAGAGTATCCTCTCCTCCTGTTCGGCACTCAGTCTGTCTCCGTAACGTCTGTGTGCTCCGGAATAACTGAGTTCACAGAGGTAGGCGACTGACTGGCAGAATTCCGCTCCACGGTCCTTGCCGGACTTGTCCGTGCGTCCCGCGTCTATTATTTCCTTGTATTTTTCCAAATGGGCATCCACATTCGTGAGGAATTCGCCCGGTAGTTCAAATTTTGGAAGAATGGGGTCGCAATCTATCTTGAATGCCTCTATTTTATCCGCAACTTCAAGTGTGTTGGCTATTACCTCGGGGTGGTCAGGAAATAGCGAAATCATCTCCTCCTCGCTTTTGAGATACTCCTGCTGCGTATAGTGCAGACGTTTCTCATCACTAACATTGGAGTTGGTCGTCAGGCAGATAAGTCTGTCGTGTACCGGTCCGTCCTCTTTGCGGATGAAGTGAACGTCATTGGTGGCTACAACCTTGACTCCAGTCTTTTCAGCGAGTTCGAAAATGGCGCTGTCAACTTTCTGCTGGGTCTCGTAAACCTCATTTCCCAATCCTGGAATTTCTGTCCTGTGAAGCATTACTTCAAGATAGAAATCATCCCCGAACACTTTTTTGTGCCATTGCAGCGCTTTCATTGCGCCTTCCATATCACCTGCCTCAATGTTCTTGGGTATTTCTCCCGCCAGACAGGCAGAACAGCATATCAGATTCTCGTGATATTTCTCAATCACCTGATGGCTTACTCTGGGCTTGTAGTAGAATCCTTCCGTGTGGGCGATGGACACTATGTTCATCAGATTGCGATATCCGTCATAGTTCTTAGCCAGCAGAATCAGATGATAGTATTTCTTGTTGTCGTTGTCCTTCAGAGTGTGGTCATAGTGTCTGGTCACATATATTTCACATCCGATCAGTGGTTTCACTATCGGATTATTGTCAGCGTCCAGATTGTCCTTGTCGTAGCCGTATTTGAGAAACTCCTTGACACCGTACATATTACCGTGGTCCGTAATGGCCAGTGCGGGCATATTGAGTTCGCGTGCCCGGGCGAAAAGCTGCTTGATGCCGGACAGACCGTCCAGAATCGAGTATTGTGTATGTACGTGGAGATGAACGAATGGCATAATGCAAAGTTACATAAAAAACGCCCGGTCTGCAAAATGACCGGGCGTCTGTACAATATGTGCTGGAAGAATTATTTCTTCTGGGCCTGTTTCTTCGCGGAATCGAACATTACAGGGGTACCGATCATTATTGATGCGTATGTACCGATGCAGATACCGAGGATGAGAGCTACTGCAAGACCTCTTATGGAGTCACCGCCCCAGATTGCGATTGCAATCATAGGCAACAGGGTGGAAACGGAGGTATTGAGAGTACGTGTCAGAGTCTGGTTGAGGGACTTGTTCACAGTAGTCTGGAAATCATCGTTGGGATGCAGCTGAAGGTTCTCGCGGATTCGGTCGAAGATTACGACGTTGTCGTTGATGGCGTATCCGATGATGGTCAGTATGGCCGCTATGAAAGTCTGGTCCACATCAAGGTTGAAAGGAAGAATTCCGCTGAACAGTGAGAAGAAACCAATCACGATGATGGCCGTGTGTGTAAGGGAGACAACTCCTCCGAGACCCCAGGTCCAGCCCTTGAATCTCCAGGCTATGTATGCGAAGATGATGAGAAGGGCAAGAAGAACGGAAATGATTGCAGACCTCTTGATGTCGTTAGCTATGGATGCACCAACCTTGTCGGATGATATGATACCGTTGGGATTGTCGAGAGTCGAAGTGAATTCGCTGAGTGTGATAGGATTCTTGAAGAATCCCTTGAGTGACTCATAGAGCATTCCTTCGATTTCCGTATCCACCTCAGAAGACTCGACGTCAACCTTGTAGGCTGTAGTTATCTTCATCTGCTGGTCGTTACCGAACTGCTTCACTTCCGCTGAAGAACCCTTAACATCAGGATTTTCAGATGCAGCCGCTTCGAATACATCGTTCACTGATGCGCGAATGGATTCGGCGGTTACGGGCTGGTCGAAGCGTACTACATAAGTACGGCCTCCGGTGAAGTCCACACCGTAGGTAAATCCCTTGATGCAGATGGAACCAATGGCGATGAGTATGAGAGCTCCTGAGAAGATATATGAGAACTTGCGTCCTCCGATGAAGTTAATATGTGTGTTTTTGAGGAAATTACGGGTAACACTGTTCTCGAAAGTGATTTTCTTGCCATTCTTGACTCTGTCTTCGAAGATAAGACGGGTGATGAAGATGGATGTGAGAACAGAGGTGATGATACCGATTACGAGTGTGGTGGCGAATCCCTTGACGGGTCCGGAACCGAAGATGAAGAGTACCAAACCTGTGAGCAGAGTCGTGACCTGACCGTCTATGATGGCGGAGTAGGCATTGCTGTATCCGTCGTGGATGGCCTTTCCGAGTCCCTTTCCGGCTTTAAGTTCCTCCTTGACGCGCTCGTAGATGATTACGTTTGCATCCACTGCCATACCCAAGGTCAGGACGAGACCTGCGATACCGGGCAAGGTCAGAACTGCTCCGAAAGCGGCAAGTGTGCCGAAAAGGAGAACGACGTTGGAAAGCAGCGCCACGTCAGCTGCGATACCGGCACCCTGATAGAAGAGAATCATATACACGAGCACGAGTAAGAATGCTATCACGAAGGACAGCAGACCGTCGTGTATTGACTCTGCACCGAGTGAAGGACCTACTACCTGTTCCTGAACTATAGTCGCAGGGGCGGGGAGTTTTCCGGACTTGAGCACGTTGGTGAGGTCAGTGGCTTCTTCGAAGTCGAAATGACCGGTGATGCTTGATGATCCTCCGGAGATCTCTCCCAATACGTTGGGATAGGAATATACGGTACCGTCGAGTACAATGGCTATCTGTCTGCCGATGTTGTCCTTGGTCAGGCGTGCCCAGATGTTTGCACCTTCGGCGTTCATTGTCATTGATACAGAAGGTTCGCCGCCCTGACGGTCGTCAGATACTACGCGGGCATCGGTGACTGAACTTCCGTCAAGAGGAGCCTTGCCGTCACGGGACGATGCCTTGATGGCCACGAGCTCGTATATGTTGCCGGCATTCTGCATATATTCAGTAGGCTTCACGGACCACATCGGACGGAATTCGGCGGGGAACAGGGACGCCACTTCGGGCATTTTGAAATAACTGTTCACAAGAGCCGTGTCGGCTGCGGTTGCAAAACCTATGCAGGCGTTACCTTTGAAATCCGAGGGCTGGAGTACGGCGAAGAGAGGATTGGCCTTTCTGAGGGCCTCTACTTCAGCTTCGTTTACGCTCGAATCGTTGGCCTTGAGTTCCTCTGCAACGACGTCGGATGTAACGGCATCTGTTGTCTGGTCCTGAACCCCGGCTGCGTCAGCCTTCTTTTCAGCTTCGGGAGCATCCGCTTCCTTGTCTTCCAGAATCTGGGCGAGAAGTGCATTGGCCTCTGCAAGGTAAGGATAGATCTCCTGATTGTCGAAGGTGGGCCAGAACTCGAGGGATGCGGTACCCTGAAGAAGTTTGCGTACGCGCTCAGGCTCCTTCACACCGGGAAGTTCCACGAGGATGCGGCCGGAGTTTCCGAGTTTCTGGATGGAAGGCTGGGTCACACCGAAACGGTCGATACGGTTGCGAAGTACGTTGAATGAGTTTGCTACTGCACTCTCAGCTTCTTCCTTGACAACGGAAAGAACCTGATCGTCTGTGGATTCGGGCTTGATGCGGTCGCGCATCTCGTATGTTCCGAATATCTGGGCGAGCCTCTGTCCTTTTCCGACTTCCTTCCACGCCTCTCCGAAGAGGGTTATGAAGTCCGACTGGGAATTGACGCTGCGCTGCTTGGCAAGATTCACAGCCTCGAGGAAAGCGGGATTGCTGTTGTTGCCCGCAAGGGATTTGACCAAATCCTCGAGCTGCACCTGCAGCATTACGTTCATACCTCCCTTAAGATCAAGACCGAGGTTGATTTCCTTGGCCTGCACGCTTTTGAAAGTCTGTCCGAAATAGATTGTTTCAGAAGAAAGCGAATCGATATACCTGCGCGATTCGATTTTCTTGAGTGAATCCAGATAGAAGGCACGGTCCACTTCCGGCACTTCTGCGAAAGCTGCGGTCTGCTTCACCTGCTCGGCAATGGCCTCGGCTCTCTTTTCAGCTTTGTTGGTCTCAATTCTGGTGACCAGCGTGAATGACAGCTGCCATAAGCTGGCCAGAAGAAGAAGGATTGTCACAACTCTGATTGCTCCTTTACTTTGCATATTTGTTGTATTAAAAAATTATAGTCAAAAATAGCACGCAAAGTTAGCATTTTTATTGATACAAAGAAATTATGAGCTTTCTTTCTTGGATTGAGGTAATTCGGTCCCCGCCACTGATGGAGTCCGTGTCTGTTGAAAATTTAGTAAAAATGTTTACCTTTGACAAATTTATCGCTATGACACCAGAAATCGCAAATGCCATTGACCTAATCGATGTGACCCTGAATGCGGGAGGTATGAACACCATAAACATCGTGCTTGCTTTCGTAATGTTCGGAGTTGCCCTCGGTATCAAGCCCGGTATTTTCGTGGACGTTTTCAAGAAACCCAAGTCGGTGATAGTCGGAGCCTGCTGCCAACTCATCCTGCTGCCTCTCTTCACTTTCCTTCTGGCTCTGCTTCTGGGTGATTCGATTTCCTGGACTATGGCCCTCGGAATGATACTCGTGGCATCCTGTCCGGGTGGCAACATCTCCAATTTCATATCCAGTCTTTCCAAGGCAAATGTGGAACTGTCGGTCACTCTCACGGCCATCAGCACTTCGCTGGCCGTTTTTCTGACACCGTTCAATTTCTGGCTTTACGGCAATCTATATCTGCATTTCGCTGATATTGCCGGAGAAGTCCCCACACTGGTGATTCCTCTTTGGGACGTATTCAAGACTATTTTCATTCTGCTCGGCATCCCGCTCGTGCTCGGTATTCTCACCTCCCGCTATCTCCCCAAGCTGGCGTCTGTGTTGAAGAAGCCTTTCCAGTGGGTGAGCATAATATTCTTCCTTGCGATGGTGGTGCTGTCATTCATTGGCAACATCGATGCATTCCTCAAGAGTGTCAAGTATATATTTCTGGTGGTTCTGGTTCATAATCTGCTGGCTCTCACCATCGGATTCACCACAGGTTCGGTTTTCCGCCTTCCCCGCAAGGACCGCAGGACTCTCACGATAGAAACAGGTATCCAGAATTCCGGTCTCGGACTCGTCCTTCTGCTCGGCACTTCAATCTTTGCAAATTTCCCTGCCCACGGAGGAATGCTTGTCATTACGGCCTGGTGGGGTATATGGCATATTATCAGTGGCCTTATGGTTGCATTGTTCTTCAATAAAAGCAGAAAGAATTGAAACACATCTGGGAATACTCTGCAGCGTACGACATTCTGCGCTCATACGTTTCACTCTGCTATCGCAGCAGTTTCAGAAGATATGAAGTGGTCGGGAGAGAGAATGTGCCGACAGATGGGGCCGTGATATTCGCCTCGAATCATTGTTGTGCGCTTATGGACGCACTTGCAATCCTTTCCGCAAGCAAGAAACCGGTATGCTTCGGGACCAGAGCCGACCTTTTCCGCAAGCCTCGGACCGCCGCTGTTCTGAGGTGGCTGCGTATGGTTCCTCTGGCACGTCACGAACGTGACAGTATGGAGTCCGTGGCTCATAACAGACAGGTGTTCGAAGAGGTGGCTGAAACGGTGAAGAGGATTCCTTTTGCCTTGTTCGTCGAGGGGACACACCGACCCAAACGCTCGCTTATGCCTTTGAGGAAGGGAGTGTTCTGGATAGCGCAGCATGCACTCGACCACGGTTGCGAAAAAGTGACCATAGTGCCGACAGGACTGGAATATGGGGATTATTTCGATTATATGACCAGCCTCAGGGTGACTTTCGGCGAACCTATCGAGTACAGGGGGAAAGAGGACAAGAACATTCTGGCTTCTACATTGTATGAGAAGATTTCCCGGCTGATCACTTTCTTTCCCAACGATGACAAGTTGGATGAGGCTATGTGCAAATACGACAGTCAGCGCAGGAAGCCCTTGAAATGGTGGATGATACCTCTTGCCGTCATTCTGTTGCCGTTCTTTCTGGTATGCGGGGCACTATGTCTGCCTGTAATTGTGGGGTCGGAGATAATGGTGAACCGTCTGGAAGACAAGGCGTGGTCAAACACAATACGTTTCTGCTTCCGTCTGCCCATCATTGTAATATGGCCTTTCCACAGCCTGTTCTACAGGATACTTGCATTTTATAAATCACTGATACACTGATATCTTAGTATGAAAAAAGCTTTATTGGCGGTCTTGCTCCTCTCCGCTGGAATCTCTTCTTTTGCTCAAGAAAACAAAAGTGAAATCGTGAAGACCGGATATAATTTCGGACCTCTTCCCGCCATTGCTTACGATGCCGACAAGGGCTTGCAATTGGGTGCTGTACTCCAGATATTCAACTACGGTGACGGTACCAACTATCCCAACTACAATTCCAAGGTTTATCTGGAAGCTTCTTTTTTTACCAAAGGATCACAGTTGTATCAGATACGCTACGACAACAAGACACTGATTCCGGGTATCCGTTGGAGTTCTTCCCTGAGGGCCAATCTGGACAAGGCGTATGATTTCTACGGATTCAATGGTTATGAGAGTTATTATGACCATCAGAGAATAGCTGAGGGCAAAAAAGGAAGCAGTTATCTGTTCAGTCCTTTCTACCGTATTGCCAAGAATGAAATTCTCTTCCGTTCGGATTTTCTCGGTGAAATCACACCGTCCCTCAGGTGGGAGGCCGGCGTTTTCGCATACTGGCAGCGTACAGGCACCATTGACTATTCCAGCGTAAACAAGGGTAAGGACGATGACAAGAAGTTCCCAGAACAAGTACCTACACTGTTTGACATATACAAGAAGTCGGGAATAATCAGCCAGGAAGAGGCAGATGGCGGTATGTCCACCGGTCTGCGCGCCGGAATGGTATATGACACCAGAGACAAAGAAGGTGCTCCTTCCAGAGGAATCTGGGCAGAAGGACATATCTCAGCAGCCCTGCCGGGAATATCGAAGATTCCTTATTACCGTTATTCACTTACCTGGAGACATTATCTGCCGTTTGTCAAGGAAGACAAACTCACATTTGCCTACCGTTTCAATTATGAAGGGACCTTCGGCAACGCTCCGTTCTATTCTCTTCCGTTTATGACAGTGATGGGAGAAAGAAATGATCAGGAAGGAATCGGCGGATTCTATACCGTGCGGGGAATTCTTCGTTCCCGCATCTGGGGTTTGGACACATTCACCTACAATGCCGAACTTCGATGGAGATTCGTCAAGTTCCATCTTTGGAACCAGAATATTGCTCTGGGTGCAAATGTGTTCAGTGACGGGTCACGGGTGATAAGAGGCAGAGATTTGAGTGCTCTTGATACGTATGTCGGTTCTCCCGTCGTTCTCAAAGGTTCTTCTTCGGACAGTTTCCACATTACATTCGGAGCAGGATTCCGCTTCATTATGAACGAGAATTTCATTGTAGCTGTGGACTACGGTACTCCCGTTACCCATTTTCTCAAGAACAGTCCGTTGTACAATCAGGACGGAACCGGTGCATTCTACGTTAACCTCGGCTATCTCTTCTGATTCTGAAGAGGATTTCCATAATAGGTGCCGGAGCCGCCGGCAGCTTCTGTGCGATTGAGGCAAAGCGCCGTCACCCGGAGGCTGATGTTGTTGTGTACGAGGCGGCACGAAAGCCTCTTGCCAAGCTTGCTTTGACAGGAGGCGGCAGGTGCAATTTCACCAACAGCTTCGGTGGAATCAGCAGCCTAAGAGAAGCATATCCGAGAGGGGAGCAGATAATGAAACGGGCCCTCAGGTTTTTTGACAACCGCGATTGTATGGAATGGTTCGAGGCAGAGGGCGTTCCGTATGTCGTTCAAGATGACGGATGTGTTTTCCCCGAATCTCAGGATGCTATGCAGATAGTCGGTACTCTGGTTACTCTTATGCGAAAGACTGGAGTCAGGCTGGTGACTGGACATAGGGTTGAGGATGCAGCCGTTTTAATGAAGGATTCTGACGCTGTGGTTGTGACTACAGGAGGCGGGGCCATCGGGCTTCTGAAGAGTCTGAATATTGAAATTGTACTCCCTGTACCATCTCTTTTCACCTTCAGAATCAATGACGGCAAGCTTGGTTCTCTTATGGGGACTGTGATTGACAACGCTGTCTTGGGCATTGCCGGCCAGCCTTTCCGTTCCTGCGGCACTCTTCTGATTACGGACTGGGGGATGAGCGGTCCCGCTGCCCTCAAACTGTCGTCCTATGCAGCCAGATATCTTGCCGAAAAAGAGTACAGAGTCCCTGTTGTGGTAAACTGGACAGGTTTGTCGGAGGAGGAAGCAAAAGGACGTATTGCTTGTTTGAACGCCGAAAATCAAGGTAAAATGATTTGCAGCACCACTTTCCCCGGTCTTACATCGCGGCTTTGGAGATTTCTGGTGTGCAGGGCAGGTATTCCTGAAGGGTGCAGGTGGTCGTCCATCGGGCGCAAATCAGTAAACAGGCTTCTGTCCGTACTCACGGCGGATGAGTATTCAATGTCCGGCAGATGCAGTTTCCGTGAAGAATTCGTAACCTGTGGAGGAGTAGCCATCACTGAGGTGAATCTTTCCACATTGCAAAGCAAAAAATACCCCGGCTTGTATTTTGCCGGGGAAATTCTTGATATCGATGCTGTTACCGGTGGTTTCAACCTTCAGGCGGCGTGGAGCACGGCGATGGTTGTAGCCCGTTCTTTATAAGCGCTGTACGTTCCGGCGGAGAGCAGGTCATCTGTCCAATCTCATCTGACTACTCTCATCTGTCCAATCTCATCTGTCCACTCTTGTGAACTCAGCCTGTCTCCCGTCTCTGACGGACACATATACTTTTCCCTCTCTTGAACTGCCGTCAGGCCCTGCTGTTGCAACGATGAAAATATAATCAGTTCCATCCTGAACTTTTCTGCTGCTGACACAGGAGGCTTCTCCCATAGGATATGGATAACTGCCTGTGGCTTCATTGTAGATTGACAATTCCTCTTCTGTCATCTCTCTCCGCTCAGAATAATCCGGAAGAGGATCAACTTGACCTTCCTTGTAAGCGTTTTCGATGAGGAAACGGTCAAGTTCCTCCTCTGCATACTGGATTCTGGCATTGCGAATTCCGAATCCGGAAGAGATGCTGCACTGAGGCAGAGCTTCAACCAGATCGGCAGTACTTGCTTCCAGACCACCGCTTCCGAATGTGCAGACGGGTACAATTGTCTTTCCATCAAGATTCACGGTCTGGATGAGTGCCTGTACAGGTGGAGCATAAGTTCCGAACCATACAGGATATGCAAGATATATTATGTCATAATCTGACAAGTCGGCTTTGAGTGGAACCAGAGCCGGTACATATCCGGTCGCTCTTTCGCCCTGCACTCTGCTGATAGTGGCCATATAGTCTCCGTCATAACTTTCTGCTACATCGAAGCGCTCGATGTCCGCTCCTGTCTGTTTCTGGAGTTCCTCTGCCACTTTTTCCGTAGCTCCCGTCTGGGAATAATAGAGAATCAAAGATTTTGGTTGTTTGCCGGCACAAGAGACAAGCATTGTCATTGCGGTTGCGGCCAGGAGAATCTGTTTCATAAATATTTATTGATTGTGATAATATGCAGATGTTATTATTTACTTAACGTTGGAAATCAATTTCTTTCCCGCGGTAGAAATTCACCAGTTCTGTCTGATACAGACACTCGTAGCGTGCTTGAAGGTAATTTGATTCAGCTTCCAGATAGCGGCTCTTGGCGTCGTTGTATTCTGTGATATTGGCCTTTCCGTTTTCGTATTTCTGAGTTGTGAGATTCATAGACAGTTCTGCGCTCTCCGCAGCTTCGCGGCTGCTGTTGAGTTTGGACTGTGAAGCCACGGCATTGTAATAGGCCTGCTGTATTTCCTTGAAAAGAGTCTTTTTTGTGTTTTCGAGCTGGAGCTTCTGATTATCAAAATTCAACATAGCTGTCTTGACCGAATTGCGGGTCGAGAAACGATTGAATATGGGCACACTCAACGAGAGTCCTATGTACTGGCTGAAGTTTCTGTTGATCTGATTCCAGAAATTGTCCGTTGCTCTGCCGGAAGATGTGTAGAAGTTGGTTCCCAATCCTGCTGAGAGGCTGAGGGATGGGAGATACGCACCTTTTTCTCTGGATATACCCACGTTTGCATAGTCCAGACGCAATTCTCCCGCTCGTATTTCTGGTCTGATGCCGAGGGCTTCTTCATAAATGACATCGGGATTGGGGAGTATTTCCGGTTCAAGGCTCCCGGCATCGGGGACTGCTATGTCGAATCCTTCCGGATTGGGCAGTTCCAGAAGTTGTGTAAGGTCGAGCAGGGCCAGTCCCAGCTTGTTTTCTGCCTGCACCACACTCAAGCGGCTCTGTGCCAGGCTCGACTGCTGTGCAGCCACTTCGGATTTGCTAGCTTTTCCGTTTTTGGCCATTTCATTGATACGAATCAACTGGAGCGAGTCCCTCTGGCTCTGATTCAAAGCCACTGCCAGAATTTCCTTGTCATACAGAATCTGTACATAAGCCTGGGATACGGCCACTCTGATGTCGTTCTTGGCTCTCTTCAGGTCTTCTGTTGCGGCGGCGAGTTCCAGACTGCTCATTTCGATACCGTATTTGATGCTGAAGCCGTTGAATATGGCTACACTTGTGTTCAGATTGAATGATGTGGAGGTGGTGTTTGTGTTGGAGTAGGTGTTGTCAGCAGTAAGACCACGTCCGAAGGAGAAGTTCTGGGATGCTGAAGCTGACAAGTTGGGAAGGCGGCTGTTCTTGGCTGTGTTGACATCTATTTCCCTTTGCTCCAGTGTATTCTGGCTTTGTTTGACCGTGATGTTGTGTTCTATTGCATAGTCTATGCATTCCTTGAAGCTCCAGACTTGGTTGTTCTGAGCCGTCGCAAGAGCACTCATCGTCAGTATAAGGACTGAAGTAATAAGTTTATTCATAATATCTGTATTTATGGTACAGTCCTTTATTTCTCTTTAATTATTATGTTTCCACGAAGGATATCCCCTTCCTTGAGACCGCTGCGCACTTCAATGTTCACTCCGTCGCTCAATCCTGTAACCACAGGAATACGGGTATAGTCCTTATCTTTTTCCTTCAGGTATACGAAGGTGCTGTCCCCTTTGAATTCCAGGACGCTCTCCTTGATTACGACAACGTTCTCGGCTTTTTCCAGGACTATTTCTGCATTGGCGCTGTAGCCGGATCGTATTGTTCTGTTTTCGGGCGTGCGTACTGCAGCCTTTATTTCGAACTGGTTGGTTCCGTTGTTCTCGACAGCCTTCGGGGAGATGTATTCGAGGGTGGCGTCCAGAGTGTAATTTTGGAGGGCACCTATAGTGATTTTCATTGAGTTTCCTTCGGTCAGGGTGCCGACTTCCGTTTCGTCGATATTGCCGTCGAAAATCAGGTCCTTCATATTGGCCACGGTGGCTACGGTGGTTCCTTCGTTGAGGGTATTGGCCTGGATTACGGAGTTCCCCACTTTTACAGGGATATCAAGTATGAGACCGGAGATGGTGGAACGAATCAAGGTTGTGCTTCCGGTGGCGTTTGATGACGAAACTCCGTCGCGAATGACTTCCAGTGATTCCTGTGCAGCGGCCGTCTCCTCCTTTGCCTGATTGTAGTTCTGGAGAATGTTGTCGTATTCTTCCGCGCTCACGAGATTCTGTTCATACAGGCTTTTCTCCCTTTCGTAATTGGTCTGGGCCTGCTTGAGGTTTATTTCCGCCAGTCTCAGACGACTCTGAGCGGAGCTGAGCGAACTCATATCGGGGATGACTTTGAGTTTGGCTATTATCTCATTCTCCTTCACTTCTTCTCCTGCTTCTTTATACAGTTCCGCAATGATGCCGTTTATCTGCGGTTTGATGTTCACCTCGTCGCGTGGGACTATCTTACCGGTTATGACGGTGGTTCTCTCAACAGTTCCTAATGCAACTGTAATTTCGTTGTACTCAACCTTGTCCGGCTTTGACTTCACGAAGAGAAAAGCGAAGGTTACAAGAACCACAATCGCGATGACCGCGAAGACGATGTACTTGAATATTCTTTTCATATTTCTGTATTGTTTATATTCATCTGAGAATTCTATTAAAAATCATTCATCACGCATTGCGTCCACCGGTTTGATATGCATCGCTCTGAATGCCGGAGCAAGTCCTGCAATAATACCCAGCAGTGCCAGAAGAGCAAGAGCCAGAACAGCTGTCCAGAAACTGATCTGGAAAGAAGCGACTTCACCGTTCCAGGAGAGAATTACTTCGGTGAGATTCAGAAGCAGAACGGAAAACACTATGCCGAACGAACCGGCAATTACGGTGAGAGCAACGCTTTCGGTGATTATCTGCGACAGAATTTCGCCGGGAGTCGCTCCAATGGCCCTGCGGATTCCTATCTCTGTGGTGCGTTCTTTCACTGTGACCATCATTATGTTGCTTACTCCTATGGCTCCTGCCAGCAAAGTGCCCAGGCCGATGAGCCAGATGATGAAATCCACTCCCTTGAACAAGGAGTCCACAAGGGTGAATATTTCCTGAGTGTTCAGGATGAGCAGTGCCGATTCATCTTCTGCGTCGTAGTTGTGTTGTCTTGCCATTACCTGACGTATGGACGGCTCCACGCTTTTGGCGGAGTATCCGTTCCGGACTGTGGCGCAAATCAAATCCACAACGTTTCCGCTGCGCTTAAGCTGCTGGGCAAGGCTGATGGGTATGGATACGGTATTGGTGGCATTTCCGTTTATCGAGAGGGATCCTGAACTGAAATCCACACCGACAATCTGGAAATAAAGGGACCCGACCTGAAGGAAAGAACCGCAGGGATCCTCTCCTTCCGGAAACAGGTTTCTGTATATTTCTTTGCCTATCACACAGACTTTGCGCTTGTTCAGGACATCAACCTCGTTGATGAACCTTCCGTATTTCATCTTGGGTGTCTCGATTGCAGAGTATTCGGGGCTGAGGCCCTTGACTCTGACGGACATCGAGTTAGTATTGCGGACAGCTTTCCAGTTGTAGAATGCAATCTGTCCCGTCACTACATCCAGTTCAGGAACCAGAGTCCGGAGTCTGTCCAAATCGCTGTATTTGGGATCCCAGTAGCGACCTTCCTTATACCCTTTGTATGGAAGGGATGTGTTGCGTGATACCAATATTACAGCATTCGATGCAAAACCTTCAAAAGTGTCGGACAACATTTTTTTTACGCCTTTTCCTCCCCCCAGAAGGAACAGCAGCATAAACAGGCCCCAGAATATTCCGAAGCCGGTGAGCAGACTGCGGCTCTTGTTGCGCACAAGGGCATCCGCTATCTCTCTGTATGAATCCAAGTCGAACTTCATCCCTATGATGGATTGTCAAAACAACGTGTCAGTTGACGGACAGGGCCTCGATTGGCCTGACCTTGGCGGCTTTTCTGGCAGGTATCAGTCCCGCAAGAGTACCTGCTACAATCAGGACTATTGTCACTCCTATGGCGGTGTCCACTCCCACCGAAGGATTTGACATTATCTGTATGCTTTCTCCGAACAGCTCCAATGACGAAGACCCAAGCGTGGCATCCATCACTTCACAGGCCAACATTCCGCATATCATTCCAATATAACCGAAAACTGCAGTCACGGCGACACTTTCAGCTATTATCAATTTAGTGATGTCAGCTGGCTTCGCTCCGATAGCCTTCCTGATTCCGAATTCGTGTGTGCGCTCCTTGACGGTAATCAGCATAATGTTGCTGACGCCTACGATGCCACCCAGAAGAGTGAAGAGACCTACTATCCACAATGCTGTATTCAGAATCCTGTTTCCCTTGTTCATCTGCATATTCCTTGTGAAATAGTTGTATATTCCAAGTGCACGCTTATCGTCGGGTGCTGCATTGTGCTTCTTGTTGAGCACACTGCGGTAATACGCTTCAAAAGCTTCGTTTTCCTCCTCGGTTTCCAATCCGTGAAAAGTGAAGTTAAGATAGTCTATTTCATCGTTTCTGGCGAAAACTGCCTTGAGTGTCGAATATGGGATATAAAGATCCTGGTCATCTTCGTTCTCCCTTCCGTGCCGAACTCCCACTATCGTGAATATGAGGTTGTTAATCTTTATTTTCTTCCCAATCAGTTTATCGTAGTCAGTGTCGCCGTAGAGGAAATTCTTGGCGTGCGAGTGTGCAATCACTGCCACCTTTTTCTTCTCTTTGATGTCATTTGCGTTCAGAAAACGGCCTGCCAGAATTTCGAGCTTCTCGATTCTGGCATAGTCTTCTGTGGTCCCCACCATCGTTATGCTGAAGTGCTTCTTGCCATAAGCCATTGTGAGACTGCTCTGGGACAGAAGCGGAATGACATCGTCAATATGATCTTCAAAGATATTGCTTTCTGTTGTGAGTACGTCTGAATCCTTGATAGGAATGTAGCGGCCCTGCTTGAATCCGGCGTAAGGCTTGGAAGTGTAGCCGGAATAGATTTCCATCACATTGGAGACAATGCCCTCCATATTGTTGCTGGAGGTGTTCTGTATGCCGTTTTTGGCACCCAAAAGGACAATCAGCATAAAGATACCCCAGGATACGGCGAGACCGGTGAGGACTGTGCGAAGTTTGTTGCGCCGTATGGATTCGTATATTTCTTTCAGAAGATCTCTCATTATCCGTTCGCTATGATGCCGTCGCTGATATGTATCTTTCTGTCAGTCTGTTCTGCCACTTTGGGGTCGTGCGTTACGATAATCATCGTGACTTTTTCCTCACGGTTGAGTTCCTTGAGAAGTTCCATAACCTCATTGGATGTCTTTGAATCAAGTGCGCCGGTAGGTTCGTCAGCAAGGATGATTCTCGGATGTGTGATCAGAGCCCTGGCTATGGCAACTCTCTGTTTCTGCCCTCCAGACATCTCGTTGGGGTAGTGCTGGGCCCAGTCCCGAATGCCCATCTTGTCGAGATATTCGAGAGCGAGTTCGTGACGTTTTTTGCGCGGTACACCTTGATAGAACAGGGGAAGTTCCACGTTCTCTACGGCAGTCTTGAATCCTATCAGATTGAAAGACTGGAAAATGAAGCCTATTGTCCGGTTTCTGTAATCGGCAGCCTGTCTTTCACTCAGGTTCTTGATGAGTTTGCCGTCGATGTAATACTCTCCGGTGTCATAGTTGTCCAGAATTCCCAGAATGTTCAGAAGTGTGGATTTGCCGGAACCGGACGAACCCATTATTGACACAAATTCACCTGTGTCTATTGACAGATTGATTCCCTTGAGGACGTGCAAAGGCTGTCCGCTGAAGTAAGTTTTGTTGATATCGTGAAGTTCAAGCAACATTTTTGCTGTGAAATACTTATTGTTGATAAGTGTACTACTAACCTATTACACTGCAAAAATAGTTGTTTTTTTGATATCAAGCAATATAATAATCAAAAAATAGCGTATATTTGTATTCCCGTTTGACAATAGCCGGCGGATTTGGAGAGGTGGGTGAGTGGCTGAAACCAGCAGTTTGCTAAACTGCCGTACGGGTAACCGTACCACGAGTTCGAATCTCGTCCTCTCCGCTGATAATGAGTCCTAAATGTTTATTTAACAAGCATTTAGGACTTTTTCTATACCAAAAAGTTGCACCAAAAATGCACCAGAGACCTCCTCTGGCTTTTAGTAGTTTCACTTCTGATAAAGACACCGTATGTGTTTTCTTGAAAAACCGGGAATCATCTGATCACATAAAGTAAACACCGAATAACCTTTGCGGTTGGGAATTCTAAGTACGACAACGGCTGGCGAAAAGATAATCCAAGACAATATTTCTTATGAAAAAATGTATCCTTCTTACACTATCTCTCTTGATAATGATATCGTATCTGTCATATGCTCAGGTACCTGTTCCGGCAAGTCAAACAAATAGGCAGAATACCATCGCCGCCGCAAGATACCTCAAAAGCATACTGAAGATTGACGAGGCTGTCGATACACTGACAACCCTTATCGGGCAAGAATTTGATGAAGAAATATTTTCCGAACTTGCAGATTGCCATTACCAGAACGGAAATAATGAGGGTGCTGCGGGTTTGTATGACTTGCTTTCCTTACGAAGACCCTCAAACCTGCTCTATAAAGTTCGCCTGACTGCCATTCTCTACCGTATCAAGGCGTATCAGCAGGCGGCAGATGCAGGAAAGGCCGTGCTTGAAATGGATGAAATTCCGGCAATCTCTTCTATGGTCGGTGACTGCTACAACCGCCTTGAACTTCAGGACTCGGCACTGGTTTATTACCGGCGTTCACTTCAGAAAAAACCTGACAATGAGAATACCGTCAGCAAAGCTGCAAAGATTTATCTTGAGCGCAAGGACTACGATACGGTGCTCAATCTTACCGACTCCTTCCTACAACTTGATTCGAACAATTTTACGATTGCGCCTGTCAAGGGGCTTGCACTTTTTCTGAAAGATGATTATGAGCAGGCTATTGAAGTGTTTGAGAATCAGTTGGACCTTGATAATGACAGTTACAGTGTACACTATTACCTCGGCCAATGTTACTGGCAGACAAATATTATGTACAGGGCTGAGGAAGAGCTGATAAAGGCTTGGCAAAAGGATTCCAGCGACGTTAATCTCGCCTTTTCAATAGCAGCAGTCAAGGCAGAATCTTCCCGCCCGTTCAATGAGGTCACGCTATGGTTGGACAAAGCCTTGGAAATGCTTGAGCCCAACTATGAGGCACTGGCCCGCGTCCATCAACAATATGGTCTGGTATATTATAGGAAAAAGGGTGAATGGGATAGGGCTCTTTCTCACTATTTGAAGGCGTATGAATATAATCCCAAGTTGAAGAACTGCCTGTTTACCATCGCTTACTGTTACGAGCAGAAGAAGGATTATAAAATTGCCTTGAAATGGTATGAACGTTTTCTTGAAGCAGCGAAGCCCGAATCAAATACTTATGATTACGCCAGGCAAAGTGTAGACAATATCCGGGCGGAACTCTTTATGGAAGAGAAGTGAAACAGGTCTATGTCGGTCGCTACAGGAGTTGAGTCAGTTCCTTGTAGTAAACTCTTGAAACAGGTACAGTAAGTCCTTCTGCATCCAATTCAGCAATCACGGTGTCCGGCTTGTCACGTCGGACCGCCTTGATGTGTGACGGATTGATGAAATAGGACCTGTGACACCTGAACAGGGAGTATTTGTTGGCTATCGGAGTGATTGATGACATAGAAGTTCTGAGCAGATAGTCCTTTGCCATATTATCGTCATAGTAGTGAATTCGCACATAATTTTCTTCCGCTCCAATATATAGTATCGATTCCTTGGCCACAGAGAACTTCACCTGCTTCTTGAAATCGGTAAAGTGGACGATGTTGTTATCAGTCCTCGACATCGCCGGAACTGTGGACTTGTCCACCGCCAGAGTGACCATAGTGATGCAGAAATGAGGAATAGAAAGAATAAGGAAGGTGTATTGCAGACTCATCGCCACAACGATGAAATATTCCCCCAGTTCCGGTTTCATCAGCTTGATGAACAAAGCTACGAAATATGTGCAGACAGTCATCTCCAGGATGTACCAGGCGATAAAGCCCAACCAGGTGATTCTGTTTTTCTTGTTTATCAGATAGAATACATAACAACAAACACACATCACTCCCATAATGATGCACATCACCAGCACTACGTTCGTGAAGAAATCCTCCTTTCCGCTGTCGAGTACCACCTTCATATTGAATGGTTGGTACACCGAAACGAAAAACATAAAGAATACTGGAACGAAGAGAGCGTACCACAGTATTGTGGACACTTTCGTGAATATCACCGGAATCCTAAGCATTTCAAAACAGGCAGCAACACTATGTGACAAATATAGCAATTATTAAGAATTCGTCACTCTTTTGCGCAATTCGTCACAAAATATATGATTTAATGAACTATTTGTCACACCTGTCACTCAAAGTATGCTGCTGTTGAGGCTTTCGTAAATTTGCAATCCAAATTAAAGATATGTTCAAATCCCTGATCATCACAATTGTTGTACTGAACTTTGCCAACGTGGACGGCAAACTGACAGCTGCAGGAGACTATGCAGCAGCAAGGAAGGAGCTATTGGAGATGCTCTCGCAGGCTGAAAACAACGCTCAGAAGGCGGAAGTGTACTGGAGACTCTCCAGAAATCAGCTCCTCATCGGTCTCGAAGAAAAAACGGAAGAGGCGAAGAGAAAAACATATAACAAAGGCATTGAATACGCAAACAAGGCAATTGAAGCCGATCCGAAAAATCCGGAGGGCTATATGTGGCATAGTGCCAATGTAGGCAAGGAATGTCAGACTCACGGAATGATGGAACAGGCCAAGGCAGTAGGTACCGTCATCGCCGACATTGAGACCATTCTGGTCAAACTCAATCAGACAGATCACTCGGCCGCTTGGCACGCGATGGCGGAAATTTATTACAACCACCCGTTCAAATCCACTGATGAAGGAATAAACTTCGCAAGAAAATCAGCCCTTTGCGTACCGGAAGGAGAATTACATTCCAGCATTTTCGGTCTGTTGGCAAAGATGCTTTATGAACGCAACTGGACAGCATCAAAGCGAGCTTTGGTGGCTTCCAGAAATAGGGATAAGTTCAATGATTCTTCCAAAACGAACATCGAAAGATTCGCAGCGTTCGACGGTGGTATCGGCAAGACTCCGTGGACAGGAAAAACCATTGGCGAAGTTTCCGACAGAGAAGAAGCGGCTGCAGTCCTCAATTATCTGGAAAAACTCTATAAGAGCGCCGACAATGTAAGCGACAAAGACAAAAAGGATTACCTGGAAGCAATTAAAATTACAAATAAATGGAAATGAAACTTTACGATCTGAACTATTCTCAGGACATTGTCTATCTCCAGACAAAATACAGTTTGTTCAGCAGAGTGGCCAACATCATCTTTTCCACCACGGTAGATGAAGGCTTCGATGAATCCCTTATGACAAAGGCCATCAATCTTCTTTTCAAGAGAAATGATTGCCTTCGACTCACTCTGGTGAAGGAAAGCAAGACCAAAATTAACCAGTACTTTGTGCCGGAAAGAGAAGTAGGCAGCATTCCGACAAAGATACTCGATACCCAGAAGAAATATGACAATTTTCTTGAAGGTTTCCGTAAGGGAATGATAAATGTTTTCAAAGGAGAAACCCTGAAGGTTGTTTACACCGTCAATCCTGACGGCAAACAGGAAATCTTCTTCAAGATTTCGCACCTTGTCTGTGACTCATACGGTATAGGAGTTCTTGTCTCAGACCTCTTTGCCGTATACAAGGCTCTCAAGGAAGGCAAGGCGCTTCCAGAAGCCCCCGGCAGTTTTGAAGAAGTTCTGGCAAAGGATATGGCCTACAAAGCCAATAACGAAGCAGTTGAAAGGGACCGCTCATTCTTCTCCAACTATTATGAGAATGTCCACGCAGAATCTCCGACCTACTGCGGCATTCACGGCAACGGCTGCGACAGATGGCGCAAGGAGAAGGCAAAGGGCGGCAAATCACTTCCATACCTCTTCATTAAATGCGACACCAAAGGCTACCGCTTTGTAATCCCGGCCGCAGTAGTGGAAAAGGCGGAGAAATGGTGCGAAGAAAATCAGATTTCTCTCAATGCATTTTTCTTCTATACATATTCCGTAGCGGCATCATTGGTCAACAACCGCGAAAAATACCAGATTCCTCTAATGCTTCTCAACTGTCGCGGAACAGTGGCCGAACGCCGTGCGGCAGGTACAAAAGTGCAGAGCATAAGCCTTTACACTACAGTAGATTATGAAAAGTCGTTCCTCGAGAACATCAAGATATCGGTAGATGAGCAGAATGAATTCTTCCGCCACACCAAACTCAGCTATCTCGAATTGGAGGCAATGCAGCACAAACAGTGGAACTTTTCTATGCTCCGCTATATGATCAACTTCTGTTATTCGTTCATCCCGTTCTCAAATCCTGAGGGAATATCCCTTCAGATTCACAGCAACGGAAAGGGATCTCTGGTGACATACCTGGCCTTTATGCACAATATACAGACCAATGAGATTTTCGTAAATTATGATATTCAGACTGAAATGGTCACTCCATTGCAGTTGGTGAATTTCCAGAATACGTTCGTACACGTCGTCGAGACAGTTCTCGCAGACTCTGAAAGCAAACTTGGGCTATGTCTGTAAAATTCAAGACTGAGCGGGAAATGAACCGCAAGTTCCTTCTCAAGGAAGGCGATTACAAGAGCATCCGGGAAATGATTGAGCGCCTGAACCGTATGATTCCGGAGAAGAACATACTCGGAGAACTCGACAATGACAAACAAATCAGGCACTACACTTCTCACGACATATACGAAGAGGTGATGAACTTCGGAGAGGGGCTTTGTGCAATGGGACTGAAAGATGCCCACATCGCAATCGTAAGCGAAAACTGCTGCCGCTATATACTTTCTGACATTTGTATTTCCAGCGGTGTCGGCATAGTCATCCCTGTCGATTTCAACGCTCCTCAGAATCTGCTTGAGACCCTGCTGTTCAAATGCGATGCCGATGCAGTAATCTGCAGTGCCGCGGTGGTGGACAATATCCGACAAGCGAAAACCAATTGCGTAAGACTCCGCACAATCATCACCATTGACAGGAAATACGACAATCTTCCTTTCTACGAGGAGATTGTGGAACTTGGCAGATGCAGTGGCAATGGCCAATACCGCAACCTTGAACTCGACATTGACGCTCCGGCTAAGATTCTCTTCACTTCAGGCACCACCGGTGCCAACAAGGGAGTGGTGCTGACCAATGCCAACCTCATTGCAAACGCCATAAACTGTATGGACACCATCAAATCAGTGGACGGCGAAGAGAATACAGCAATGAGTATACTTCCTATGCACCATGCCACTGAAATCAACACTCACGTGATGGCCAGAATGGCATCCGGCCGTGTCACCTATGTCAACGGCAACATCCGCGACATAATGACCAATATGAAGATATTCAAGCCTCAAAGCATCACCATAGTTCCTATGATTGCCAATGCTTTCTACAAGAACATCTGGATGAATGCCAAGAAGCAGGGAAAGGAGGAGAAACTCAAGAAAGGCATCAGAATAAGCAACTTTCTTATGAAGCTCGGGGTGGACAAGACCCACGATATGTTCAAGGATATCCACGCTGCGTTCGGAGGCAGACTCAATATGATAGTCTGTGGCGGTTCTATGCTCAATCCAGTAGTCATCAAGGGTATGAATGACATTGGAATTGAGATTGAGAACGGTTACGGCATCACAGAATGCGGACCACTAATCTCTATGAATGCCGAGACCCTCAAGGAGCACCTCAGTGTAGGACACCCTTGTCCGGGAATCGAGGCAAAAATCACAAACCCTGATGAAAATGGTATCGGAGACCTTTGCGTTCGCGGAAAGAGCGTATTCAAAGAGTATTACAAGGATCCTGAGGCCACAGTTTCAGTGTTTGACGAGGAAGGGTTCTTCAATACAGGAGACGCAGCCCGCATCGACGAACAGGGACGCATTATCCTTATGGGGAGGAAGAAGAATACAATAGTGCTCGACAACGGCAAGAATATCTGCCCGGAAGAGATAGAGAATATCATAGAGACCCATCTGGACTATGCAGACGAAATCGTGGTATATCAGGCATCTTTTACCAACGGAGAAAACGCCGGCAAATTCCTCTGCGCAGGAATTTACATCAAGGACGATAATAAACGCTCACAGCATCAGAGCATTGTTGAGGATCTTTGCAAGGTTAATGGAATGCTCCCGAATTACAAGCGCATAGAGTACCTCGAACTTCCTGACAAAGAATACGAAAAGACATCAACAAGAAAAATCAGACGTGCAACGGTTCCTGACAGATGCTCGGGAAATGCAATAAAAATTGATTGACTATATGGACATTAAACGTGAACTTATCAACATTGTGTCAGATTATGTGGATGTACCTGCAGATCAGATTAACACGGCGGATAATATGAAGATGGCGGTTGGAATCGATTCCTTCGTTCTCTTTTCAATGGTTTCTGACATAGAAAACCACTTCGGAATCAAAATTCCAAACCAGAAACTTGCTACTTTCGTCACTTTGGACGACATCATTGGGTATATCAACATACAGTTGAAATAATTACGGACAGTTTCCGACGCTCCTCCTGACTTTGGCCGGTCGTTGCCCTTGATTCAGTGTTACCTCGCATTGTGGCTCACTGTATCCCTTTCAATGCTTATGATACGGCTTTTCCAAGGTTCCAGTGTCATTTCCAGACGGACTTTTCCGTCCACTAAGTCAGAGTGAATGGCTTTCTGAGTGCCGTTTGTCGCATCCCATTCTTTCACAATGCCGATATGGTCGAAATCCGCCTTGAATGCAGCCTCTTTCTCACCTTCATTGAAGATGAAATATAGAACACCGTCAGGCATCACTCTGCGGGTGTAATGGACGAAATTGGTTGTAGGTTCTCCTTGAGTCTGAAATTCGCTGCGCCTTGACTGTGCCCTTACCGGTATTGCAGGACGATCCACGACTAAACTGAATTCAGGCTCGGGCATCGCCGATGCGACTGTTGCCGTCCATTCGGAAGAGGGTTCTTCAAAGCATTGTTCCATAAGAGGAAGAACTCCGGCATCCTTGTATGTCCTGCCGGCAAGAAGGTGGGGACGACGACCCCAGAAGAGCACCTTGCCTCCCCGGAGTGCAAACTCCTGGATTTTCTCCCAGACGCTTTCTGAAATGACGTCTGAAGAGGGTATCACGAGTGTATAGTATTTTTGACCGCTCCTGTTCTGAAGGAAGCCCGAACCTACAGTGAGAGCTTCGGTGAAGGCATCGTCATCAACCCAGTCGAAGTCTCTCTGGTGTTTGAGAAGCAGTTCGGCCATATTCACCAGATCCGTATTGACTGATTGGTTGTTCATCCAAAAAGTGCTTGTGGGATAATACATTGCCACTCTTGCACCGGGAATTCCGAGAGACATCAGATAGGTGGCCCGATTGGTGTACTCGTTGAGCCCCTTCATTGCGGGATCCGTCATCCAATTCTTCCCCTTCGAACCGGCCAGCCAGAACATAAATTCGAAAAAATTGATACCGCGGATTATCTGGTAGTCCACAGCGTATTTGGCCTGGGGAATGCTGGGAGGAGTGTTGTATGCTGCGAAACTTTCGCTGAATGCTCTGGGCTTGCCGTAAACGTGTGAGACTGAAGATGCGAATTTTGGAAAGTCATTCACCGTTTCAGGCCATATCTGGTTCCAAATTGCATCCACTCCGGGAATCTGCACTTTGCTTAAATCACGAAACAGACTGCCTTCTGCCCTTATGCAGACCGGCATATTGTGATCGTTGTTGAGATGGGTTATGTATGCGAGTCCGTTCTTATCGCACCAGTCGGCTTGCTGCTTGAAGAAATTGACTGCAAACAGTTCTGACCATACGTCCCAGAAATCAGCCCTGAATTTCCTCTCCGCCGTTGTGAGATTGCTTGTAAGAAGACAGGCGAACCAGGGTGTGGGATCATATCCCTTGCGGGCTGTGAATTCCTCCACCATCTTCGGCGTCCAGGGGGTGTATGCAAAGTCGGGTTCGTCTCCGCGGAAACCAAGCACGGTCTTGCCGAATTCATCTCCTATATATTTCTTGTACTGCTCGTGAGTCCAGTCTATGAACTGACGCACTGCTTCAGGGCTGAGGTAATCACAGATGGAATTGCTGGTATCCTTGCCTCCTGTGGGATTGTTGACGGCTCTGGTCTGGCCAGTGCGGTAATCTGATCCGGCCAGCAGGATATCCCACTCATCAAGTCCTGCATTGAAACTGATTTTTCCTTCGTTGACAGGAACCGTACGGTTGGGTGCTCCGCTCCTGCTGACAGCAACTGCGCTGAATGCCCTGGGATCAATCTCCAAGTTGGTGATAACCGTGCCTTTATCCACGTGTATGGTTCCTATGTTGACAATGGCTTTCATCCTGAGTTCAGGACGCTCTTTGGTAAATTTGCCTCCGGCAAATCCGCTGGGGTATTTTCCTTCGTCGATGATCCAGACCTTGAGTTCGCGGGCCTTGGCTTCCATTACTCCGGTGCGGATTCCTTCAAACCACTGGTCTGACAGATACTCGTACGGAAGCCTGTATCCGGCCTCGAATATAACTGAGCGGAAGCCCTTCGCTTTGATGGAATCCAGATCGTGTCTGATGGTCTCGATATCCATCGGACCCTCCCATCCCCAGATGACGTGGCTTGCAAATTCAGCGGGAGGATTACTGAAATCCGCCGCTGCTTCCTTCAGGGAAATATTGTGGATTCCGCTCCAGGAATGCTGGGCAAATGAAAGGGTGCAGCTCAGAATTGCTACGATGGTGATGATGGCTCTTTTCATATTGGTCATAGTTGTTATGTCGATTAACCACGAACAGTAAAGATAGGAATAATTTTTTGCCTCACTAAAACTCACATAAGGGCAATATTCATCAAACAGCAGAAACGGAGTCGTGTTCAGAAAAGCATAGAAAATATGCGGAATTTATTTAAATTTGAAGATATATGAAAAATATCGGACAATTTCTTTCGGTGTTGGCATTTGCCAGCATCATTGCACAGACCTCTTCGGCATTTGCCGAAAATTATCCTTATCGCAGTGATTATCTGTGGGTTACCGTACCAGATCATCCAGACTGGATCTATCAGACCGGACAGAAAGCCAATGTCAGGGTGGAGTTCTACAAGTGGGGTATCCCGCGCGACTGCGTCGTGGAGTATTCCATAGGCGATGATATGCTTGCATCTGACAGGACAGGAAACGTCACTCTCAAGGGTGGCAGTGCCACCATAGATATGGGTACCCGCAAGACTCCCGGTTTCCGTGACCTCAGACTTTCCACTACCATAGACGGGCATACCTATACACACCACGTGAAGGTAGGTTTCTCCCCGGATAAGATAAAGCCTTATACCAAGGAGCCTGCCGATTTCACCGAGTTTTGGGAGGCCACCAAGGCCGAGGCTGCAAAAACTCCCCTCTCATATACTCGCGAGCGCTATGAAGCAATGTGTACTGACAAATACAACTGCGACATCGTCAAGATAAAGGTGGATCAGAAACACAGCGTCTATGGCTATCTCCTCATTCCTGTGGATGCCAAAGCCGGATCTATGCCTGTCGTTCTCGCCCCTCCGGGAGCTGGAGTTAAGACCATCAAGAATGTCAAGACCTTCTATGCCGAGAACGGATTCATCCGTATGGAAATGGAAATACACGGACTGGACCCGCGCATCGACGAGAAGACATTCTCAGAGATGACATCAGCTTTCAACAGTTCAGGCAACGGCTATCTGGAGAACGGTATCGACAGCCGCGATCGCTACTATATGCGCCACGTGTATGTCGCCCTCACCAAGGCAATCGATTTTCTTACATCCCTTCCTGAATGGGATGGAAAGAATGTGGCCGTACAGGGAGGAAGCCAAGGCGGAGGCCTTTCGCTTGTGGCTGCAGGACTTGACCCGCGTGTAACCCAGTGCGCACTCAATCATCCTGCGCTGGTGGATATGGCGGGATATGCCGAGCCGGGACGCACCGGAGGTTATCCTCATATGAAAGCAAACATTCTTACCCCGAACAACATCAATACTCTGGCATACTATGACGTCATCAATTTCGCGCGTCATATCACTTGCCCGGTACGTATGACCTGGGGATACAATGACAACACCTGCCCTCCGACCACGTCATATGCGGTATGGAATCTGCTGACCTGTCCCAAAGAGGCTGTCATCACTCCTGTCAACGAACACTGGTCCACTTCCGAGGTCGAGACAGGCCATATGGAGTGGATCAGAGCCAATCTGAGATAGTATAAGAAGGGCCCCGTCTGCTAGACAAAAAATAATGTAACAAAACTTACTCATTAATGCTTTATTTGCCACTTTATGAGTATATTTTGTTACATTATTTTTATATTTGTACAAAACCGATAATATGGCAGACTTTCTTTCATACGGAATGACAGACGATTACATCCTGAAAATCCTTGGATCTCACTTCAAGCAGATGAGAATCAACTCAGGATATAGCCAACAGGATCTGGCGACAACTTCCGGACTTACCAGAAAAACCATTTCCTCCATTGAGAACGGGAATTCCACATCCACTGGAAACATAGTGGCACTCTTGAGGGGGTTGAAAAGAATGGATGTCCTTTCTGTTCTTAACACACCTGTTCCTGTCAGTCCCATTGCAGCGGCAAAAGCCGGAATGAATCCACAAAGGGTACGGTCGCATAAGACGAAAGACAATAAGAAACAAAGCGAATGGTAAATAGTGCAATAATCAAGCTCTGGGGAGGAGATCTCGGAGCATTGTACCTCAATGAGAACGACAATCTCATTACGTTCCAATATTATAAAGATTTCGGAAATACCGGATATGAAGTATCCCCAATTATGTATCCTTTTGAAAAAGGAAGGATTTTCTCGAAACATATCCCCCGTAGCCAAGATGATACGTTCAAGGGACTTCCTGAATTCATTGCAGACATTCTTCCTGATAAATGGGGAACGGCGCTTATGGACAGCTGGCTCGCACAGAACGGGCGGGACAACGGTTCCTGTAACGTCATAGAAAGACTCCTTTATATGGGAGACAGAGGTATGGGAGCACTGGAATTCGTCAAGGATATGAGACCGGAGTCCTCCAGATCAATCAAGATTACAGAACTTGACGGACTCATTAAAGTTGCCGCAGACATATTGCAACAGAGATCAGGTGTTGCAACA
>DCIN01000058.1:24447-28979 GCA_002315815.1 Bacteroidales bacterium UBA1725 | reverse complement strand
CAGGGCAAAGGCTGTTGTCGCATACAACAAGGAAACCGGCGAGATTCGTTCCGGGCAGGTGCCGGCACCGGAAGGTTTTGGACACTATCTGCTGAAACTTGACGGTGTGACAAACACTGTTCTTGGGGATCCTCAACATTTCACCAGCATAGAATACTCATATTACAAGCTGGCAAAGGCGTGTCAAATAAATATGATGGAAAGTTGTCTGCTCCCCGACAGAGACAGAAGACATTTTCTGACCAGGAGATATGACAGGATAGGTAACAGAAAACTTCACAAGGTATCGCTTTGCGGTCTGGCTGGAATGGATTTCAATATGCCGGGAGCATTCTCCTATGAACAGATGTTCGGTGTTATGAGGACTCTTGGACTCAAGCATTCAGAAGCGGAACAAGCATTCAGGAGAATGGTGTTCAATGTTATCGGACGCAATCAGGATGATCATACCAAGAATGTAGAGTTTCTGATGAACGAACAGGGTGAATGGAGTCTGGCCCCCGCCTTTGATATGACTTACGCCTACAGGCCGTCAAGCGAATGGACAGCGCATCATCAAATGACCATCAACGGCAAGACCGACAACTTCACATCAGAAGATCTGCTGAAAGTGGCCGATGCAATAAAAGTGAGAAACGGCAGGGAGATTATTGATGAAATTCAAACAGTCTTTACGAATTTTGAAGATTATATGGAAAAAGACATCTCTGAAACAATGGTTGAAGAAATGAAACAAAATCTGCTCCTCAACATTCTAAAATGAAAAAGTTTCTTACTTTTGCCACTATGAATATTCTGGTTACAGGAGGAGCCGGATTCATCGGCTCCCACACTATCATTGAACTTCTTGCTGCCGGCCATAATGTTGTGGCCCTTGACAATCTGTGCAATTCCAGCCGAAAATCCATTGACAGGGTGGAGCAGATATCAGGAAGACATATTCCTTTTTACGAAGCAGATATCAGAGATCGTAGAGCATTGGACAAAGTACTATCAAAGAACAAGATAGACTGCTGCATTCATTTTGCCGGCCTGAAAGCCGTGGGAGAATCCGTAGCCAAACCTTTCGAATACTATGAGAACAATATCTCGGGTACTTTGGTCCTCATCGATGCACTAAGGAGTCACGGATGCAAGAACATAATCTTCTCATCCTCTGCCACCGTGTACGGCAATCCGGCCATAATACCCATTACAGAGGAATGTCCCAAGGGAAGGTGCACCAATCCTTACGGGCAGACCAAAAGTATGCTCGAGGAGATTCTGGCAGACATCCAGAAGGCCGATTCCGAATGGAACGTGGTGTTACTCAGGTATTTCAATCCTATTGGAGCACACAAGAGCGGCCTAATAGGCGAGGATCCCAACGGCATTCCCAACAATCTGATGCCATACATCACACAGGTGGCTGTGGGCAAGAGAACAGAACTTGGCATTTTCGGAAACGATTATGACACACCTGACGGAACGGGGGTACGTGACTATATCCACGTTGTGGACTTGGCCCGCGGGCACGTGAGTGCGCTTAAGGCAATCAGTGCAAATTGCGGTCTCGCAATATACAATCTTGGAACCGGATACGGTTATTCGGTACTGGACGTTGTGAAGGCTTTCGAGAAGGCCAACGGTGTTCCTGTTCCCTACAGTATCAAACCTCGCAGACCCGGAGATATCTCCACCTGCTATTCAGACCCTGCGAAGGCTGAACGCGAACTCGGATGGAGGGCAGAATTCGGGCTGGAGGAGATGTGTCGCGATTCTTGGAACTGGCAGAAGAACAATCCTGACGGCTACGGAGATAACTGATTCGTCAGGATTCTGGTTCGTCAAGAAAGCGATTCATCAGGAAACTGTCTCATTCTGAACGTATGTATATCGGACTTATCAGCGACACTCACGGTGTATTCAGTGATCCGTTCAAGGATTTTCTGAATCCCGTGGACGTTTTGTGGCATGCCGGAGATTTCGGCGGAGGAGATGAATTCGCCCGCAGCCTATCTCTCTTCAAGCCTCTGTCCGGTGTCTGCGGCAATTGTGACGGGCAGGATATCCGCCTGATGTATCCCAGTTACAAAATCTTCAATGTTGAAGGCACGAAAGTGCTGATGACCCATATCGGAGGCTCCCCCGGCCACTATGACATCCGTGCCGCAGCCCTTATCGACAGATACAGGCCTGATGTCTTCATCTGCGGGCATTCACATATACTCAAGGTGATGGATGACAAGGCGAACAATATGTTGTACATCAATCCGGGAGCAGCAGGCCTTCAGGGCTGGCAACTTGTGCGCACGGCTCTGCGTTTCAGAATTGATGCTTCGGGAGTGAAGGATATGGAAGTGTTTGAGCTCAAACGATAGAATTGACAACGGAAAAGGATTGACAACAGACTTTGCGAAAGATTATGGCGGCAAGCAAGACAAAAACAACCTGGTTCTGCAGCACCTGCGGAAATGAGAGTTCCAAATGGATGGGACGCTGTCCGGCCTGCGGAGAATGGAACACGATGGTCGAGGCTCCGAAACAAAGTCCTGTTGCAACTCGGACTTCTAATGGTCCATCTGGCCGCAAAGCACAGCATCTGAGAGATATAGACTTTTCCGCAGAGGCCAGGGTATCTCTTGGAATAGAAGAAATCAACCGCATTCTGGGCGGTGGAATGGTGCCCGGCTCATTAGTCTTGATAGGAGGTGAGCCGGGTATCGGAAAATCTACCCTTTCCCTGCAGATACCTCTCAATTGTCCCGGGCTCAAAACTCTGTATGTCAGCGGTGAGGAAAGCAACCGTCAGGTAAAGATGCGTGCACAGAGGCTGGGCGGCGATGATTCCGACTGCTTCATATATTGCGAGACGCAGGTGGAGAACATAATAGAAGAGGCCGTGAGTCTGGCCCCCGATCTGGTGATAGTGGATTCGGTGCAGACAATGTCCACCTCTGCCGTGGAGTCCACTCCCGGATCCGTGTCTCAGATAAAGGAGGTTACAGCGATGCTTCTTCGCTATGCCAAGGAAAGCGGAGTGCCTGTGATTCTGATAGGTCACATAACTAAGGACGGATACATAGCCGGACCCAAGATTCTTGAACATATAGTGGATGTGGTGTTGCAGTTCGAAGGAGAGAACAGAGGATCTTACAGGATACTCAGGAGCATCAAGAACCGCTTCGGTTCAACATCCGAACTGGCGGTGTTCGAGATGACAGGTTCAGGACTCAGGGAAGTGAGCAATCCCTCCGAATTGCTGATTCCTATGCATGAACAGGGACTTAGCGGAACAGCCATCGCCGCTATGCTCGATGGCACGAGGCCTTTCCTTTTTGAGGTTCAAGCCCTTGTCAGCAGTGCCGTGTACGGTACAGCCCAGCGTTCCGCCACCGGTTTCGACACCCGACGCCTCAATATGCTGCTCGCAGTCCTGGAAAAAAGAGCAGGATTCCATCTCAGTGCCAAGGACGTGTTTCTCAATATGGCCGGTGGGCTCAAGGTCAATGACCCAGCCTGTGACTTGGCCGTCATCTGTGCCGTTCTTTCGTCCAATTTTGACTTTGCAATTCCTTCTGATGTCTGCTTTGCGGGAGAAGTGGGTTTGAGTGGAGAGATACGTCCGGTTTCACAGTCGGACCGCCGCATCGCCGAAGCTGCCCGCCTTGGGTTCAAAAAAATGTTCATTTCATCATTCACTAAATTGGAAACTAAGACTGAAGGAATAGAGGTAGTCAATGTGGCGGACGTACCGGAACTTGTAAAGTCTCTTTTTAAATAAATGGAACTGTTCTACTCGTCCAAAATAGAAGATAATTCTCTTCTCCTTGATCAGGACGAATCCGGTCATTGTGTGAGAGTGCTTCGGAAACGTTGCGGTGACACTGTTTCGGTGATTGACGGAAACGGTACGCTCTTCCGCTGCACACTTGTGGATGACAATCCCAAGTCTGCGCGGGCCGTGATAAATGAGGCAGTGAATGATTTTGGAACCCATCCATATAATCTCCAGATGGCCGTATGCCCGACCAAGAATACAGACCGCTACGAATGGTTTGTGGAGAAAGCCACAGAAATCGGAGTGGATGCAATAGTACCTGTGATAGGGGATCATTCTGAGAGAAAAATATTCAGAACGGACAGGCTGAAGAGAATAGTACTTTCCGCTGTGAAGCAGTCGCTCAAAGCAAAACTGCCGGAGGTGAGAGAAAGTTTGACTGTAACCGAATATCTTCAATCTGCACCGTCTTCATCACTCAGACTTATCTGCTATTGCGATTCCACACTCCCCAAAGAGAAGCGAACTGCAATTGCGGAGGCGCTGGGCAAATCCAAGACCAACGATATCTGTATTTTGATAGGACCTGAAGGAGACTTCTCCACCGAAGAAATCAATCTGGCACTCACTCTTGGATGGCAAGCGGTACATCTGGGCGACTCCCGTTTGAGAACAGAAACAGCAGCTCTCGCCGCTGTCTTAGCCGTGTATTATTTCTATCCTGACGGAACTGCAATTGATTGAAACAGTTCAAACAGTTCAAACAGTTCAA
>DCIN01000058.1:23515-24417 GCA_002315815.1 Bacteroidales bacterium UBA1725 | reverse complement strand
AAACAGTTCAATACAGACCTTCCGGAAGGTCAAGATGAAGTTCCCTGTTGTCTTCGTCAATGCTGATGACGAAATCTTCGTGTAGGGGAATCAATATATCTCCTATGTACAGGCACGGATTGCCAGGAATCTCTTCTATGCCGTCCACGGCCCCGAGCTTGTGTTTCTTGTCATAGACTGTCCAGCCGGTAAAGTCTTCTTCAGTCTCCTCATCCTCATCCGAGTCTTCGACGCAGATAGCCCGTCCGACAATCTCCTCAGCATCTTCCAGAGAGCAGACATCGTTCAGATGAATTATGGCTCTGGATGATCCCTTTTGGCAGATATCCTGAATAAAAAACGGAACCGGCAGCCCATCAAATTCGATGAATACCGGTTCCTTTGTGTCAATCTGCCCGATTTCAATGTCTCTGACTCCGATAAGTATGCCTCCGTCGGTGCCGTTGGACTTGATAATCTTTGCAATCTGAAGCATTATGCCTCGACGGACTCAGCAGCGGGCTCGGTTGTCTCAGCAGACTCTGCTGCTGCAGCCTCTTCAGCCTGCTTTGCTGCGAGTTCCTCGGCCTTCTTCTTGGCAAGAGCTTCTGCACGTGCCTCGTTGACCTTTGTCTCTTCAGCCTTGGCAGCCTTTCTGGCCTCGATTGCTGCATTCTTGATGCCTGTCTTCTTTGCCTCTATCTTGGCATCGCGCTCTGCCTTCCAGGCGTTCCATTTTGCATCTGCCTGTTCCTGAGTGAGGGCTCCCTTGGCGACACCACCGTCGAGATGGTGGCGGAGGAGAACTCCTTCGTAAGAAAGGATGCGGCGGCATACGAGTGTGGGCTGAGCTCCGACCTTGACCCAAGCAAGTGCCTTCTCTGAATCGAGAATGATGGTTGCAGGGTTGGTGTTGGGGTTGT
>DCIN01000058.1:0-23395 GCA_002315815.1 Bacteroidales bacterium UBA1725 | reverse complement strand
AGCCATTGTGAATCTGTTTTAAAATGTTGAACTTCAATGTTGCCCTACTCGAGGGCGGCCGCAAATATAGCAAACTTTTTTTACTTGGAAAACTCACAACCACAGAAATTCTGATTATAGAAACCCTGTTCGCGTATTATCTCGTCCCTTCGGGGCTGAAGTCCGCCACGCCGCCAGTTCTGAGGCCACCATATCACTCCGCTTCCCTCGCAGGCCTCTTCTCCGGCGGCATTCACCTGATTGGTGTCTTTCCATCGCGAGGAGGCAAGGGTGGTGGTGAGCACTTCATAATTGTGCGAAGCGGCATAGGCAGCCGCCCTCTTCAACCTGAATTTGAAGCATTCCATACATCTGGCCCCTCTTTCCGGTTCGCGTTCAAGTCCTTTCACACAGGAGAGCCACTCTCTGTGGTCATAGTCGTCATCTGTCACTTCCAGACCGAACTTGGATGCATAGCGCACAATCTCCTGCCTTCGCAGTTCATACTCCTCCTTGGGAAAGATGTTCGAATTGCTGAAGAATAATGCAGGTCTCAAGCCGTTCTCAACCATACATTCGACTATGGCTCCGGAACAAGGGGCACAACAGACGTGCAGCAGTATTCTGTCGCTGCCGGATGGTACTTCAAGTTTCATCATTCGAGCAATTTCTTTTTCTTAGGACAAAACGAGTGAAAGGAGCACCCATCGCAACTGCGTGATTCCGGATGTCTGAAGAGCCACAATGTTACACATATTGCAATGATGGCAATTACGCCCAATACTACAGCAGTTGCAAAATTCATTTAAGAAAGAATCAGACAATCAGAAAGAATCAGACAATCAAAAGGGTGATATTGTATGCGGCAAAAGCCACAACCCAGGCTACAAGACACTGGAATACAATCATAAATGCAGCCCACTTCTTTCCAAGTTCGCGCCTTACGGATGCAATGGCCGCTATACACGGAGTGTAAAGAAGGCAGAATGTCAGCATCGACACCGCTGTGGAAATGGAGAGCAGGGATGTCACTCCAAGTATCTCCATAGTCGCCACTACACTTTCTTTTGCAAGGAAACCTGAGACGAAGGCGGTCACCACTCTCCAGTCTCCGAGTCCCAAAGGGGCGAAGACAGGAGCTATGAGACCGGCAAGCCAAGCCAGAATGCTGCCTTCTCCGTTCTCTACCATCTCGAAGCGGAAGTTGAATGATTGCAGGAACCATATCACTATCGTGGCGAGGAATATGACCGTGAAGGCCTTCTGGAGGAAATCTTTGGTCTTATCCCACAGAAGCAGGAAAGTGTTCCTCAGCCTTGGAAGCCTGTAATTGGGAAGTTCCATTATGAAAGGGGATGCTTCGGAGCGGTTGCCGAGATGCTTTCCGACAAGTGCGGTGAATATTCCTACAGTAATGGAAAGAAGATAAAGGCACACCAACACCAGACCTCCGTGTCCGGGGAAGAAAGATGCGGAGAAGAATGCGTATATGGGAAGTTTGGCCGAGCAGCTCATAAACGGTGTGAGCAACACGGTTTTCTTTCTGTCGTTGGCCGAGGGCAGGGTTCTGGTGGCCATCACTGCCGGCACAGAGCATCCCAGACCTATCAGGAGAGGTACTATGCTTCGTCCCGATAACCCTATCCGCCTCAGAAGCTTGTCGGTGACAAATGCCACCCTTGCCATATAGCCGCTGTCTTCCAGAATTGAGAGAAAGAAGAACATCAGGATGATGACGGGTACGAAGCTGACTACGGATCCCACTCCGGAGAAAAAGCCGTCCCCAACGAGAAATCGGACGACAGGACTGACATCAGCCTTTACCAGAGCATTCTCCACAACTGTACCAAGCCATTGGATGCCATCGTTCAGAAGATTCTGCAAAGGTGCGCCGAGTACGTCTATGCTGAGCCAGAGCACCGAAACCATAACGGAGATGAAGATAGGGATTGCTGTCCAGCGGCCGGTCAGTAGAGTGTCCATCCTGCGGCTTCTGATATATTCCCGGCTCACTCCCGGCTTCACGACGGTTTGACGGCATAGCCTTTCTATGAACGAGAAACGCATATCGGCGATGGCAGCCTTGCGGTCAAGTCCGCGTTCCTCTTCCATCTGCACGATGATATGTTCAATCATTTCCTTCTCGTTGGTGTCAAGTTTCAAGGCTTCAGCCAATGGAAGGTCTCCCTCCACAATCTTTTCGGCAGCGAAGTGCGGCGGAATCCCGGCGGCAACTGCGTGATCCTCTATGAGATGCTTGATACCGTGAAGACAGCGATGGACCGCCCCGCCGTATTCTTCGGGGTCGCAGAAATCCTGACGGGCGGGTTTTTCCTGATATTTCGCCACGTGAATGGCGTGTTTCACCAACTCGTCCATTCCCTCGTTGCGGGCAGCCGCTATCGGAATCACGGGGATTCCCAATATTTGCTCCATCTCGTTTACAAGGACAACTCCACCGTTTCCGATGACTTCATCCATCATATTGAGAGCCAATACCATAGGGATGCTGAGATTCATCAGTTGCATAGTGAGGTAGAGGTTGCGTGTGATATTGTTTGCATCCACCACGTTGATTATGCAATGCGGTCTCTCTTCCAATATGAACTTTCTGGACACAAGTTCTTCGGCCGTGTATGGAGAGAGTGAGTATATGCCGGGAAGGTCTGTCACGACAGATAAGGGATAGCCTTTGATGTGGCCATCCTTTCTGTCCACTGTGACTCCTGGAAAATTGCCTACGTGCTGATTGGATCCTGTGAGTCTATTGAACACCGTAGTCTTGCCGCAGTTCTGCTGTCCGGCAAGCGCGAAAGTGAGTACTGTGTTTTTTGGGAGTTCGTTCCTGCTGTCTTCGTGGGTATGGTACTTGCCTCCTTCGCCCAGACCCGGATGCTCAGTTTTGTTGTGCGGGAAGCATTTGTGTGCAGGCCCTTCTCTTTCGTCTCTTTCGTCTCTTCCTTCTTCTTCGCAGCATTTCAGGTTAATCAGTGCTGCTTCGGACAGTCTCAAAGAAAGGGAGTAACCCCTTACCAACAGTTCAATAGGGTCTCCGAGAGGTGCTGATCCGGTCTTTTTAACGCTTGTTCCTGGAATAAGTCCCATATCCAGGACGTGTCCGCGAAGCATTCTCTCTCCTTCAACAGTGGTGACGATCCCGGACTGTCCTGTCTTGAGGTCTGCTATTGTCATGACAGCGCATCCATATTTGCAGTCAGTTTGCTCAAGGTGCTCAAAAAGGCACGGAGTTCTTCCTCGCTTATTCCGGACAGCATCTGCTCGAGCATTGATATGCCGAATTCTTTGGTGTCATTACGCATTTCCTGAGCCTTCTGTGACAGTACGACAGTATTGGATCTTCTGTCAGTTTTGTCCTTGACACGCATCAGCATCTCTTTTTTCTCCAGAGCATCAACCAGTTTGGTGATGGAATTCTTGTCCTTTTTCATATTGTCGGCAAGTTTCTGCTGCGACATAGGGCCTTGGTTCCACAGGAGATCTATCAGGAGAAACTGTTCGGGAGTGAGTCCGATGTTATTGTTCTTGAGAACCATCGACGTATACTGCTTGAGTTTGCAGGCGGCCAGGTTGAGGTAAACGGCTATTTCTTTGGAAAGTAACATTGCTATACAGTATAGTGCTTATACTTTACGCAAAGATATAAAAATTTTGTCAACCTATGGTTTTCACCGGATGTCTGTCGCTGTTGCGGGCTCCGAGTTTAATGAGCTTGCCGGAAGTGTTGAGTATGCTCTGGCCCTGGGGTTCCAGTTTCTTCAGTCCGCTTTCGTATTCGTCCCTGGCCTTGTCCAAAGCTCGTCCCATAGCCTCGTACCTTTCCATAAATTGCCCCACCCGCTCTACCATCTCGTCGGCCAGTTCGTACAGTTTTTCGTGGTTCTGGGCCTGAGTCACTTGTATCCAGGTGAGTTTGACCATTCTAAGAGCTCCGTATAGACTCTGCTCATCGGCTATGTAAACATTTGCGTCCGCGGCCTTTCTCCAAAGATCCGGCTCCGCGTTCAGTGCAGACCATAGGGCTCCTACATTGGGTACAAACATAATCACGTAGCCTGCCGACAGTTTCGGGCTTTGGATGTAGGCCGAATAATCCTTGGCGGAGAGTTCCTTCACGTGTTTCCTGATACTTTCCACGTGTGCTTTGAGGCTGGATTGTCTGTCTGCCTCGTTTTCTGCGTTCACATAATCCACATAGGCGGTGAGGGACACTTTGGAGTCGATGATGAGTTCGCGCTTTTCGTCCAGATGCAGAATAACATCGGGGCGGAGTATTCCTCCGGTACCGTTGCGTACCGGATGCCCTTCCGCGTCTGAGATGACGGACTGGATCTCATAGTGCACACCTTCAGTAAGTCCTTGTGATGTAAGAAGTTCGCTCAAAATAGTCTCACCCCAGTCTCCTTGAATCTTGCTCCTGTGCGTAAAGGCTGCAGCAAGTTCATCCGCACTTCTTCGGGCCGCGTCGCTATGTTCCATAAGATTTTTCAGACGCTCACGCATCTCTCCATTTCTCTCGGCCTGTTCCTTGTTGCCGGTTTCCATAGTTTTCTTGAGCTCTGCTATGTTGTCTTTCAGAGGGTTGACTATCTGTCCCAGACTCAAGCTGCTGCTTTCGGAAAACTCTTTCTGGCGAGCCTTGAGCATCTCTCCGGTATCGCTCTTCACCTGAGCGCTGACTTTTGCCAGACTTTCGTCGAACCGTTGCTGCAACAGTTTGATATCCTCATTGTTGCGCCCCTTCAATTCATCCTTGGCCACCTTGAGCAACTTTCTTGAGATGAAGAAAGATGCAACGCCAGCCAATGTGAATCCAGCTATGAATGCCAGTATTGACTCCATCCTATTGTATCTTAGCCGCCTTATTGTTTTCTTGCCGCCCACTCCATCACTTCTATGGCGTTGAGTATCCATTGGGTGGTGGACGGGGTGTGTCTCTGCCATCCGGCAGTCTGCCCGAGGAACCAGGGATTCTCCACTGGCTTCACGATGTCGGGGGTGCCTGCTGTCACTCCGAATTCGGGATGAACCACTGGTGTACCATCGCCCTCAGTAGCTGTGAAGCCATTGTCCAGCAGGTTTTTCCAGGCGAGTTCTCTCATTTCGGAATCATCTTCAGAGGCAGCCACCCACGCAGCCATTCGGGGACCTGTCATATTACCTCCCTGAGTGTGCGATACGTCGCGGAATGAATTGTCGGTATATTTCCAGAATTCAGGATAATCTATGGTCGCCCTCATATCGGAGAGGAATTCCGGAGCTCCGAAAAGAGTGCTGAAAGTATCGCCCCTTGTGCGTCCGAGTCTGTATCCCACAATATCATTGAGTTTTTTCTGGCTCAGGCTGGATGCCGGTACGAAATCGCTTTCCGCTGCGTTAACCTCGCCGCGGAATTTCGGATCCTCCTTGAGATATACCATAAACCTGCCGGTTTCAGGATCGAAATAGTCGAAACTGAGTCTCTGGCTTGCCTTGCTCAGGGCTACCAGGTCTTTCATTGAGTTGAGAAGGCGGTCCCGGTAGTATTCGTTTCCGGTTCGCTCCCATTCTATCATCCAGTTGCCTGCGTAGTAAGCCCAGTCGTTGAGGCTGCTTTTGAGATATGTTCCTCCAACCGCGCCCCAGGTGCTGATTCTGCGTGCATAGTCATATGCTTTCTCAGATCCGATTTGCTCCGTCATCAGATCTCCTGTGAGGGCATCGCCGCCGGTGAGGTAGTAGAGAAAGCGCTTCATCGCCGCATATTCTATTCGTGGCTGCTTGCAACCGTCTCCCCAATGGTTCACGTTGTGGCGGGAGCCCAGAGGTGCAAATTGCCCTATATGGTGCACATCCACCTCGCTGGCGTGTTTCTCGAGAGCCTCGGCCATAGTCCAGATATCTTCGCGTCCGGTACGCAGGAAGCAGGTCCAGAGCATTACATTGGGGGCGAGTTCTATGTTGTTCCAGGCCCATCCGCCAATGTCATAGCGCCAGTCCTGACGGGTGAAGTCATAGTTGTGCATTACGTCTCCGTAGTTCCAGAATCCGTACCACGAGCGGCGGTCGATTTCCTTGGCGTAGAATTCCAGATTGTTGTCTATGAGTTTCTCTATCTCTGCATTTTCGGCTTTCGGAAGGCCCCAGTAGTCTCCGAAGGCATGCACTTCATAGAAATATTCCGGCGTGCAGCTGAACTGTACCGGCTTCTGCACTGCCTTGGCCACGGCCAGAAGTTCATCGCTGGCTGGAATGTTATCGAATAGTCTGATTTCCAGAGTGGATCTGTGGCCTACGCCCAAGGGTGACTCCCATCCCTCCTTGTAGTCTTCGTAATTGATTTTAAGGTCGTGGCCTACTGTGTCATAGTGTCTCATATCCATTGTTTCTCCGTACGGAGACCAAAGCCAGGCCGTGAGGGTTCCGTTCTGTGTGTCTGCACCCTCAACGTCCAGCGCGGCGGGGTAACTCTGCCAGAAGTCCTTGACACCTACGAAGATACTGCCGCTGCAGTCTCCCAGAAGAGCTCCTCCCAAAGACCTTCCTCCTTCCACAACGTGGAGCCAGGAGCTTTCGGCTGAGGTTCTCTTGTCTATGGAGAATCCGTTGGAGCTGTTCTGAACCAGTCTCATATCCCCCCATACCGGGCAGGTGAGGAGAGCGGCCTTCTCGTTTGCGGACAGCTCGTCCATTGCCGGAAGTGGCTTGCCCTGCAGGTATGACTTGTAGTTGTTGACAAACACTTTGCCGGCACTGGGTCGGTAACCCGGGGCCAGCAACACCGGCTGACACCAGAATCCTGCGCCGTCCTGCCCGTCTCCGGCGAAGCGCACGTGCCGGTTGTGTACTTCCTCACGGAAGGGCACAGTGAATGATATTCCCAAACCTTTGATGAAGTCCTTTCGACCGTCGCTGTCGAAGACGAAGGAATGGGTAAGCGATATGGTCGGCATATCCTTGTACATCACGCAATACACGCTGAACGGCAACCAGATGCGGTCCGATACGGTGGACTGGTGCATACCCTCTATCTTCACTGTAGTCTTGAACGCACTGTTCTGAACAAGACTTACCTTTTCCACTCTGCTGACGAAATCCTCACTGCTGGTGACTGCCCGTCCTCCAATGTTGTCCCGGGTTTCGAGCAGTGTCTTCAGATGTGCTTCAGACGCAATCAGCTTGTCACCGAGTTTCAAATCCAGTATTATCGATTCGCCGGAAGAAGGAAAAAGACATTGCATCGCTCCGGTGTTCACTGCAATGCCTTCCGGCACCTCCGATGCCATAGCCGGTTCAGCCGACGCATCTGCCTTTGTCTTCGTCTTCGTTATTGTCTTCGTAATAGTCTTCGTCTTGTCCGGGGTAGTCGCCTCAATGCTGAGATTCTCCAGACCTTTGTCCGCAACAACGGCAAAACTTACCCATTTGAGACTCCCGTCCGGCCAGTAGGCGAGTGGCCTGTTGTCGGACGACAAGACGTTGCCTTCAGTATCCTTGACGGTGAAAGTGGTTGAAGCATTGACGCTTCCTTTTGCGAAAGGCACTCCCCAGGATGTTCCTTGGCGCACTTCTGCCTTACGGTTTTCCAGGTTTTTCACCTGTACAGGACTGGCGTATGCAGACCCGAGAATCAATAGGGTGATGACAGTGGCGGAAAATGTTTTCATAACGCGGTATATAATTACAATGCCTGCAAAGATATGTAATTTCTTTCCGTATATTTGCGGTTTGACGGGGTACGTATATGTTTTTTTCATCCACACTGCGGAATGCGGCAGGCATCGCTGCAATCGCTCTTTTCCTTCTCTTTCAGCCTCTGTGCGTATATGCACAGTCAGCCATCCCTTTCAATGCAGGAAGAGAAAATCGTTCCGGCGGTTTCAGTGGTTCGGGCAATTCGGGCAGATCCGGCGGTTCGCTCAACATAGACAAGGGAATGATATACAATGATTCTTTTGATGTCAATTCGGTTCCGATGAACTTCGGAAAGTTCTCAGACGAAAAAATTGAGCAGATAAAGAGTGAAATGGCTGAGCGTGAATGGGGAGACGATGAGTCGGCCTGGAACAAGGCCTGCTCGTTGGACTCTCGGGCGGGCTACGAGAAATATAAGGCGAGATATCCCAACGGACTGCACAGGGCGGAGGCTGACAAGAGAATAGTCGATAAAAACGTTGAGGATGCATTGAAGAATGAGCACAACGCTCTTCCCGGATTGACCAGAGTCAAAACCGACGACGAATCCCCGACGAGTGTGGTTGTAGTCCACAATTGCACCGGACTTACGCTAACTGTCCACTACAGCGGATCCGACAGCAAGAGTGTGAAAATAGCTCCGGAATGTAAGGAGTCGGTTCGCTTGACCAACGGTCAGTACGGCATAGCCGTTTCAGTCCAGAATCCCAATGTGAGGCCGTATGCAGGAAGGGATGCTCTGGAAGGAGGTCTCTACGAAATCAGTTTCTATATCGTATCGCATTGAGAATCAATCCTTCTCTGTCAGAGCTGTGGATGCACGTACTTCCACTGTGCGTTCATAACAAGCAAACATCTTTGATATCTCCTTGCTGTCGCACGGTTTTGTGAACAGACTCACCACGGGTACTATTACCAGTCCGACCAGCATTGCGAGTACGCCTGCATTGATGGGGGATGTGAAGAAAGGTGAGATGAACACTTTTCCGGTGAAACTGCAGAACATACAGCCGGACATTATCAGCACTCCGGAGATGAAACTGGCCCATACCGCAGCCACACTGGTCCTCTTCATATAAAGACCGTATAGGAACGGTGCCAGGAACGCTCCTGCCAGTGCACCCCAGGATATTCCCATCAGTTGTGCTATAAAAGTGACTGAACTTCTGGCCTGCACTATTGCCAGCGCCGAAGATACGGCAATGAAAAAGACAACCAGAAGCCTGATGCAGAGCAACTGGGCTTTTTCTCCCATATTCTTGCGGCTGCCTGGTACGACAATGTCGAGAGTGAAGGTGGACCCTGATGTAAGGACGAGTGATGACAGGGTTGACATTGAAGCCGAAAGCACCAATATCATCACTATCCCTATCATCAGGTCGGGGAGACCCGCCATCATTGTGGGTATTATGCTGTCATAGACAGGAATACCGGAGGCGGAGAATTCCACCGAATCACCGTACAAGCGTCCGAAGCCACCGAGAAAATAGCATCCTCCGGCCACAACAGCTGCAAATACAGTGGAAATGAGAGTGCCCTTCACTATTGCACTCTCGTCTTTGATTGCGTAGAATTTACCTACCATCTGAGGCAGTCCCCAGGTGCCGAGTGAAGTCAGCAGAACCACGAACAGCAGTTGCAAGGGTTGCGGGCCGAAGAATGATACGAATGCTCCGTTCAGGCCTGGGGCACTTTCCGACGGTATTGCCGAAAGGGACTCGACAGCACTGGAAAATCCTCCGTTGCCGTGTATGACGCACAATACGACAGCGACGATACCGCCGAGCATTATGATTCCCTGAATGAAATCGTTCACGGCTGTGGCCATATAGCCTCCTACCAGAACATATATCCCCGTTAGCAGTGCCATTGCCAGCACGCACCAGACATAGTCTATTCCGAAAGCCATCCCGAAGAGACGTGACAGACCGTTGTACAGAGATGCGGTATAGGGGATAAGAAAAATGAATACAATCACTGCAGCTGCCGTGCGCAGGGGTCCGGACAGAAACCTCCTGCCGAAGAAATCAGGCATTGTGGAACTGCCCAGATGCCTTGTCATAAGCCTTGTTCTCCGACCCAGAAGTCTCCAGGCCAGAAGTGACCCTATCAGTGCGTTGCCTATTCCAATCCAGGTGGAAGCCAGCCCGAATCTCCATCCGAACTGTCCGGAGTATCCCACGAATATCACAGCTGAGAAATACGAAGTTCCGTAGGCGAAGGCAGTGAGCCAGGAACCGACATTACGTCCCCCGAGGACAAAACCTTGCACGCTTGATGCGCTTTTTCTGCAGTAAATACCAACGCCGACCATTACGGCGAAGAACAGAATGAGAAGGATGACTTTGAGCAACATATCTGTTTGGATAAAAAAGTTCAGTTCTGAACATAAAAAGACCCGCTTCACAAGTGAGGCGGGCCCTGCATTACCATATCATACACAAGGATTACAACCTCACTTCAGGAGTGCGGCAGTAATAATAATATGTGCAGACATTCAACATTCGTGGAGCATAGGGGATTCGGACCCCTGACCTCTTGCATGCCATGCAAGCGCTCTACCAACTGAGCTAATGCCCCTTCGGACACACAAAAGTAAGTATTTTTCCTAAATAAAGAAATAAAAGTATTGAATTCTCAAGTATATTTGCATCAAGGAGGCGAAAGTTTCGCGTTTCACTTTGTAAATAAATGCTTATGAAAAAATTATTCCTTTCCTTTTTTACTATCCCCCTGCTTGCCGTCATATCACTTGCATCCTGCTCGGATAAGAGTATTCCTTCCGACAAGAAAGAGATAATGGACCGTTTCCTGGCCGGTACCCTTGACGAGTCTTATGTTCCTGCCGCTTTTTTCTCCCATTATCCCGGCAGAACGGAAGGTGAAGCTGCCGTGCTGGCGCATCTGGAATTCTTCCTCAAATCCGATATGGATATCCTGAAGGTGCAGTTCGAGCAGTCAGTACCCAGAATCAGTGGACTTGACACACCTGAAGCTTGGGAGAACCTCGAAATGATACCCGAAGACTTCTACAGGCCCACCCTCGAGATAGTGTCACGACTCTATGAAATCACCGGAAAGAACGTTTATGTCCTTCCTACGATTTACAATCCTTATCAGGTGGCTCGTCAGTCCCTCCGCGAACCGAACATAATCCTTGCGGCCAAAGAACATCCCGAGGAACTCAAGGCCCTTCTGGACAACTACAGGACAGCCCTCCTCTGGTTGGTAAATGAGTGTAAGAAAATAGGTATCGAGGGGTTCTATATGACCACTCAGGGCGGAGAGAAGAAGTTCTATGAACTGCCGGGAAATTTCTACGAGACCTACATACGGCCCTATGATCTCGAGATTATGGGGGAATGTTGCAAGGATACCAAAATGAATATGCTGCATATCTGCGACTGGGAGGGAACCTATGACGATCTCACCCGATTCAAGGACTATCCGGGGCAGATTGTCAATACTCCGTTCAATCTGGACGGCAAAGCTTTTACTCTTCAGGACGGAGTGGAACTCTTCGGAAGACCGGTGCTCGGAGGACTTGACCGCAAGGGGGAAATAAACACCCTTTCCGCTGAAGATGTGGGTGCTATGATAGACGATGTGCTTGGAAATGCACCCAAGGGCAGGACTATGCTCGGTGCAGAGTGTACGGTTGGCAGTGCGCCTGTGGCCAATGTCAATGCTGCTGTGCAGGCTGCTCACAGAAGACGTTAATGACTATCTGCTTCTTATGGTAATACTGATTACAGGAATCACTTCCGGTTTTGGCAAGGCAATGGCCGGAAGACTTTCTTCAGAGGGACATACTGTTTACGGCACTCACCGGAAAGAAACTGAAAGGATTCCGGGTGTGACATATATCAAGGCCGAAGCTACCGATGATATTCAAGTCAAGGCTGCGGTGGATGCTGTGATGGAGAAGGAGGGAAGGATAGATGTCTTTATCAACAATGCCGGGATGGGTGTCGGCGGACCCGTTGAGTTTACATCTATGGAGGACGCACAGCGTCAGATGGATGTGAACTTCCTCGGAATGGTGAGATTCCTTCACTATGTGGTGCCTGTAATGAGGAAACAAGGCTACGGCAGGATACTGTGCTTCAGTTCTATTGCCGGGCGTCTGGGGCTGCCGTTCCAGGGTTTCTACTCCGCATCCAAGTATGCCATAGAAGGTCTTTGCGACACATTGAGGCTCGAACTTCGCAAAAGCGGAGTGAAAGTGGTGGTGATAGAACCCGGTGATTTCGCTACAGGCTTCACGGGAGCCCGCCGGAAAGTTGCCGACGAGGCGGCCCTCGAGGCTTATCCGTCCTACAAATCCTCTATGGAGGGAATGGAGAAAGACGAAAGGACAGGCTTGAAGCCCGATTATCTGGCTGCGAAAATCAGTGCCATACTGAAAAAGAAGAATCCGGCCTGCACTTATGTGATAGCCACTTTTGTGCAGAAGATGTCAATTCCTCTCAGCACCCTGCTCCCGAAGAAACTCTGGAATAAAATCTTTGCGGGCTGGTATGGGTTATAAACTTATCTGGTACGGGTTATAAAATTATCTGGTACGGATAATAGTCATCATTTGACTTCCAGTATGTTGCCGTGGTCTTTGACTACGGCTTCTTTCCATTTGTCCGTATAGCCGGGTTGGGTGAGGCCTTCGGGAATACCGGTATGATACTGAGTGTGCAGGAAGTTGCCTTCAGCGTCTTCGGCCTTCACGTTGCCGTCGATGAACTTTACGAGAAGGTGTTCGTCAAGAGCGGACCATTTGTCGAATGAAGCCTGTGCGGTAGCGAGAGTGTAGCCGGTGAGAATTTTGGCCGCGAGCTTTTTCTTTCCCTTTGCAAGTGCCAGGGTCGCTTTGTTGTCTGTCTCTGCGATTTCCGACATCAGAGTGTTCTCTATTTCGTCGGCAAGTCTGCGAACATAGGGAGCCATCTGGTCATACATCCTGTAGCAGGCGTTGGTCACTTTGTTGCAGACCCAGAACTGGGATGTGGCACTGTAGTGAAGGAGGTCTCCATTACCCACCCTCACGCATTCAGGAATACTTGTTGTATTCACGTAAATAGGTATTAGATAAGATGTTGCAGCATCGTCGCAACCAAACCAAAGAAGTGAACCCACCTCGTCGGGAAGCCATCCACGAGCTTGGGCCACGAACCAGAATCCTGTCTGCTGTGTGGCGATGGCCCTCTCGTTCACATATTCTTTCCCATCGTATTTGAAGTTCATCGGACGCCAGCGGTAGGGAAGGGCGTTTCCTCCTGCCCCGATATCCTTGGTCATATCCATTGCCGTGCCTTCGAAGTGATCCCGCATCACGTCGGCCACATTCTTGGCTGACAACTTGCGTGATGGCTTCACCCAAAGAGGAATCTCCCCTGTCAGGTCATATCCCATAGCGTAGTCCAGCCAATCTGAAGCCGGGGCACTTGTCTCCCTGCCATTCTGCTGATAAGTGAAAGTTCCGTCGCAGAGTATATTGAAGGCACTCCAGGCGCGTGCGTCGCAGCCTCTGGCAGCTCCGAAATCGAGAGGATTGTAGGCATCGCGGAAACTGAAATCCTCGTCCTTGCCGTTGAACCATCCCTTGCTGCGTGCGAAACTGATAACGTCGGGAGCGTAGAGGGTGTTCTCCGGATCATCGAGAGGGAAACGGGTTATGCGCGCCTGGTTGGCGTGGGCGCAGATATAACCGTCGGGTATGCGTCTGGCCACCCACACTATGCCCTTGTTGTCAGGACCCTTACCTACGAGATCCATAATCCAGGCCTCATCTTTGTCAGCTATGGAGAAGGTCTCGCCCTCGGACGGATAACCCCACGCGTTTGCAAGTTCCACTATGGTCTGTATTGCCTCACGGGCACTCGACGCTCTTTGCAGGGTGATGTATATCAGTGAACCATAGTCCATTATTCCGGCAGGGTCCATTTGTTCCTCCCTTCCTCCCCAAGTAGTTTCGGCGATGATGAGCTGATGCTCGTTCATATTGCCTACGGTTTGGTATGTGTGGCTCAACTGAGGGATCTGCCCGAGAGGCTTGTAGCTGTCCCATTCCGTCACATCAAGCATAGTCCCATTCTTCCAGTCCGCTCTGGGGTGAAAATACAGCTCACCGTAGAGCCGATGAGAATCGGCGGCATAGGATACCATACAGGAACCGTCAGCGCTTGCTCCCTTGGTTACTATCACATTGGTGCAGGCTTTCCCTTGTACTGCGGAGAGTACGGCCACTGCCAGGATACTGAAGAGAATTTTTCTCATTTCTTATTTTTTTGTTTGATTATGACTAAATTTGCGGATTAACAGAATACAAATCTATGAAAATTTTTGCAAGCGTTGCAATAATGTTGTTTTCTCTGACTCTCTTCGCCCAGCAGCCGCAGGATGAAGAGACGGCCAAGAAACAGTATGAGGAAAGCATAAACAAGGAGATAGACCGTATGACTGATCTTCTGAATCTGGAGGATTGGCAGACATTCTATCTTGATTCCATCTTCCATCACGACTATCTGGAGCTTAGGACCGAATTGATGCAGCTTTCAAAGGCCAAGGTTTCCAATGCCGACATTTACACCCAGATTCAGGACAAGTGGATGGAGAAGATTTACAACTCCGTACAAAGGATACTGGACGAGACCCAGTGGCAGAAATACCTCAAGAGCGGTGCCGCCAAGTCAAAGAAAGACAGAGACAAAAGAGAGGCTAAAAGAAAAGGCTGATAGAAAAGTAAGAAAAGGTTGATAGGATAGAAAGAAAAGATAAATCTGACAGAAAAGATATTATTGATATGCAGAAACAGGATATTGACAGGATACTTGCTGAACTGGATGCCCTTTCGTGCAAGACCCAGAAGGAAGTGGAGGAAGCCAGAGTGCGCTTCCTGGGCAAGAAAGGCTCCATTACCGCCCTGTTCGACGAGTTCCGCACCGTTGACAAAGATCTCAAGAAGGAATTCGGGCGCCCTTTGAACGAACTGAAACAGACCGCCCAGACAAAGATAGAATCATTGAAGGAAAGTATCGGTGGAGAAGGCGCAGCCGAAGTCCCCGGTATCGATATGTCTATGCCGGGAGATACTATGGAACTCGGTTCCAGGCATCCTGTTTCCATAGTCCGTCAGGAAATCGTGGACATATTCCGCAAATTCGGTTATGATGTGGCGGAAGGTCCCGAAGTTGAGGATGACTATCACGTATTTGAGGCGTTGAACTTTCCTCCCAACCATCCTGCACGTGATATGCAGGACACTTTCTTTGTATCCAGCGGACATCCCAATCCTCTTCTTCTGCGTACTCATACGTCCAGCGTGCAGGTACGTACTATGGAAAAGATGGGCCTTCCCATCAGGGTCATCTGCCCTGGAAGGGTTTTCCGCAACGAGGCTATAAGTGCCCGTGCACATTGCATCTTCCATCAGGTGGAGGGACTCTACATCGATGAGAACGTCACATTCGCCGACCTCAGGCAGGCTATTCTCCTCTTCGCCAGGGAAATGTTCGGCCCCGAAACGCAAATCCGTATGCGCCCGTCCTATTTCCCCTTCACTGAACCGTCCGCAGAGGTGGACGTCAGTTGCAACATCTGCCACGGCAAGGGATGCAACATCTGCAAAGGTACTGGCTGGCTGGAGATTCTCGGTTGCGGAATGGTTGATCCCAACGTTTTGGAAGCAAGTGGTATAGATTCCAAGAAATACAGCGGGTTCGCTTTTGGAATGGGCCTTGAGCGCATAGCTATGCTCAAATGGAGGGTAAACGACCTTAGGCACTATTTCGAGAATGATATGCGTTTCCTTGAGGAATTCGCCACATCGGTGAAAGAATTCTGACATTTTGTCAGTGGAACATAAGTTGAACGCCCGACCGTCAGTCCCGGCCGGGCGTTCACCTTTTCCCCGGGACCTGATGAATTATGGAAAACAAATATGAATTTCTGAGCAAGTTCGCTCTCGATCTCAACGAGGCGGCTTCAAAGGGCAGACTTGATCCGGTGATAGGCCGTGACGAGGAAATACGCAGGGTGCTCCAGATCCTCAGCCGAAGGACCAAGAACAATCCCATACTTGTGGGTGAGCCGGGAGTTGGCAAGACGGCCATCTCCGAAGGAATTGCGACAAGGATAGTGAACGGTCAGGTTCCCTCGAATCTTAAGGACCGCAAGGTGTTCAGTCTGGATATGGGTGCGCTGATAGCAGGGGCCAAGTATCAGGGCGAATTTGAGGAGAGGCTCAAGGGAGTGGTTAAGGAAGTAGTCGAATCTGACGGAGAGATAATACTTTTTATAGACGAAATACATACGCTTGTAGGGGCCGGTCGCGGGAGCGGAGCTATGGATGCCTCCAATATACTCAAGCCGGCTCTGGCCCGGGGCGAGCTCCGCACCATTGGCTCCACCACTCTGGACGAGTATCAGAAATACTTCGAGCAGGACAAAGCTCTTGAGCGGCGTTTCCAGAAAGTGATGGTGGACGAACCCTCTCCGGCCGAATCCATAGCCATATTGCGCGGGCTCAAGGAAAAATATGAGAACCACCACCGTGTGAGTATCGAGGATGATGCGCTGATAGCGGCCGTAAATCTCAGTCACCGTTATATCAACAACCGTTTTCTGCCCGACAAGGCCATAGACCTCGTGGATGAGGCCGCCAGCAAACTACGTCTTGAGATGAATTCCGTCCCCGAACCCATAGACGACCTCAATTCCAGAATACGTCAGCTGGAGATAGAGAAGGAGGCCATCAAGAGGGATGGCAATACGCTCAAGAGTGAGAAGATTGATTCGGAACTCGCACAGGCCAAGGAGGAAAGAGATGCTCTCACCAGACGCTGGGATCAGGAGAAAGGCATAGTCACCCAACTCAACAACTGCCGTCAGGAAATGGAGGACCTTAAACGGGAAGCCACCATTGCGGAAAGAGGAGGAGACTACGGCAAGGTAGCAGAACTGCGTTATGGCAGGATGGCTGCCGTACAATCCAGAATAGATGAACTTATTCGCGAGCAGGCCTCCGTCAAGGACCCCATCATCACCGAATCCGTCTCCCCGGCAGACATTGCTGAGATTGTGGCCCGCTGGACCGGAATACCCGTGCAGAGAATGCTTGAGAGCGAGAAGGACAAGCTCCTGAGAATGGAGGAGGAACTTCACCGCAGGATAGTGGGTCAGGACAAGGCCATTTCCGCTGTTTCCGATGCGGTGAGGCGTTCCCGTGCCGGACTGAGCAATGAGCACAGGCCAATAGGCAGTTTTCTCTTTCTCGGCACTACGGGAGTAGGCAAGACGGAACTCGCCAAAGCCCTTGCGGAATTCCTTTTCAATGATGAGACTATGATGACGCGGATAGATATGAGCGAATATCAGGAGAGTCACACCGTCAGCCGTCTTGTGGGGGCCCCTCCGGGATATGTAGGTTACGACGAAGGGGGACAGCTCACGGAGGCCGTGAGACGCAAGCCCTACTCCGTCATTCTTCTGGACGAGATAGAGAAAGCACATCCAGATGTGTTCAACATCCTCCTTCAAGTACTTGACGACGGACGCCTCACCGACAACAAGGGACGCACTGTGGATTTCAGAAACACCATACTCATAATGACTTCCAATCTCAGGGAGGAGGAACTTCGCTTGAGGATGAGACCGGAGTTCATAAACAGGATAGATGAAATTGTGGTCTTCGACCCCCTGAACAGGGAGGATATTCGCGGAATAGTACGAATCCAGATGGCAATTCTGGAGAAGAAACTCGAAGAGGACAATGTGGAATTGGATTATACTTCTTCCTTTGAGGAATATATGGTAAAGAACGGCTATGACCCCGAATTCGGAGCCCGTCCGGTCAAAAGACTCATTCAGAGAGAACTGATTAACCTTTTGGCCAGAGAGATACTGGAGGGACACATCCACAAGAATTCCGGTATTGTGGCGGATTGTGTCGCAGACGCTGTCGTGCTCCGAAACAGTTCAGGAAAATGACTATCTTTGCGCCTCTTGTTTTATTCAGCGGAAGATGAAAGATTTAAGCATTCAAAATTTCACGTTCTCCAAAGGAAAGATTTTCCCCAACGACTGGCTTCAAACCAAACCCTATTCATTCTCAGATGCGATTGACAGCTATTATGTTTCGGTCGCGAACAGGGTTGCGGCCATCATTCAGAGTTCGGAGTTCGGGACAGTATTCGGAGAAAAGCGGGAAGATATCCTGCACGCCGCAATCTGTATTACCGGATGGTTTGAGGATATATGTTCGGACCTTGGTATATGGAGAGTTGTGGGCGACGAGTGTCTGGCCCGATACGGAACCGTCCTGCCATTCTATGATGTCCGTAAGTACGAGCGTGGCATTGTCAATCCCGAAGATCTTATGCTGCTTGTATGGGATTTGGCTCAGTCCGCAAGAGAAAAGGAGGGGAAAATCGTGAATCCCGAGAATCCTTATCTCCAGAAACTGGCGTGGAATCTGTACGATTTTTTGTTTGACGAATATGATATTGCGCCGCAAAACGACAGGCTTTATGATTATGTCCACAATCCGGAGGCATCCGACAATCTTTGGCTCGCAAGGGAATTGATATCCTGGTTGTCATACAGAAGTTATATAGGGCACAGGACAAGAGCGACAATCTGTGAATCGCGGAAGAAGGCTCGAAAAGACAAGGATATGAAACGTCCGGAGATGGATTACGGAATATCATCGATGATTTCGATAATCAGTAAAGAGAATATCCTGTCACTCAGTGCTCCTCATTTCCTGTCCCGTATACGTGGTGTTTCAGAAAGGGACGATGCGTTCGAGACTATAGAATACACACAGATGGAACCTTGGCTGTTCCTTGGATTCAGGGGAGACGATATGTTGTTGCGCAATCTGTATAATGACAGGGAGATAGTCCTCGATTCGTATTCTATGAATCTGGAGGCTATGAAAAAGTCGGACTATGTGCCTGACAAGACTTTGATAACTTGTCAGGTTCTGAAATTCAACGGAAAGAATTGCCTTTGTGGTGTGATGGTGAGTGGAGATTATACCGCGGAAGGGAAGGCGAAAGTTGAGAAGGACAGGAATAACCTTGAGCTGAGGAATTCTCAGCAGGATATGTATGATGACTTTATGAAATTGACAGGAGGGAAGCGCTATATCGTTGTTCCCGATATGGAGAGTCTTACCGATTTCCATAACAAATTGTTCAAAGAATCGGGCCCAAACGAAAAGAATTTTCCTCCTGAGATAAGAAATGGAAAGAATTTTCTCCTGTTCGTCACACCGTCCAATGGGTTTATTACGATTCCGGAAATTGGGGTATGCATTGCATCCAAGACCAATCCGTGTTATGACAAACAAGCAGCGAAAGAAAAGGCTCTGGATTTGATAGTCAATCGAACCTGTGTACCTTATCCGCTCTCGCGTATGTTGTTGGCTGACGGAGTGCTGCCGGACGCCTTTCTCAACAGCATCAAAGGACCCGTTCACGGACGCAGTTTCTTTCAGAAGAATGTCAGGTTCTTTGCCGATTATTTCCATCAAGCTACAATGGAGTACGATTTCGACAAGTATGATGTAAATATGCAATAATATTTTTGCTAAATTTGCAGGATTCAATGAGATATGAAAGTACTTATTTTATGCAATAACGCATTTGTGAAAGGCAACGGACTCTGTACCGCTATTCAGTCTGTCCTTTCGAGATTGCGCGAAAACGGAATCGAAGCAAGACTTATGGCAGCGGATAACGCCGATTCAGACGGTGACCAACCTGATTACCCTCTCAGACATTTCACTTTTCCATTTTTTGAGCCTCTGATTTACGCCAATGGATTCCGTTTCGCCCGTTTTAACAAGAAAGAAGTGACCGAGGCGATATCTTGGGCTGACATAGTTCATATTGAGGAAGCTTTCCCTCTTCAGATATATGCTCTGAAAATAGCCCGCAAGCTTGGAAAGCCGGTTGTCGGCACATTCCATCTTTTTCCCGAGAATATAACAGCCAATCTGGGAATAGCGAAAATCAAATTCATCTCCGACCTCATACTGTATGCGTGGCGAGACTGGGTGTTCGATAAGTGCACTCATATTCAATGCCCTACCGAATTGGTGAAGAAACATCTGGAGCAATATGGCTTCAAGTCGGAGCTGCGGGTGGTTTCCAACGGAATCGACTTTCCAGTTTCCATCCCCGTTCCGGTTTCCGCACAAGTCCCGTCTTCTGAGGCTTCCGCATCCAATCCTCCATACAGGATACTGTGTATCGGACGTTTAAGCAACGAGAAGAGCCAGAAGACTCTTCTGGATGCAATGAGATATTCGGCACATGCCTCAGAAATTCAGCTCGAATTTGCAGGCAATGGACCATATTTGAAGAAATACAAGAAAATTTCCGACAGACTGGTGGCAGACGGAGTGCTGAGATACAGGCCGCATTTCGGATTCTATGACAAGGAAGGTCTGGCGCAATTGACCGTGAAGGCGTATCTGTACATTCACTGCGCGTGGGTTGAGGTCGAGGGGCTGTCCTGCGTGGAGGCGTTGAGGTACGGCGTTGTTCCCATCATTGCCGAAGGCCCACTTTCCGCCACATCCCAGTTCGCTTTGGATTCACGCAGCACATTCCCGGTATTCGATGCCAAGGCTCTGGCTTCCAGGATAGACTGGTGGATTGAGCATCCGGAAGAGAGGGACAGAATGAGTGCTGCTTACAAGGATTCAGTTTCCCGTTACGACCAGAAACGTTGCACACTTGAACTTATTCAAATGTACCGGGATGCCATAGGCTGATGCCCGTATTCTTTTTATTAAGTAACTATGTTTGAGATTCTTAAGAAAGAAATGCTGACTCCGTCCGTATGCAGGATGGTAGTGTCGGCACCACTGGTCGCGCGGGCGGCGAAGCCAGGGCAGTTCCTCATTGTCCGCCCGGACGAGAAGGGAGAGAGAATCCCTCTCACCATCAGCGATTTTGATTCCGAAAAGGGGACTGTCACCATAGTAACCCAATCCATCGGAGTATCTTCTGCCAAAATCAATGACAAGGCAGAAAGAGACTGTTTCGCCGATGTTGTGGGTCCTCTCGGATTGGAATCGGAATTCGTTTCATTCTCTCAGGAACGCTACGCCGCTGAGCACTATGTCTTTCTTGCGGGAGGTGTCGGCACTGCACCGGTGTATCCTCAGGCGAAATGGCTCAAGGAACACGGGGCCAAGGTGGATGTCATCATCGGAGCCAGGTCGGAGAATCTTCTGATTTATACCGAAGAGATGGCCCGGGTGTGTGACAATCTTTACATCTGCACCGATGACGGATCAAAGGGATTCCACGGTCTGGTCACCGCAAAGCTCAAGGAACTGGTTTCGGAGGGTGTCAAATTCACGATGGTCGTTGCCATCGGGCCTATGGTTATGATGAAGTTTGCAAGCCTTACCGCAAAGGAGCTCGGACTTCCCATCACCGTGAGTCTCAATATGCTTATGGTGGACGGCACTGGAATGTGCGGAGCCTGCAGGGTGAGTGTCGGAGGAAAAATCCGTTTCGCCTGTGTTGAAGGTCCCGAATTTGACGGATATCTGGTCGATTTCGACGAGGCCATCAGACGTCAGAAACAGTATGCGGTCGAAGAGAAAGAGGCTATGGAAAAGCACGTTTGTAAAATAGGGAGGGGCAGATGATGAAACCAAGAATACAGGCAGCCGAGCAGGATCCCAAGGTCCGCAGTCACAATTTTGAAGAAGTATGTCTGGGTTATAAACCCGAGGAGGCTATGGAGGAGGCTTCGAGATGCCTTCACTGCAAGAATCCACATTGTGTTGGAGCTTGCCCTGTAGGGATAGACATCCCCGGGTTCATTGCAGCCGTGAAGGATGGTCGGTTCGACGAGGCGGCTTCGGTAATAGCCAGAGATTCGTCTCTGCCTGCAATCTGCGGTAGAGTATGCCCTCAGGAAACCCAGTGCGAAGGAAGCTGTGTGCTTGGAATCAAGGGAGAGAGCGTTGCAATAGGCAAACTTGAGAGATTCGTGGCGGATTACTGCGAACAAAAGCAATGTGAAACCAAGGCTAAAGGGAAGAAAGTTGCCATAGTGGGTTCAGGCCCTGCCGGTCTGGCCTGCGGAGGTGACCTTGCCAAGATGGGTTATGATGTCACTATCTTCGAGGCCCTACACAAGGCAGGCGGTGTGCTCCGTTACGGCATTCCCGAATTCCGCCTTCCCAAGGACAGCGTACTTGAGCGTGAACTGGGCAAAATACGTTCTCTGGGAGTCAAAATAGAAACCGATGTGGTTATAGGCCGCACCCTTACCATAGACCAGCTGTTTGAAAACGAAGGTTTCAGCGCCGTATTCATTGGTACTGGAGCGGGTCTTCCCAGATTTATGGGGATTCCTGGAGAGAATCTGAACGGAGTCTGCTCCGCCAATGAATTCCTCACCAGAAACAACCTGATGCAAGCTTTCAGAGAAGACTATGACACTCCTGTCCGCACCGGCGGGCGTTGTATTGTGGTCGGAGGCGGCAACGTAGCTATGGATGCCGCCAGAACTGCCCTCAGGCTCGGTGCAGAAACTTCGATAGTGTACAGGCGTACAGAGGCGGAACTTCCTGCCAGAAAGGAGGAGGTGCATCACGCATCACAGGAGGGAATCGAGTTCAGGATGCTCACGAATCCCGTGGAGATACTTGGAGATGACAAGGGAAATGTCACAGCCGTCAAGTGCATCAGAATGGAACTCGGTGAACCGGACCAGAGCGGCAGACGTTCTCCTGTTCCCGTTCCCGGGTCAGAATTCGAGATTCCTGCTGATACGGTGATAATGGCTCTCGGCACATCGCCCAATCCGCTTATCACCTCAACCACTGACGGTCTGGAGGCCAATCGCAAGGGTTGTATCGTGGCTTCTGAAGACGGTGCAACTTCAAGGCCCGGAGTATTTGCCGGAGGGGATGCAGTCAGCGGTGCAGCAACCGTGATTCTTGCTATGGGAGCAGGACGCAGGGCGGCACAGGCAATCGATAATTATCTGAAGACAATCTGAGATTCGGCCTTTACAGATTAATTATGTTTTTATATATGAAAAGAATAATAGCAGTTCTTGTTTTTGTTATCGCAATCAGTGCCAATGCCTTTTCCCAGATTCCCTCTTTCAGGGAACGAGGTTATAAAGGAAACGTTTCATACACCAATATGATTGTAATTTGGAACGGCATTGACACCTCTCACGGATATATGTTCAACGAGCATCACTATCTTGGTGGCGGAGTCGGATTCTATCTTGTTCCGGATGGAACGACTTATCCCACAGTAGTGCATTTCTACGCAGACTATCTTGCATACTGTTTCAAGAGAGCGAGCACTCTTGTTGCCGGAATGAAAGCTGGCTATGCAAGAATTGTTCATCCACCAATGGATGACAGTATTAATACATTTGAATTTGAGCCGAATATCGGATGGAGTTGGGGATTTAAGTCAGGACAAGGTCTTACGCTTACTCTGGGAACATATATACTGACGATGCCTCACTATTTCGATGCAAATCCAAATCAATCTTGGCCGGTAACAGTGATTCCGCGAATGAGTCTGTCATTTGAATTCTAAAAATAAACCTTCTGAGATATCTCAGAAGGTTTATTTCGATTAAAGAATGTTCTCTTTGTAGCGGGAGTGGGGCATGATCCCACGACCTCCGGATTATGAATCCGACGCTCTAGCCAGCTGAGCTACCCCGCCAT
>DCIN01000083.1:45756-48285 GCA_002315815.1 Bacteroidales bacterium UBA1725 | reverse complement strand
TTGTCGAGAGTGATAGCGGATTTCAATTTCGGGATACCGGTGTATGTGGACGAGAAAAATACTTATCTTGAGGAGAATCCTCAGATACCCTCCGATTACAGGCTTCATTCGGTGTTCGTGGACGGGGAGGGGAGACCGGTGTTCGTGGGTGACCCTGGATGGAATCCAAAGGTCAATGAATTGCTTGACAGTTATTTGGATACGTTAAACCAATCAAATAATAAAAATATATGATTATGAAGAAAAAAATGTTTATTTTAGCCGTATCAGCAATAGTGTTGCTTGCGGCAGGTCTGGTAATCAGAACTGAATCTGATTCCTTTCAATTCATAAACAGAAATGTTGAGGCACTCTCTCAAACTGGTGAATTGCCGCCTGCAACAATTACGTGTGGACGACTTGATGGACCTTGCTACAAAACTAGAATTTTCCCATTAATGTTTGTAGTAAAGTGCAAATGGATGGGTACGCCAGACTATTATTGTGATTCAACTTGGTAGAGATTACACTAGAATCGTTTGATGTTGTTCGCTACCGATAGAAGGTTAATCGATTATCGTATACTTATTATAAATAATTGTTGTTTGACTGCCGATAGGAATGAAACATTATTGTCTAGCATTTGCTCTTTCTTTGCTTGCCTGTTCCTGCAATGTTGATTCGGATGATGTCAGTGTCATTGGGACTGATGTCAGTGAAGGATTGCAGAAGGTATCGGTCACTGACATCTGTGAGAGTGTGGAAGTGATTCCTGTACAGGGAGATATGATTAACTCATCAGGTGTGATAAGATCTGATTGTATAGCCGTGACAGACACGCGAATCTATTTCTTTGACGATTATTCAAGAACGCTGTTTGCCTTAGGGCATAATGGCGAAATGTTTCAGAGTTCCTGCAAACTTGGACGCGGTCCTGGAGAAATCTTGGCTGCATATGATATTCTTGTCAACGAAAGACGTAATACATTGGATGTATTGGATGCTATGGGTGCTGTTTACAGATACAGTCTTGAAGATTTGTCATTTGTTGAAGAACTGAAGTTCCCTCTTGGAGCTGCTCAGGCTTATCATTCATTTGCTTTGGTTGATGACGGCTATCTCTTGTTTTCAGATTCGGGCGAAAACCACCTCCTTCACTATAATGAATCCACCGGCAAAATGACCGCATTCAATTTGGATTATCCAGATTGGTATTATTCTGAATTTCCTTTTGAGCGTAATACTTTTTGTTCAGTGGATGGCGAAGTGTGCTTTTACGAGTCTTTGGATGGCACCATTTTATCCATTGATACCGAAAAACGTGTCCTGCGTAAGAAATACAAATGGAACTTGGGGAATAAGACCTTGTCATTCAAGCAGATCCCCAAGAAGATGTCACAGATGGAGTATTATGAAGAATTCATAATGGGCGGACAGACAAAGAATTATATCACACCCTTTTTCTTCTTGAATGCTTTTGATGGCGCTTTTCTCGCTGATGTCTTTTATGACTCCCGCACTTGTTGTTTGCTGTACCGTAAAAGTGACGGAAAAAGTTTTTTCTTTGACAAGACTACGGAGGGAATCACTGTTAACATCGGGGCTTCTCGTGGGAATACATTATATTCGATTTGTGGTGCTGATTTCATTGGCAACTTCTTCCCTGAAGAGTATTACAAGGACTCGCCGGCGGATCTGTATCTCATCAAATACAATTTGAGGAACTAGAAACTGTCTATGAAGTGGCAGTGTTTTGATGTTACCTTCAGTCATCTGTTTTCCGTAGGCTATGAACTCCCCGCTAATCAATGATTTGCGGGGAGTTCCGGTGACGTAAGTGACCGGTATGCGGGGGCAGTTCATAAGCTGCATCCACAATTGACTTCCGTATATCCTCATAGTAAATCTCAAGAATAAACTGGTAATCTTGTCTTTGTGTTTTTGGCCCATATCTCACTTTGCACCGCTCACAATATCGCTCGCTATGTGTTATGCCCCTCTTCAGATCAAAATCTGTTCTCAAAAATAACGGAATGCTCTGATGCGTATTCTGAAGCTTGTGCTCAATGCGCGCTACAGTTTTCATAGCCTTATGCAGACCTTCCGTACCGCTCAGGGTTTCCAGCGGTACCAAATGCTCTTTGCCGGCCCTTCCGTACCGCTCAGGGTTTCCAGCGGTACCAAATGCAGTCCGAAGGGTCTTTTCGCTCTCATCTAAGTCAGATTACATCTACCCGGTGTATTCGTCCATCCATCGACGGGCCTTCCTCTCAGGTTGCTCAATCTCTTCAATCTCCTCAATCTCTTCAATCTCCTTGGGGCCTGACTGGAATTTCGTTGTGGTAGCTGACTCTTTGAATTGATTGACTCTTTGAATTGATTGACTCTTTGAGTTGGTTCACTCCGTAGTTCTCACGTACCAAAGTGGCGTTTTTGCACGTGACAGCACACATTTCGATCGTCTCGCGTACAAAATGGCCTGTTTTGCACGTGACAGCACAGTCATTTACTACATATTGTTCATTTTATTGAGAAAAATTTGGAGATTTC
>DCIN01000083.1:16061-45707 GCA_002315815.1 Bacteroidales bacterium UBA1725 | reverse complement strand
CGATAGTTGCAATTCTCCGTAAACGGAGTGCCCGGAGAATTGATTCAAGTCTATGAGTTCAATACACTTATGAGCTTCAATGCTTTTATGGGCCTCAAAACTGATATGAGACGAATTAGAATATCGCCAGTTCTGCTGCCGACGTTGGTGCCGACGTTGCTGCTAATGATTCTGGTGTTCATACTGGCAGTGCCTGTGCTGTCAAGTTGTGAGCAAATACGCCTTCGCCGTGAAGTCAATAGGATAATGGATAGCAGGATAGTGCTTCCTCAGGAGTTGAGCGTGGCCCTCGACGGGGAGGTGAAGCCTATGGATGACTCACTGAGGACTGTCCCGAAGATGATAATCTATGTGGACTCGACGGATTGCACTATGTGTCGTGTGTCGAAGTTCAAGTTGCATTATGATTCGCTATACGTCAAGTCGAGGGAGAGCGGCCGCTTTGCACTGATGCTGTTGGTGTATTCCAAGGATATAGAAGGAATACCGTTGTCAAGAGTGATAGCGAACTTCAATTTCGGGATACCGGTGTATGTGGACGAGAAAAATACTTATCTTGAGGAGAATCCTCAGATACCCTCCGATTACAGGCTTCATTCGGTGTTCGTGGACGGTGAGGGGAGACCGGTGTTCATCGGTGACCCGGGATGGAACGGGAAGGTCAATAAATTGCTTGACAGTTATTTGAATACGACAACCCAATAAATATAGTTATTATGAAGAAAAAACTCTTAATTGCAGCCGTTTCTGTATTCGGAATACTTGCGGCCTGTTATTTGTTCGAGAAATCAAAATCCAGTTGTAATTATCTTCTGAATCAGAATGTTGAGGCAATTGCATCAGGTGATTGGTATACGGTTCTTCCTTGCGTATATCCCCGTGAATCTGGAGTAGATTGGAACTATAACTGGAAATAAAAGGGATAATATGCGTATTCAAGAATTGCTGATAGTTCTTCTGATAGGTGTTGCAGTTTCCTGTACCCCGTATGAAGATAGAATTTTCGATTTTTCCCTTTCAGATGTCGGATTCCCGGAAGAGACGGAATCGCTCACACCGTCATTGTTTTCGGAGATTGAATTACCGACATCAGAGTTCAGAATTTTCGATTCCATATTGGTTGCAAGAGATGCCTGTGAGTCATTCGGATTGACTGCATTCAGCCTCAATTCCGGAGACACCCTGTTGAATCTATGCAGAACAGGCCGTGGCGATGGCGAGACCTTGCTGCTTGCGCCTATTGAAATAGTTGACGGTGTCGCTCACGTGGCCGATGCTATGACTACTAAATATTTGGAGGTCAATATTCCGGAGAGCATCAAACAGGGCCGGACTGTCATTGAAAGGCAATCCCAATTTGGCAATTCCGGTTTTTCCGCATATTACAGCATTCATTCTGTCGGTAAAGATACCCTTATCTGCAATAATGGTCAGCAGAGTTTGGATACACGTTCATTGACGGGAAGTCCCGGATTGTCCATATACAATCTGTCTGACGGATCCTGTATCGCTGAATATCAGGTGGCCAACTCCAAGTATGCCAAATTATGGAAGAAAAATAAAAAGATTGCACAGACCAGTCTGCTCAGGTTCAGTGATTGTCTTATTCCGGGTCGGGATGAGATGTGCCTGGCCTTCCATTACTTTCCTGTTGTGGCATTTTTCGATTACAGGGAAGGAGTATTCCGTGGTATTCGGATAACAGGAATCCCCGAATACAGGAGCAATAAGGACACTTTCTATTTTGGCAAGGTTTATAGCGACGGAGAGTGCATTTATCTGTTGTATGACGGTGATTCCTGTTCCAGATTGTATGATGAGACTTTGCTGGAAAATGTACGGACTTATATTCTGAAGATGAATCTTGAAGGTGAGGAAATCAAATGCTATCAACTGGACGGACCATATTCAGATTTTGAAATCTGCGGCAGGACAATGTATCTTTCAAAGAGTACGGATATTGACCATTTGTACACTTTGAGTCTGGACAGTATATAAAAACCAACAAAGGTAAGTGATTATTGGCATCCAATGCGTAATAGATTAAGAATTAATCTTTTGTTTATTCTTCCTCTGGTTTCTGCCTGCAGCGATATCGATGAGAAGGATTTGTTTCTTTGCCCCGTGACAACAGTCGAGATGCCGTCTGTCACGGGACATCTTGCACCTGAATTGATGACTGAATTCGTATGTCCGGAACCGTTTTTCAAAATCCTCGATGATTCGGTGATGGTTGCATATCTTCCTCAAAGTGAATATTCATTGAATATGTTTGGAATGGCGAAGGGTGATACTTTGGCTAGTATTTGCAGGATGGGAAGAGGTCCGGATGAGTTTTTGGCATTAGTTCCATATTATGGAATTGAAGGACCGTATGCCCATTTGGTGGATGACGGGACATTTCGTTATTCAAAGGTTCATCTTTACGAGAGTATGCGCAGGAACCATACTGTCATAGAGAATAGTTTTCCTCTGTACTGTCCTGAGGGATATTATTTTGATTATACCTGTCCAGTTCAGAACAAATATTTCTGTATTACTTGTTCCAAGGCCAGAAACAATACAAACAACTCCTATGTACTTCCTTTTATTTCCGTCTTTAGTCTGGATGACGGACAGCATCTGGCCGATTATCATTTTTTAGATGAAAAACCCTTGAGAACCAAATCCTCAAGAAAAGTGAACTATGCGACGATGTTCTCATTTAATATGATATCCAATAATGAATCAGGTATGGTGTGCCTTGCATCTCATTCTTCACCGTATATGCTCTTTCTGGATTCCAAAGACGGATCTGCAAGAGGAATAAGACTGGGACACGATTTAAGAATGAACCATAAGAAACTGTATCTCTGTTTCAACAGTATTTGTTCTGATTCAGATAGGATATACGCACTATTCTTCGGTGCTGAAGCTCAAGATGATAGGAACAACAGTAAATTTCTGGTTCTTGATTGGGAAGGAAATATCCTGAATTGCTTTCAATTGGACGGGGCATATATTCATATGGACATTGGAGGTGACACATTGTACCTGACTCGAAGCTTATACGAAAACCAACTGTTCAGACTGCCTCTGAGCTCTTTAATAGACTGAATCAGCGGAATGCTGCCCGGAATGGTTTGAGGCGTGTTCTGAAGTGTGCGCTTGATGCGCGCTATAGTTTTTTAGTCTCCTGCAACCTTCCGTACCGTTCAGGGCCTCCAGCGGTACCAAACACTGACCGACCGAAGGGCCTCCTCGCTCTCGTCGAAGTCAAGAGACATCTGCATATTGTATTCGTCTATACAGCAATGGGCTTCGACCTCAAGCAGCGCAATCTCTTTAATCTCCTCAATCTTTTAGGGGTCTGATGAGGATTTCGTTGTAGTGGCTGATTCTATGGGTTGGCTGATTCTTTGAGTTGGTTCACTCCATAGTTCTCACGTACAAAAGTGGCGCTTTTGCACGTGACAGCACACATTTCGATCGTCTCGCGTACAAAATGGCCTGTTTTGCACGTGACAGCACATTCATTTACTACAGATTGTTCATTTTATTGAGAAAAATTTGGAGATTTCCTGAAGCGAAACGTTCCCGAAACGTTCCCGAAATGGAGCAAGAAAGAGAAAATGGGAACGAAAAGGTCTCCAGCGTTCCCAAATGAGGTCAAAATGAGCAAATGGGAACAAAAACGCAGAAAACGTTCCCGGAATTCATCAAGCCGCAGAAGTATCCCTTCGAAGAGTTGTGTGTCTTGAGTGAACCGGCTTATTTACTGAGTAAATCTCAAAAAATAACTTACCAATNNGCCCGATTATCATTCACAAAATGAGCCCCGACGGGACAGCTCTTCTGGACGAGGGCGTGACCGTATATCAAGGTCCGGTGGCTGAAGGCACCAAGATACATAAATGGAACGGTCTGTATTATCTGAGCATTCCCGAAGGAGGGGTGGGGGAAGGATGGCAGACGGTTCTCCGTTCCAAAAGCATATATGGTCCATACGAGCGTAGAATAGTGCTTGAGACAGGAATGACTGATATCAACGGGCCTCATCAGGGTTCTATCGTGGATACCCCGGACGGACAGTGGTGGTTCTTCCATTTCCAACGTACTCAGACACTGGGACGCGTTGTTCACCTCCAACCTATGCACTGGGATGACGGATGGCCCGTAATTGGTGTGGACATTGACCGCAACGGTGTGGGAGAACCCGTTTTGTGCTGGCGTATGCCCTTCGACGGGACCATACCTTCCAAGCCTGCATCATCAGACAACTTTGATTCTCCTGAATTGGGAACGCAGTGGCAGTTCAATCACAATCCTGTGGACGGAGCTTGGTCCCTTACTGAGAAGGCGGGCAGCCTCTCGATACACGCTATTCGCGCCGATTCTTTCCGGAAAGCACGCAATACTCTGACTCAGAAACTGATGGGATATAGTGGCACAATAAGCGTCAGGATGGATGTCTCAGCTATGGAGGATGGCCAACGCTGCGGTCTGGCAGTGATGAGTGACAAGAATCATCTGCTCGGCGTATGCCGAACAGACGGAAAGAAGCAACTGTACTTCGAGTCTGCTGGAACGGTGACGGACAGTGTCATTTTCAGAGGAAAGAATATCATTCTCAGACTGGTTTTCGACGTGAATGCGGATGATTTCCATTTCGAGTACTCCAACGACGGAAAGACGTTCTCTACGTTCGGCCAGTCGTTCAAACCCCGTTTCGGATTCTGGAAGGGGGCACGTCCCGCCCTGTTCTGCTACAATGTGGACGGAGACTCAGGCCTTGTACGCTTCGATGAATTTGAGGTTGATTAGCTTCGACGAGTTCGAGGCTACTTGCAAACCATAATGTCCAGAATCATCCTGTCTGTCTGAACCATACCACGGGAGCCTATGCTTCCGAGATTGGAGATGGTTTTCTCCACATCATCGTCTATGATTCCGTCCGAGGATCCTGCGCATATACCCTTGAGTGCGAGTACTGCGGATTGGAGGGCGCAGGACACGCCTGCTGCGACCTTCATCGCGCAGCCTTCCTTGGCTCCGTCGCAAAGCATTCCGCTTATGCTGCCTATCATATTCTTGATTGCCGAGGCCATCTGATCAATGTCTCCTCCTTTGAGCATCACGATTCCGCAGGCGGCTCCTGACGATGCAACCACGCATCCGCAAAGTGCAGAAAGCCGTCCCAGATATGACTTGATATGAATGGCGACGAGGTTGCTCAACGCAAGTGCGCGCAGCAGAGACTCTTCCGACGATTTCATATATCTTGCTGCTGCAATTACCGGCATCGATACAGTGATGCCCTGATTCCCGCTTCCTGAGTTTGACATTGCCGGAAGCAGGCATCCCGCCATTCTGGCATCCGAAGCGGCTGCTGTGAGTGCGATGCAGAGTGTTGCCAGATTATCTCCGAAGTCATCGTGTCCTTTGAGGCTTTTTCCTACACGCAGACCGTAGTCCGCGTTGAGACCTTCCTCGGCAAGTGCCGTGTTGAGCTTGACCTGTTCCTTCATAAGATCGAGTCTGGCGATGTCCACAGTACGGGCAAAATTGTCTATCATCTTCAGGGTAAGGAACGAGCCGTCATCTTCGGTTTCCTCGCCTGCTTTGAGGGGATGAATGTCCAGCAGTACCTCGTCATCTCTTGAAACAAACACTATGTTGTCGTGAATGTCTCGTATGGCCGCTCTGGCTCTGTGGCCTCCAGGAAACAGACATTCGGCACAGGCATATAACATTGTTCCGTTGTCGGAGAGTCCGACGCTTATCCGTCCTTCGGAGACCATACGCCTGGCATCAGCGATGGCTTCCGGACTGATGTCCTTGAGCACCTCGAGACCATAGTGCCAGTTCCCACAGGTGATGGCAAGGGCTATGGCCACGGGAAGGCCAGTTTCAGTGGTTCCGGGTATGCCCACGCCCATCGCGTTCTTGAGAATGTTCGCGCTGACCTCCACTTTCACGCTCTCCGCTTTCAGTTCCGGCCATTCAGCCGCAGCTCTGGCAACGGCAATTGCCACGGCTATGGGTTCTGTACAACCTAGAGCCGGCTTGACCTCTCTTTTCAGGAGTTTCAGTATGCGTTCTTCAGTCCCTGTATCCGTAACTGACGGATTCTTGCTATCTTTATGGCCTGAATCGGCCCTGTCAGGAAAGCTTGAGCTTGTACAATGCTTCATTTCAGTTTTTTGGAGGGCCCAAATTTATGCATTATTATTGTCTTTTATGCGAAAGATTGCCTTTTTATCGTCAACAATCTGCCTGTTGTTCATTTCCGTATTCAATCTGTCGGCACAACTGAACAGGCCGCTTAAATGGAGCGTATCGTCCGCCGAAGTTGATGAGAATGTCTTCGAGTTGACTGCCAAAGCTGTTTTACCGGACACTACCTGGCATATTTACGATTTGCAGGAATATGAAGGGGGTCCCAATCCCACTGTCTTCCGTGTGGAGGGTGAGGGCTTCGAACTTATCGGGGAGCCGCGCATCGACAGTCCCGTCCATAGGTATTATGACGATATTTTCGGGATGGAAATCGGCGTTTGTTCCGGCACCGTAGTCATCAGGCAGAAACTGAAACTCGCCGGCGGGGATGGCTGCAAACTGAAAGTGCATATAGAGTGGCAGTGCTGCAATGATTCCAGTTGCCTGCCTCCTGACGAATTTGACAAGACACTGAGCATTGAGTCCTCCACCCGGGGTCGGATTTCTTCGTCATCAACTGGCAGTGACTCTTCTACCGGAGGCAATGCCGGAAATTCTGCAACTGCCAAATCTTTGATTGGTCTGGTCATTGCTGCTGTTGCCTGGGGCTTCGCGGCCCTTCTCACACCCTGCGTATTTCCTATGATTCCGATGACTGTCAGTTTCTTCCTGAAGCGGAACACGGAAGTGGAGGCTGGAAACAGGAATGAAATGGGAAGAAAGAAACGCAGGAGCGGAAAATGGCTGGCTCTGTTCTTCGGCCTGTCAATAGTGCTCCTGTACACGGTTCCTGTCACCGTATTGATTCTCATCAGCTTGATAACGGGAGGGCAGGCTGTTACTGCTGACATTTTTAACTGGCTTGCTACGCACTGGCTTCCAAACCTGCTCTTTTTTGCCGTATTTATGCTGTTTGCAGCATCATTCTTCGGCGCTTTTGAGATAGTCCTTCCCAGCAGGCTCATAAACAGGTCCGATGTCAGAAGCAATGCCGGAGGGATGTCCGGTGCTTTCTTCGTAGCCTTGACACTGGTTCTGGTATCCTTCTCCTGTACGGGTCCCATAGTTGGATCTGTACTCATCAAATCCACTCAGGGACAGTTCTGGGAGCCGATTGTAACTATGCTGGCTTTTTCTCTGGCATTCGCTGTCCCTTTCACGGTTCTGGCATTTGCTCCCTCGCTTCTCAAAAAAATGCCCAAAAGCGGAGGGTGGCTCAACAGCGTCAAGGTTGTGCTGGGCTTCATAGAGATGGCGCTTGGGTTCAAGTTCTTGAGCGTTGCTGACCAGACCTATCATTGGGGGTTGCTGGACCGCGAGGTTTATCTGGCAATCTGGATTGTGATATTCACTCTTCTCGGCCTCTACCTTCTGGGTAAGATACGGTTTGCGGGCGATACACCAGTGGATCATTTGAGCGTGAAAAGGTTGGTGCTTTCCATAGCGACATTCACTTTTGTTGTATATATGGTACCCGGGATGTGGGGGGCACCGCTCAAGGCACTTTCCGGATATCTTCCTCCGATAACCACCCAGGACTTCGTATTGGGAGAGGGGAATCCGGGTACCGTTTCCGTTACAGGGTCCGTTCCGGGTTCTGGTTTGGGTTCCGTTTCGGGTTCTGGTTTGGATTCTGGTCAGGGTTCTGTGAGTGCCTCTGCCCCCTCCCGCAAATATTCGGACTTCCTGAAACTCCCATACGGATTGCCTGCCTTTTTTGATTACGATGAGGCTCTGGAATATGCAAAATCTGTCGGAAAGCCTTTGCTTGTCGACTTCACCGGTCACGGCTGCGTGAACTGCCGCGAAATGGAAACCCGGGTCTGGTCGGATCCCCGTGTCCTGGGGATGATGCGGGATGATTATGTCATCTGTGCCCTGTATGCCGATGACAAGAAAGTAGTGGACGAGAAGGACTGGGTGACTACACCGGATGGCAAGGTCCTGCGGAATCTGGGAAAAATCAATTCATATTTTGCCCTTACACGTTTCAATGTCAATGCTCAGCCTTATTATGTGATACTCGATCCTTTCACTCAGGAGTGCAAGTTGCCATCGCGTGGATATGATTTGGACGTTGAGGCTTTCGTCGGTTTTCTCAAGGCCGGCCTGGCTGATTGACAATAGCAGATTGAAATATACGCGGATTGACCATAAACTGCTCCATAGGGTATTTGCAAATTTTCGGTTAATAGCTATATTTGCAAAAAATTATAGATAAAATGAAGCGTTCTGCATTGCTTGGCACAGCATTTGGGGGGGCTGATTTTTTTGTTCCTCTCCTGCAATGGCTTTCTGTTTGACATTCCGGATAACTCCGGCCGAATAACCGTCAAAGAAGCCAAGGCCACCTACGAGGCTCAACTTTTGGAATCAAGCGGTATTTCTAAGTCAAGGTCGGGTGACTTGACGATGACCCATTTCAATTTCAACATCGGAGCCATCACACCGGATTGGAAACACTCCAGAACTTCACATACGGATAAAATGGAGTGTATGGATACACCCTTGCTCGATGCGGAATTCGCATATCGTGCAATATATCCCGGTGATGGAAAGAAGTTTGAGAAAAGGACCACCTATTTTTATCCAAAACTTGTGACTATGAGGCCAGTTGGTTCTGAAAAGGCGTACAGCTACATCGTATTTTTCATCCCATCCTATGATTATTCAGCCAAATGCAAGAACGGATTCTCGGGTAAGTTGCTCAATGCTTATGAAGAGCAGGGGGACTTCAGTGGAGTTAAGGTTTGGACAACTTTGGAGGGTATCCCTGTGAGTGTCAGCAGGTATCTTGACGGACACAGCATAGCCAATGTGTCTCTCAACGGCTCCTTGACTACTGAAGAATACGTCCGGGGACTCAAACGAGCTACAGGAATGTTCGGAAAGATTAAAGTACAACGTGGGCACAAGGATGAACTCAATTCTCTTACAAAATCTGTTGAGGATGGAGACTTTTCTCTGATTTATTTATATGATATTTGGTGGGCCGATTTTACCGGACAATTGTATATTTATCTTTTTGGTCAATGGTATATGTTGCTCCCAGATGGCAATTTTTGGCCAATCATAGCCCCTGGGGTAATAACAGGTGAAAGGAATCCGAATCCTAGCGACAATAGCAATGGCAATGATGATGGTGGGAATGATGATGGTGGCGATGATGAAGGTGGTGGTCCCCGTACAGGCGGAACAGCAGGGAGTACTACGGTTAAACTGAATTTGACAAATATCCGATATCCCGGATATGTGGCAGGTTTTAGGGATTGTATGCAACTATCTAGAGAAATTGTAGCTCAATTCGGGGTGCAACCAGGAAGTTATATGACTATGTTCCAGACAAATACCAGTACAAATCAGCTGGAACCTGTCGGAGTTGACAACGTCACCAATTGTGAACAATATATTCTTGAAAAAATTAACAATGGATTTCCTCTTATCGTCGGCGTTGACTACAAACCAGGCCCGTTTAATGGAAATAATGACGGTACTGTGGATCATTGGGTCGTAGTATACGGGTATGGAGAGGATCCAGATGGACACTTAATGTTCTGGTATATAGATACGAACAGAAGTGCGCAAAATGCAAATCGGGCTTATGAAGATGGTAGACACCAATTTTATTATGACAGCAGCCGTGAAATGTATATCGCTGAGCATATAATAGCAAGAACGGATCTACCGGATCCTGATCAGCCATACCATATGACCGTGGTAAGAGAAATGAATCCATTATAATAACAGTTATGAAAAAAATAAAGTTATTGCTTGCGGCATCCGCATTCTTATTAAGCACCGTTGCGGCTATGTCGCAGAATTCAATCACCGAAGCCATATCAAGATGCGCCGACTATACTCCGCTTCCGTTCAGGCATGCTTATCATTTTGGCAATCCTTTGTATCGCCCTACCCCACTATTTCCATATACAGGCGGACAGATATCCTCTAAGGACTTTGTGTTCAAGATATATCCCGATTTCCAATTTATTAACTTCGTTAATAGTAGTGACCATACAATTGATGATCCTTTTTCGGTTTCAGAACCATCTGTGTTGGCAAAATTCAATATTCAGTCCAGTAGTAATAACATTCTTTGTTATATTCACAAAATTACTCAGTTCGGTGACTGTGGAGTTCTGGCTATAGTTGACAAGCAGGGCAAGGTGCTTGACAGCATCGATGCCTTGTCAATGGCCGAAAAGTGGTATGCGAGACAGTACAGTATCAGCGCAGACTGTATTTGTTCTGTATTCACATTCATTCCAGACAGCAAGGAATCATACCCCATATACTGCGAGCGTCCCTCTGATTATAAGGACATTAATGGAAGAATTCGTCGTGACGATTACCGTATTGACGGGGGAAAGTTTGTTCTTATCGGTACAGAGACGGGCAAGTCATTCTTGTATAGTGGCCGTCCCTTGAACGCAAGAGAGGAGTGTCCCAATCTTTGGGACCTTCTGGAGCAGAATAAGTGAATTGATTGTGAATTGATGTTTGCGAATGCCGAAGTCTGCCTTATGCTCCGGCAACCCGTAATCAAGATTACCAAGTTATTGTTTGAGATTTACTTAGTACAGCAAGTATTTGGGTAACCAATTGCTGCTTACCAACTCAGAGCTCCTCAAACAAGCTCCGCCTCAGCGTGACCGGCATCCATCCCGTACCGCTCAGGGCTTCCAGCGGTACCAAACGCAGTCGGTCAGCCCTTTCGTACCGCTCAGGGATTCCAGCGGTACGAAACCTGGTCTGAAGGTTCAATAACTGAACCCACGACCAGACAAATGAACCCACGACCAGACAAATGAAGGGTGCTTCTAATTACTATCGCTACAAAAAATACGAGCGTATCCCCGAAATCAGTAAATCTCAGCGTAGCCGCCGTCGTTCTTCTTGATGTCGGCGATGGCATAGAATCCGACCTTTGCTCCTATCCAGTCACCCTCCACGGCCTTGAATTCGTTACCGAGTACGCTGTACTTCTCTCCGTCGAAACTATATGAGAATGTGCATACGCAGTCCTCTTTTATTTCCACGCGCAGGTATGCCGTATAGAAGGGGCTTCTGTCTTTGCGTGTGCGGACAAGATTCTTGCTCTTTCCTTCAGTCTCTGCACTGCCCTGATTGGCCCCGATGCCATCGTGTCTTATTATCTTCACATCCTCGCCGTCGTAGCAGAGGTCTATTGACGAATAGCTGCGTCCCATCACAACCAGTCCGGTTCTGTCGCCTTCGTAACTGGGACGGAACACGACTTTGGCAGTCAGCGTCATAGTCGGGCCTACAACTTTTTCGAGCAACAGGTTAGGGGTATTCCAGAGACTTTTCCAGTCTTCCCCCTTCTTGATACAATTGAGTCTGATGCAAGCGTCTGCAGGGTCAGTCATCATCCAGTTCACCTCCGGCTTGGAATGCCACTGCCAATTGAGCGGCACTTTGGCTGAGACGAATCCTGTTCTTGTCTCGAGTGCCGAAACTATGTTGCTGCCCACAGGCAGAGTTGCTGCCGTTGATGCTGCCGTTGATGTTGATGCTGATGTTGATGCTGATGCTGGTGCTTCATACTCCAGCACGGGTTCTCCTATGCCGTCTCCGTCATTGTCCACACCCATTATACACCATCCGTCTTCTGTCCAGGTCATAGGTTCCAGATGGACCACCCTGCCCCAGGCGTATCGGTCCTCGAAATGCAGGAACCAGTCTTTTCCGGCTGTGTCCGTGACCCATCCTCCCTGATGGGGACCGTGAATTGTGGTCTTGCCCTGCTGGAGAACCGTCCTCTCTTCGTAGGGTCCGTAGATGTTGGATGAACGAAGCACTTTCTGCCATCCCGTCTTGACCCCTCCGGCGGGGGCGAAGATATAGTACCATCCATCTTTCTTGTAGAACTTGGGTCCTTCTATTGTGGGATCACCGTGTCGGATTCCGTCATACACCAGTACCTGCTCTCCTATAGCCCGTGTGCAATTGCTGTCCATCTCGAATACGCTGAGCATACTCTTGAAACCGTTTCTGGAACCGGCCCATCCGTGCACAAGATAGACTCTGCCATCATCGTCCCATAGCGGAGACGTATCTATCAACCCCTTGCCCGCGAGAACGCAGACAGGTTCGCTCCATTCTCCGCGAGGGTCTTCTGTGTGCACCTGAAATATGCCGTAGTCGGGGTCTCCCCAAAAAATGTAGAAGATACCTTCGTGGAAGCGGATGCAGGGAGCCCATACTCCGTTGCCGTGCTGGACCGGGCAGCTCTGTTGGGCTGGATTTACCTGCTGGACCGGGCTGCTCTGCTGTATTCCCGAGTACTTGTCGGACCAGCAGACCGACGGCCCTTGACGCAGTGCCGCCCCGACAATCTCCCAGTTCACGAGGTCGGTTGAATGCAGAATCTGCAGTCCCGGTACGCAGTTGAATGAGGACGATGTCATCCAGTAGTCATTTCCGACGCGGATTACGTCGGGATCGGAGTAATCCGAATGCAGGATAGGGTTCCTGTATGTCCCTGCCAGAGCTGTGCTGGCGATGAGAAACAGGGAGAGAACGATATGCAGGATTTTCATAAGAATTGTATCGCTGGAATTGTTTCGCTGGAATTATTTCGTTGGAATTATTTCGCTGGAATTGTTCAGTTTACTGTTTGCCGATTACGTTTTCGTAGGTGTATTTTGCCGCTTCCTTCTCCTTGAGAACGTGCGACCATTTCACTCGGCCGGAGAGTTCTGAACCTTTTCCGCTGCAAGCGTACTCTGCGTAGAACGCAGTTTTTTCATTTGCCGGATTACCCCAGTTGTGCCATCCTTCGGGACGTATGTGGGCGCCGAATTCACAACCGATGAATACGACCTGTGCGTATGGCCTCCAGGGACGGCCAAGATAGACTTTTTCGGCTTGGGGTGCTGCGCTCAGGCGGCAGTTCTTGAATACATAGCCGAAGGGCATTCCCTTGAGGGTGGATGCCGCAGTGACGTAACTGTTGGCCTTTGAGTGGATATCGCAGTTTTCGAACCAGCAGATGCTGCTGCCGAATATGAAATCCGTGGTGCCTTCTATGTAGCAGTCGAAGAATGAACAGCGGCAGAAATCCCCGTCCTCGTCATACTTGCCGAATGTGTATAGTGTATCCTGATTGCCAATCAGACGGCAACGTCTTGCGGTGAAATGGTTGCCATTTGTGAAAAGGGCCACGGCTTGACCTGCTTTGGGACCTGCGCTGTTCTCTATGGTGAGGTCCTCAAGTGTCACGTATGCTCCGTGGACATACACGCTTGCGCTGCCTGAGGTACCGTATGTTCCTCTGCCGTAGGGAAGGGGAGTGGCTGCTGCCTTTTTCCAACTGATGACTGTGGTTGCTGCACTTTCTCCTCTTATGGTGAGATACTTCTTGTTGGCAGGTATGGTCACGGCCTCTTCATAAACACCCTGTTTGACCAGTATTATGAAGGGTTCGCCGTGTGAATAGTCCGGCGCGGCATTCACCGCCTCCTGCACGGTGAGGAAGTCTCCGCTTCCGTCCTTGGCCACCACGAGGTCATAAGGACGTTCCAGAAGGAACGCCGCCAATTCCGGTACTTTCACGCGCAGCGAGTCGCAGACTATCGACGCGTTCTTGTGCGCTCCACGGGCCACCGAGTGGGTGTTGTCCTGCCTTCCTGCCGGATAAACGGGATTAACGTTGGGATCCAACCACATAAAATAGGGTTTGGACGCTTCATCCCCCACGGACTCGAGCCATTCAGTGGTGGCTTTGTCCATATCGATGTATGGTATTCCGAATTCTTTTGCCACGGCTTCGATGGCTGCCGGATATTGCTCGTGAGTGCGTGTGATTCTGCCGTCTGCGTTGAAGTGCCTTCGGGCCACGGGGGAGAGGAGTACCGGATGAACCCCCTTGTCCAGAGCTGTACGCACGAACATCCGCAGATTGTCCGAGAAACCTCCCCAGGCATAACGGTTTTTGTCCTCCTTGTCGATTTTCTCGTCATTGTGCCCGAGTTGCACGAACAGATAGTCTCCTGCCTTGAGGTTGCGCACGACCCTGTCCCAGCGTCCTTCCGCTATTATGCTCTTGGCTGAACGTCCGTTGCGGGCGTAGTTGATTACTCTGACATTGTCCTTGAGGAAGTTGGGGAAATACATTCCCCAGCCTCTCTCGAGGTCGCCCTTGTCGAAATTCTTGGGAGCCATAGTCGAGTCTCCGAGGAGGTGGACTGTGAAATCATAGGATTTCACGTGCAGTTCCTTGAGTGACCCGGCATCCGAGCTTCCTCCGTAGAATATAGTGTATTCGCCATCTGTGAGTTCGAATTCACCGCTTGATGTGTTGTAAATCTTGTAGGCATCGTCGTCCAGCACTATCTCTACCTTGACGGTCTGCCCGGCCGGGATGTTTACTCTTTTGAACCCCTTGAGACTCATACGGGGGCCTTCCGTATCACCGTCCTTGCGCAGATAGACCTGCACTACCTCGTCACCACCTCTGGTTCCGGTATTGGTTACGGGCACGGTGAGTATCTCTCCTTCGAGAGTGGCCAGACCGTATTTGAATGTCGTGTAACTGAGTCCGTGTCCGAAAGGCCATAGCACCTCGCCGTCGAAGTAGCGGTAGGTGCGTCCCTTCATATTATAATCGTTGAAGTCGGGCAAGTCTGCATCGCTTCTGTAGAAGGTGACCGGAAGTTTCCCCGAAGGGTTGTAGTCTCCGAAGAGCACATCGGCAATAGCCTCACCGGCGCATTCCCCTCCGTACCAGGCCTGAAGTATGGCGGAGCATATTCCTGATTCCGGGACAAGAGCTATGGCCGATCCGGACATATTCACCATCACCACTTTCTTTCCGGAAGCTGCCAGAGACGCTATTTCTTCCCTCTGTTCTTTCGGAAGTTCGATAGTGGTGCGATCGCCTCCCTCGAAACCTTCCTTGTTGACCCTCATCTGCTCTCCTTCAAGCTGAGGACTGATTCCACCGACATATATTATCACGTCGGCCTCTGCGGTGCTTGCAGCCAGATTCTCCTTCCCCAGTTTGTTCTCTATCCCTTCCAGAGCGGAAACCGAATGACGGGGAGTGCCGTTGTAGTTGCCGAGAACTGCGACATCGTTAGCCGCATTTGGTCCTGTCACGAAATATTTGCCTGATTTGGAGAGGGGCAGAGTGCCGTCGTTCTGGAGAAGCACCATAGTCTCCCGTGCCATCTTCAGGGCCAGAAGATGGTGGTCCTCACAGGCAAGAAGATCTTCGGGAATTTTGTCCCAGGCCACTCCCGCCTCATAGTCCATTTCACCCAGGTCGAAACGTGCCACAAGCAGCCTTTTCAGGGATGTGTTTATCTGATCCTCACTGATTTTGCCCTCCTTGACTGCATTTACCAGGTGAGTGTATGACCTGCCGCACTCCAGATCGGTGCCGGTGATGACGGCTCTGGCAACAGCTGTGGTAGGGTCGCCCGGATAGGTTTCGTGGCGTCCTTGCTGCCAGAAGTCGTCGATGGCTCCGCAGTCGCTCACCACCAGACCTTTGTAGCCCCATTTCTCGCGGAGGAAATAATTGAGCAGTTGGTCGTTGCCGCAGCACGGCTGTCCGTCAAGCCGTTGGTATGCACACATCACTTCGCGTACATCGGTGGTTTTTACGAGCTGTTCGAAAGCATACAGATAGGTCTCGCGGAGATCTCTCATCGATATGCCTTCCACGTTGAACTTATGTCTTGACGGTTCGGGACCGCTGTGCACGGCGAAGTGTTTCAGACAGGCGTGGAGCTTGTCATAGCCGTCTTTCTTATCTCCCTGAAGCCCGGTGACCACGGCCCAACCCATCCTTGCGGTAAGGAAAGGGTCTTCTCCATAGGTCTCCTGCCCGCGTCCCCATCTGGGATCTCTGAAAATGTTTATGTTCGGGGTCCATACTGTAAGACCGTGATATTTGGCCTGCCCGCCATCTCTTCTATACTGTATATATTTGATTCTCTGTTCTGTACTGGCGACATCAAACACATCTCGAAGCAATGCGTCATCCCAGGATGCGGCCATTCCGATGGCTTGCGGGAATACGGTTGCAAGACCGGCTCTGGCTGCTCCGTGAAGGGCCTCGTTCCACCATCCGTATTCGTTGATGCCGAATTCGGGGATGGCCTTGCTGTCGTTCATCATCAGCATAGTCTTCTGCTCGAGACTCAAACGACCGAGCAAGTCGTCCGCCCGCTGCTCAGATGTGAGGCTGCGGTCCTGATAAGGAAGAGTCTGTGCTGCGAGAAGGCAGCACAGACTCAAACCTGTCAGTGTTGAAATGATATATCTTGACACTATTTCACATTTTTACTTGTTCACACCATTCTTCTACTTGTTCAAACCAGGCTGATGCTGTCTTGATGTCCGCTTTGCTCCAGCAGGAACCAAACCAATAGGTGAAGGGATCTCCGGACTTGATTCTTTTCACGCAGAGTCCGTGATCCTCCGTGGCTGAAAGACCTGCATAATCGGCATTATCGGGAAGCACCACCGCCACTCCGAGCATCCCGTCCTCGGGCTCAATACTCTGGTCTGAGGCGTGCTCCCAAATAGCGTAAAAATTGTCGGAAGCGAGTTCCTGCTCTATTGTCTCCTGTGCGGGATGACGGAATACTCCGCAGGCAACATCCAGAGAATCACCAAGTTCGCCTGAGAAGGTATAGCTGTCCTCCACTTTGCAGAAATATGAGTCAGCCACTACAGTTATCTTCTTGGAAAGGGCAATTTTCTCTCCATAAGCCTCCCATTCGGGATAATTGAGTACGAACACCACCTTTTCAAGACTCTGCTCCAGTATCTCGTAACTGCGCCAGTTGGTGGCTGGTTTGCAGAATTCGCCGTTCACGAGTATGCAGGATGCACCGCCGCCCAGAGTGGTCGACACTTTATAGCAATCTTTACCGTCGCCGTGGTTGTGGTGGTAGTATTCGGGATCTTCCTGAGCTGCGGCGTACCACTGGTCCGCCACGAGTTTGCCGGGCATTTTGACCCAGATATCCACTCCGGGACCGGTCGGATTGCCCTCCAGAGCCTCTCCGTAGATGCGTCCGGCTATCAGGTTGTTCTCAAAGACGAAATCGTCCATACGTTCGGGCACGTGACGTGCCATCACTTTCTGCTCCTTTGGTGCTTCCTTGCAGGCAGCCATACAGAGCAGCGCGGTTGCGATGAGAATGTATTTCTTCATATCCGTACTGATTATCTTACCTGTTATCGTCTGATTATCTGAGGTCCTTGGTTGCGCACCAGTCCATATCGTTGTAGTCGTCGTTCTCTCCGCACATACCCCAGATGAAGGTGTAATTGCGTGTGGCACAGGCACTGTGGATACTCCACTGAGGGCTGATAACGCTTTGTTCGTTGTGCATCCAGATGTGACGTGTCTCCTGAGGCTCACCCATAAAGTGGCAGACTGCGTCTCCCTCTGGTACTTCGAAATAGAAATACACCTCCATACGGCGGTCGTGAGTGTGTGCGGGCATAGTGTTCCAGGTGGAGCCGGGGGCAAGCTCTGTCATACCCATCTGAAGCTGGCAGCAGGGTACCACTTCCTTGACCAGCAGACGGTTGATTGTACGCTCGTTGGCTTCTTCCAGGCTGCCTAGATGCATAACCACTGCGTCCTTCTTGCTGACTTTCTTCACGCCTGTCTCGCGGTGTGCGGTGGCGGAGCAGAAATAATAGTGTGCCGGATGCTGGGGATCGTCACTCTTGAAGACAATGTGACGGTTGCCACGGCCTGCATAGAGGGCTTCCTTGTAATCCAGATGGTATTCGTCGTCACCGACCACGACAGTGCCGGGACCTCCCACATTGAATATGCCGATTTCGCGGCGCTGGGTGAAATAGTCGGCGCGGAGCACTTCGGGAGCGTCGAGCCTCAAGTCCTGTTTCACGGGCACCGCTCCTCCAGTGATGATGCGGTCGAACATAGAATAGACCATATTAATCTCGTCGGGAACCATAACGTTCTCAACCAGATATTCCTGACGCAGGCGTGCTGTGTCATAGTGCTTGGCGTCCAAGTTGCTGGAGGCCTGGCGTACAGTGCAGTTGACTTTGGTCATATCCGGGATTATTTGGGCTGTTTTCCGATATATGCGAGAATACCTCCGTCCACGTAAAGTATATGTCCGTTCACTGCATCTGATGCGTGCGAAGCGAGGAACACTGCGGGACCGCCGAGTTCGGAAGGATCGAGCCAGCGTCCAGCGGGAGTCTTGGCGCAGATGAAACTGTCGAAGGGATGGCGGCTTCCGTCGGGCTGTATTTCGCGCAGAGGTGCCGTCTGGGGAGTGGCGATGTAGCCGGGTCCGATTCCGTTGCACTGGATATTGTACTCACCGTATTCCGAGCAGATGTTGCGGGTGAGCATCTTGAGTCCTCCCTTGGCTGCGGCGTATGCTGATACAGTCTCGCGGCCGAGTTCCGACATCATCGAGCAGATATTGATGATTTTGCCCTCCTTGCGCTCCATCATTTCGGGGAGAACTGCGGAGGAGACGATGAACGGCCCTACGAGGTCGATGTCGATTACCTGTTGGAACTCAGCGCGCTTCATCTCGTGCATAGGGATGCGCTTGATGATGCCTGCATTGTTTACGAGTATGTCTATGTTGCCGACCTCAGCGTGGATTTTCTCCACCAGAGCCTTCACATCGTCCTCCTTGGTCACGTCGCAGACATAACCCTTGACGTTGGTGATTCCGGCCTCAGCGTAGTTGGCGAGTCCTTTCTGGAGGAACTCCTCGTTGATATCGTTAAAAATGATGTTCTTGATTCCGGCGGCTACAAAAGCTTTGGCTATATTGAAGCCGATTCCGTAAGATGCGCCTGTAATCCAGGCGTTCTTTCCTTCAAGTGAAAAGAGATTTGTCATATTGTTTTGGATAATTGATTGTTGTTTTTGTATCGTTTGTATTGTGTTGTTTCGTATTGTGTCGGTTGTTTCGTATTGTGTGATGCCGTATAGTACTGTGCTGTTATTTGAGCCTCTCCATTTCCAGCGATGCCCAAATGAAGGGCCCGACCCCCTTGCAATCATTGGAAACAACTCTCTCGCTCAGGTAGTAGGCGAAATCTCCCATTCTGTTGCCCGAACCTCCAAGTCCTCCAACGGAGCAGCAGTGATCGATGCTGATGAAGCCTTCTTCGTCGGTGGATATGAACTGTCTGCATAGATTGGAATACAGTTCCTTGGAATATGGGAGAAGGCTCTCGTCCAGATATCCCATACGCACGCCTTTCAGGAAAGTGTAAGTGAACATAGCTGAGCAGGTAGCCTCAAGATAGTTGCCTTCCCTTCCGGGCTGGTCCAGCACCTGATACCATACTCCGGTCTCCTTGTCTGCCCACTTGGGCAGTTCAGTACAGATTTTTTGCAGGATTTCCGTGAGTTTGCCCCTTCCCTGATAATCTTCGGGAAGTATGTCGAGCACGTCCATCAGAGCCATACAGTACCATCCCAGAGCGCGTCCCCAGCAGTGCTGGCTCTGACCGGTCTGCTTGTCGCACCAGAACATCTCCCTGCTCTCGTCGTATGCGTGACGGTAGAGTTTTGTGACCGGGTCGTATGTGCGTGCGGCCGCAACGGTGAACTCGTTCACTATGTCGTCGTATGCCTCGGTCTTCAGGCTGTCGGGGTAATAGCGGGTTACGTATTCCACATAGAAAGGCTCGGCCATATAAACTCCGTCCAGCCATATTTGCCAGGGATAGACTTTCTTGTGCCAGAAAGCCCCCTCCGAAGTGCGGGGTTGTCCGTCCACCTGGGTCTTCACCAGGTCCATAGCCTTGCGGTATTTCTCCTTGCCGGTCTTGTCATAGAGGTAGAACAGAGACTTGGCCGGGCAGATGAGATCGGTCGAGTAGGTCTCGACGCTGTATGTGTTGATGCTGCCGTCCTCGTTCACGGCCTCGTCGTACCAGGCTTCCACATAGTTGAATATGTCCTCTCCTCCGTATGTCCGGTAAACGTCGAGATACGCCTTGAGCTCGAGTCCCGGCGTATAGTTCCATCTCAGTCTCCCTTCCTTGAAGTCGAGGTATTTGGCGGTGGGACAGCGGTGCATCTGACTGTGGACCATCAGCTCGGAGTTGTTGACTTTCTTGCCGGCTCCACAGGCGCAGGATGCAAGCGTCATAACTGCGGACGCTATGCAGATCAGTCGGTTTATCATTTTCATATTATCTGTCCTGTTCATATTATCAGTCCTGTTTGAGATTGGTTACGAAATAGGTAGTGACCGGCTCTCCAGTTTTCGGGAAACAGTTCACGTTGTGGAGGGTGATGTCGGCCGAATTGCGAAGGTCAATTCCCCTGTCGGCTGTCACTGTGCAGTCGCTTATGTTGATGTTGGTCACCGGCATCTCCGGCAATCCGTTGAAGAACATCGCCCTTGATGCTCCGCTTATGCATACGTCATTGATATAGATGTCCCTGAAAGCAGGTGTTGTCTCGTCCACAGGTCTGGCGGGGACATTCAGCAGTTCTCCGTTCTCATCAACCTCCATTGCCGATCTGCCGGAATAGAAGAGATCGAACAGGACTCCGTCGGCAAGAATGTCCTTCATATAGATGTCGTTGATGAAGATGTTCCTCACCACACCACCTCTTCCGCGGGTGCTCTTGAACCGCAGTCCCACGTCGGTGCCCAGAAAGCGGCAGTTCGACACCTTCACGTTCTCCACACCGCCGCTCATCTCGCTGCCCACCGTGAACCCTCCGTGTCCGTGGTAAACGGTACAGTCGTCTATGATGAGATTCCGGCAGGGGCGTGCCCTTTTGCGTCCGGCTGCGTCCTTCCCGGACTTGATACAGATGCCGTCGTCGCCCGCATCGAAACTTGAATTGATTACCAGTACGTTTTCGCAGCTGTCAATGTCTATTGCGTCGCCGTTCTGCGCATAGTAGGGGTTGCGTATGTTCACCCCGTTCACTATGAGGTTGCGGCACATAAGCGGATGGACGTTCCAACAGGGGGAGTTCTGGAAGGTACAGCCCTCAAGAAGCACGTTGGTGCAGTTGCGGAACTGGACCATATTGGGACGCAGGGAACTTTTGATTTCGTTCCACTCCTCCTCGCTCCTCTCGCCATTGACCACGTTCATAGAACTGAAGGATATTGCCTTCAGGAAGCCCTCGTCGGGATACCATATACGTCCCGCAGGATCGACAACTCCACCGGAAGCTATGAGCTTGTTCCACTCGCCGGCTGTGAGTTTGTCCTTCTTGACCATTCGCCAGGACTCTCCGCTGCCGTCCAGCACGCCGCTTCCGGTGACGGATATGTTCTCGGCATTCTCCGCCCACAGAGGGGATTCGCAACGTTTGGTGTCAAGTCCTTCGAAGACGGTCTCGATGATGGGGTAGAGCTCTCTTGAAGGGTCGAAGATTATGATTGCGTCCTTTGTCACGTGCAGGTCGCAGTTGCTCTTTATCTCCACGGGTCCCGTGCGCCAGATGCCGGACGGGACGACAAGATGTCCTCCGCCCTTGTCCGAAAGATATTGCATTGCAGACGCGAAAGCGTCAGTGTTCAGTGTGACTCCGTCTCCGACAGCCCCGAAGTCTGTAAGCTGCACAGTAAGAGCGGGAATGGCAGGCCTCTGGATTTTCTCCATCTCGAAGGGGAGGTTTTCGTAGAGATAATCGAATTCTCCCTTCGTCCCGGAGCAGGCTGCAATTGCGAGAGCGGATGCCGCAGCGGCAAGTACTTTTCCGTACATATATGTCAAATAATTGGTTATTCTCACAAAAATACGAATAATTTCACAAAAAGTGATAACTTTGTAAGGTTATGAAAATAGGAATCTGTAGTGATCATACAGGGGTGGAATACAAGGCCAGACTCATCTCCTACCTGTTGGGCAAAGGCCACGAAGTAATGAATTTCGGTACCGAAAGCACAGAGAGCTGTGATTACAATGACTTCGCCCATCCTCTGGCCAGAGCCATTGAATCCGGCGAGTGCGAAATCGGAATTGCAATCTGCGGCACAGGCAATGGTATGGCATTGACACTCAATCATTATGACCACATTCGCGCCGGTCTTGCCTGGAATACCAAGGTAGGTTTCTTCGTGAAAGCGCACAACAATGCCAACGTGCTTGTGCTCCCTGCCCGCTTCATATCCTACAGGATGGCCGTGAGCATAGTGAGGGTATGGCTTGAAACGGAATTTGAAGGCGGACGCCATCTCAGACGCATTGGAAAGATTCTCCACTGACATACAGGACTATCCCGACGGAATCATTCTGCCGGTGGACAAACCTTACCGATGGACTTCGGCGGATGTTATCCGCAAGCTCAAGATTGCAGCCTGCAGGCATTTCGGTAGGAAGAATCTCAAGGTCGGCCACGCCGGCACTCTGGACCCGCTTGCCACAGGGCTTCTGCTCGTGTGCATAGGACCGGCTACCAGAAAGGCGGAGGAACTCCAGCGTTCGCGCAAGGAATATGTGGCCGGAGTGTCCTTCGGAGCTGTCACGGCATCCTACGACCTTGAAAAGCCTGTCGAGATTCTGTCCTCTCCTCAGCCCGTGAACGAGACCCTCCTGAGGGATGTTCTTCCGTCATTCATAGGTGAACAGGACCAGATCGCTCCTCTCTTCAGCGCCAAGTCGGTGGATGGTGTGCGGGCATACGAGACTGCCAGAAAACTCTTCCGTCAGGGTGAGTCCGTGGATGCTTCCGGTGTGCTTTCCGCAAATAGAATCAACATATACGATCTCGAGATTCTTTCCTTCTTCAACAATCCTCCAATTCTTCCGGAACATCAGCGTGAAGACAGCCGTTCCAGAATCAACGTAACGGATTTGTCCGGCTTCAGCCTCCCCACCGCAATGCTCAGGGTTTCTTGCAGCAAGGGCACATACATCCGTGCATTGGCCAGAGATCTGGGCGAAGCCGTCGGCAGCGGGGCCTTTCTCAGTTCTCTGCGCAGAACGGAAAACGGCGGCTTCCGTATCGAAGACGCATTTTCCATTGAGGAAGCTGTGAATCTGTTGTCTGTTGGATTGGAGTAACAGCCTCCCTGACTAGTCAGTGGACAAAGTATTGAGTGCTTTCTCCCATCTTGTCATCACTTCATCGTGGCCAATGAGCGCCATTATGTCGGAGATGCCGAGGCCGCTGGCAGCACCCGTCAGCACGAGTCTGGTGCAGTTCATCAGTTTGCCCATAGGAAGTTCATTTGAGCGTATGTACTCCTCAAGCTCCTCTCCGGTCCTGCATTCGCCGCAGGCTTTGAATGCATTGCTGTAAATTTCCTGCTTCCAGAACTTCTCCACGTCCTTGGTGTTGTACTCTTCGGGAGCTGTGAAAAGGCAGCTGGATATGTCCCAGAAATCCTTCACGAAGGATGCTCTTTCCCTTATGAGCGCCACTACTCTGATTATGTAGTCTTTATCAGCTTCCACTCCGTGTTCGCGCAGTACAGGTATGAACAGTTCCGCGAGTTCAGCATCGCTCTTCATCCTGAGGTATTCCTTGTTATACCATTTGGCCTTGTCGGGGTTGAACTTGGCTCCGGCCTTCTGGACCTTGTCCATAGAGAAGGCTTGAATCAATTCATCCATAGAGAAGATTTCCTGCTCGGTGCCCGGGTTCCATCCCAGCATAGCCAGCATATTCACGAAAGCCTCCGGGAAATAGCCGTCCTCGCGGTAGCCTCTTGAAACCTCTCCTTCGGGGTTTACCCAACGCAGGGGAAAGACCGGGAATCCCATCTTGTCTCCGTCTCTCTTGCTCAACTTTCCGTTGCCCACGGGCTTCAGAAGCAGGGAGAGATGTGCGAACCGGGGCATAGTGTCCTGCCAGCCGAATGCTTGATACAGAAGGTAATGCAACGGCAATGAAGGAAGCCATTCCTCTCCTCTGATTACTTCGGTGATTTCCATCAGATGGTCATCCACTATGTTGGCAAGATGGTAGGTGGGAAGTTCGTCGGCCCTTTTCCACAGCACCTTGTCATCAAGGGTCGAGCTGTTCACCTCTATGTGTCCGCGTATGAGATCATCCATCGCCACTATGCTGTTCTCCGGCATCTTGAAACGCACTGTCCAGTCGTTTCTCTCCACAAGCAACCTTGCCGTTTCCTCTTTACTGAGTGTAAGTGAGTTGCGCAGGGTTTTCCGGCTCTCGTGGCCATATATGAAAGTGCGTCCTTTGGCTTCGGCGGCACTGCGGGCGGCTTCCAGCTCCTCGGGAGTGTCGAATGCGTAATATGCCCGTCCGTCATTGACAAGCTGCTCGGCGTACTTGCGGTATATTCCTCGTCTCTGGCTCTGCCTGTATGGTGCGTGCGGGTGTCTTTCTGATGGAACTTCCACCACTTTGCCTTCGCTGTCGACCCCTTCATCGGGTATTATTCCACACCAGCGAAGCGAGTCTATTATGTACTGCTCAGCTCCAGGTACGAAGCGGTGGGAGTCGGTATCTTCTATCCTGATTATGAAATCTCCTCCGTTCTGCTTGGCATAGAGGTAGTTGTAAAGTGCCGTACGAACTCCTCCAATATGGAGAGGGCCGGTGGGCGACGGCGCGAATCTTACTCTTGTCCTTCTCATTATTTTGTTGTGTATTCTTACGTTTATTTTTTCTGTATTCTTCTGATTGCAGGATTGTTTTCCAATTCGGCCAATTCTTCGTCAGCTCTGGCTCTTATCACTGCAGGAGGATTGTCGGGATCGATATGGAAGGCCCGGACATTGTCCTTAGTGTTGTATCCTATGTGAGTGGAGAATGGAGTTCCGCAGACCTGAATGCCTTCGCTGCTTGCCGTCTGGGATTTGTCATAGACATAGTCGCGGTTTATCATAATGTAGTCCCCGATTTCGGTTACTGGACCTATCACATCCTTGAACTTGAGCCCGGTGACTATCGATGTTATGTGAATTGTATCTCCTGTGGCGGGATCCTCGTCCCATATCAGACCGCGCTTGAAGTTGTTGGCTCCTCCGGTGTATGAATCAATCCTGGAGTTGATTGAGTTCATATCATCCATTGTCAGGCCTTTGTCATTCTTGCCTCCGGTTATGTTCACCAGTACGTTCTTTGCTGTCTTCAGATCGAAATCGTTCAGAAGAGGGGATTTGAAGGCCTCCTCTACGGCCTGGTCTATACGGTTGGGGCCGCTGCCTGTGCCATAACCCATCAATGCCATTCCGCTGTCTTTCATCATAGTCTTGACATCCTCGAAGTCCACATTGATGTAGCCGGGCTTCTCGATTATCTCCACTATGCCCCTGACGGCAGTGGACAGCACTTCGTCGGCCTTGGGAAAGGCATTGTGTATCAACTGGTCACCAAAGTACTCGTAGAGCTTTTCGTTGTTGATGATCAGGAGTGAATCCACGTTCTTCTCAAGTTCGTGTATTCCGTCCAGAGCTCGGGAAAGCGCTTTGTTGCCCTCGTTCCTGAAGGGCAGAGTCACCACGGCCACCGTGAGGATTCCGTTGTCTTTGGCCATCTTTGCGATGACGGGGGTGGCTCCCGTACCGGTTCCTCCTCCCATTCCGGCCGTGACGAAGAGCATTTTGGTATGGCCGTCGAGTATGGCGGCTGAAATCTCGTTCTGGCTCGAAAGGGCGGCATTGCGTCCCTTGATGGGATCTGTTCCTGCTCCAAGTCCCGCTCCCATCTGAATCTTCACTGGTACCGGACTGTTTCGCAGTGCCATAGAGTCTGTGTTGCAGACAACGAAGCTGCATCCTTCTATTCCTTCACGGTACATTGTATTGACGGCGTTGCACCCGCCGCCACCGACACCAAGAACTTTTATCATCTTGTCGGTGGATACCCATTTCTCGGGTACTATCTCAATGGTGCTTTCGTCTATCATAACTGTTCCTCCTGATTCTCGTTTTCTTCTGTCATATCATCGAACAAACTGGTCAGACCTTCCCCTACTTTTTTCCAGATGGTGGTTTTCTGCTTTGCCGTCTGCTCTTTTTCTTTCTTCTTTCCTTCCACCTTTGCTTTGGAATCCTTCTTCCTCGCGGAAGCGTTCTGCTGCTGTTCCGTTCTGGACGCAAAGACAGTGTCGGTGAAATCCTGTTCCATATATGCTCCGCCAACTGTTCCTGCATCTGCTCCGGCATCGGCTTCTTCTGCTGCCTTTTCTGCAGCCTCTTCAGCAGTATATGCGCAGTTCAGTCTTCCGTCATCCTTCACCGCAAGCAGCATTGCAACTGTGGCGGCTGCGGAGGTTTCAGATATCCCGGGGCATCCGGAAGTGCTTATGAATCTGGATCTCGGGTATCCTGTTCTGACATTGTACCCCGACATATCCTTCATCAGATTGGAGATGTTGGCGAGGTCAGCTCCGCCTCCTGTGAGTACTATTCCGTTCCTGAGCTTGTCTGCATATCCGCTTTCCTGTACAAGGAAAAGTACCCCCTCCAATATCTCTCTCACTCTGCAGTCGATGATTTCGGCTAGGTATTTAATTGAAAGATGCTCGTAAGTTCCTGTTTCATCGTTGTTTATCTGAAGCGTTTTCTCTCCCAGACTGGGTATTTTCTCGGGTATGCAGGCTCCGAATCCCAGTTTGATGTTCTCCGCCAGACTTTCCTTGAAGCCGCATTCGCTCTTGATGTCGGCCGTGACGTTTCCGGCACCGAATGGCAATGCTGCATAATAGCGAAGTATCCTCCCCTTGTATATCGAAACCGATGTTACGCCCGCTCCCATCTCTATCAGAGCCACCCCGTTGTCTTTTTCTTCGTCGGTGAGAACGGCCTCTCCCAGCATCTGGGGGACGAACAGCTTGCGGGCAGGTGCTATCTTGAGCTTGTTCAGCATAATGTCAATGTTCGTGACGGCTCTCTTGCTGCCTATGAACACCTTGAAGTTGCCTGTCAGACTTTCCGCCGGAGATCCCACTATGTCCTCTTCGCTCTGATGGAAGAGTTCACCGGCTGTGAATGACTGGGGCACGGCTCCGTAGATTTCTTCTCTGGAGCTGTCCTTGAGCGGGTAAGTGTCCAAAGCAATGTTCTTGATTTCCTCCACTTCCTCCAACTCTATGCAGGACATAGGCTCACTGCGCTGAACCTCCGCTTCTGCAACTTCCTGACGCACTCCATAGCGCGGCAGACCGATTACCAGCTGGTTTATATTGATATCCAGTTCGTTCTGGGCCTTCTCTATTGCTTTCCCCAGAGCTTCGGCCGCCCTTGTGGGGTTGAACACGCGGTTGTAACGGATTCCGTCCGATGGACTTTCTCCGTAGTACACAATCTGGGCGTTTCCATCGGAAACACTTGTTACGCAGAGCGCCGTCTTGCTGGTGCCCAAATCGGCAGTCACTATATATCTTTCTTGCATATCACCTGTGATTTGTATTTTACCGTCACTTTGTTGTAACGTCCATCCTCCACGGACGGGCGTATCAGATTGAAGTATTTCTCCATTCTTGAAAATTTCTCTTTCACCGAATGTGTGTCCCCGAACACTATGGCCTCGTCTCCCAGTGATGTTCTGAAGACTATGTCTCCGTCCGGGGCTATCTCAATTCCAGTGATTCTGCCTCTCCATCTCCTTGATTTTCTGATGAATGAATCGATAGCCAGCATTCCGTCGAGCAGTTCTCTGTATTCGGGGGGAGCCTCCCCCTTGAAACTGCCGGTCAGGGCCAGAGGAATTTTTCCCCGCACAAGAGGCACAGGTGCCACATAGTATTTGTGGAGAGGGAATACATTGGCTTGAGCATCGATGTAGAATCCTCTTTCTCCTTCCTGGAAGCGCAGGACAGGAGCCCTCTGAGTGATGTCCAGATGAAGGACACCGTCTGCTCCTGTCCAGGCCTCGGCGGTGCTGACAGCGCTTTTTGACTCAAGAACCTCCTCGATTCGCGCCAGTCTCAAGCTGTCCAGCCTCTCCCCGACGATAATGCCGAAGTCCTCGTCAAGATATCCCCTCACATCGCTTTCGGTTACGAAATGCAGACTGTCAGTGAAATTCACTTCCAGTCTCTCGCAACTGAGTGCTGAGTGCTCCTCTCTTGTACGCTGAAGAATCACTGCAATCACAACCCCAAGTGCGGCTGCGAGCAGAGATGAGACGGAGTATCTTGCGATTTTGGACATCAGATTCTCGGTTTGAGCAATAAGGTAATAGGTTTTACGTATTTATCTATGTCGCCTGCCCCGAAGGTGGCGAGTATGTCGATTTTCTCTCCGGCAAGCAGTTCCATCAGACTATCCTTGTCTGTAAGCACTTTTTCCTTTGCGGTGACCTTATCCAGTATCATACGTGAACTGACTCCCGGTATGGGCTCCTCTCTAGCCGGATATATGTCCAGAAGTATGAGCTTGTCCACCGCACTCAACGCCGCCGCAAATTCATCGGCGAAATCTCTTGTGCGCGTGTAAAGATGCGGCTGGAACACTGCGGTGAGCCTGCGTCCCGGGAACATCTGCCTTATGGAGGCAATGGCCGTAGCAAGTTCTGCAGGGTGATGGGCATAATCGTCCAGGTAGCTCAGCGACGGACTGTTAAGATGCAAATCAAGCCTTCTCCTGACCCCTATGAAACAGCCTATGGCCTTTCTGATGTCTTCTGGCTTGCAGCCGTGGCACAGACAGGCTGCGGCAGCGGCTATGCTGTTCTCGACGTTGAGCCATCCGGGGGCACCGGGCCTGATATCCTTGATTACTCCTGATGGATGGACCAGATCGAAGGTGTGAAATCCGTCATCTCCCAACCTGACATTTTCGGCGTGAAAATCGGCCTCAGTCCTTTCGGAGTGGTAGCTCAGTATCCTTGCTCCCGTATCCTTGCCGCTGACAGGAAGTCCGTATTTGAGAATCAGTGTTCCGCTGACCTGGGATGCAAATTGTCTGAATGCCTCGTGCACGTGCTCTAGGTCTCCGTAGATGTCCAGATGATCGGCATCCATAGCTGTGATGACTGCTGTTTCGGGGTGAAGCTGGAGGAAAGAACGATCGAATTCGTCAGCCTCGGCAACCACCACGTCATTGGGGCTCATCAGCACGTTGGTGCCGTAATTTTTGGAAATACCTCCCAGAAAAGCAGTGCAACCTTCAGCACTGTCGGTGAGAATGTGCGCGATGAGGGTGGAAGTCGTAGTTTTGCCGTGTGTTCCGGCCACGGCGATGCAACGTTGTCCTTCAGTCAGCTCTCCCAGGGCGCGTGACCTTTTGACCACCCGGTAGCCGGAGTCTTGGACCTGTCTGAGTTCGCGCAGTGATTCAGGAACGGCGGGGGTGTAGATGACCAGAGTTTCGTTCCTGTCTGCCGGGATTTGTGAAGGGTCATCCTCGTAATGGACGGGAATGCCTTCGCTCTCAAGCTGTCGAGTGAGTTCTGTAGGAGTCCTGTCATAGCCTGACACTTCATATCCCTTCGATTTGAAACTGCGTGCCAGAGCACTCATTCCTATCCCTCCTATGCCTATGAAATAAACATTCTTCATC